>NZ_JBBMES010000005.1:0-206363 GCF_040096395.1 Lachnospira hominis (ex Hitch et al. 2025) | reverse complement strand
CCTTTCACGTCAAAAATGTAAAGTGACTTGATTATAATAGTATAAATTACAAAAATATATAAATATGCATATCTATAAATATACTTATAACATATATATAATGATTTTACAAGTAAAAATGTGTAAAAATATTTTGATTTTACAGATAGTCTGTTATAATTAAATAACAAATAGGTAATTGCGAAACCGGATAAAAGTACCGGAACTTACAGCGGTGGCATGAAATTAAATAGCAAAATATGTGAGGAAATAGGTATGGCTGCAAAATTAAATAAAATTACAATATATATCACATCAATAGAAGTATTTTTTAATAGGGATGCTGATGGCAATAGAGTGTTTGATGAAAAATTATATAAAAAAGCATATAATATTGTTACTGAAGTGCGACGTAGTAAAGCTGACAAATTGAGATTTAATGAGGATAAATGCCGTTGTATTGCCGCTGGATTGTTATTAAATTATGCTTTAAGACAAGAAAAAGTGGATAATCATAGTGAAATTGTAATGGTGGATATAATTAAGGCATGTGATGGATATGATAAATCATATGATTATAAAATTAAATATCAGAAAAAAGGTAAACCTTATTTTAAAGATTACAAAGAATTGAATTTTAATATTACACATTCAGGAAAATATGTTGCATGTGCTATTTCTGATAAACCGATAGGAATTGATATGGAAGGAAACAGAAAAGATGTATGCAGCGTTGCAAGACGTTTTTTTAATAAAGATGAATCTGAATGGGTGTGCATGGCTGAGTCGGAATCGGAACAGAAAGAAAGATTTTTGAAAATATGGACATTTAAAGAAGCATATTCAAAGATGACAGGTGATGGAATCGCATTATGTTTAAAACAGCCATATTTTCAAGGCTTAAAAAATCTGAATGTGATAGAAAAATCATTTGAGGAGTATAGAATATGTGTTGTCAAAAAATAAATTTATTATACTTATGTATGGTTATCAAATCATATTTTTAATTAGAAAAATCCCGGCAAAGTAGTATTATGAGGTGTCACCTCAGATCTTTACCGGGATTTATTTATTTTTATTTATTTTCCTGATAATCAAGAGCTGCTTTGATAAATCCTCTGAAAAGCGGATGTGGTCTGTTAGGACGGGACTTTAATTCAGGATGTGCCTGAGTTGCAAGGAACCATGGATGTGAAGGAATTTCAACCATCTCAACGATTCTTCCGTCAGGAGAAATACCTGAAAGCTTCATGCCGTTTTCTGTAAGAACTTTTCTATAATCATTATTAACTTCATAACGATGACGATGACGCTCATGAATCTGCTCTTCACCATAAAGCTCGTAGGCCTTGCTTGTTTTATCAAGAACACAAGGATAAGAGCCAAGTCTTAATGTGCCACCGATATCATCAATGCCTTCCTGATCAGGCATAAGGTGAATTACAGGGTGTGTAGTATCCGGCTTTAATTCAACGCTGTGTGCATCTGTATAACCGATTACATCTCTTGCAAATTCAACGATAGACAACTGCATTCCGAGGCAGAGACCAAGGAATGGTACATTGTGTTCTCTTGCATAGCGGATTGCCTGAATCTTGCCTTCAATACCTCTGTCGCCGAAACCACCAGGAACAAGGATTCCTGATACATCGCCAAGAATTTCAGCTGCATTTTCAGCTGTAACAGTTTCTGAATCAACCCATTTGATAGTTACATCAGCTGAATTGTATACACCGCCGTGCTTTAAGGCTTCGACTACACTGATGTAAGCATCGTGAAGCTGTATATATTTACCAACAAGGGCAACAGTAACTTTCTTTGTAGGATTTTTCCATGCTTTACACATTGCACGCCATTCGTCAAGATCCGGTTCTGGACAGTCAAGCTGGAGACATTCACATGCAACCTGTGCAAGGTGTTCATCTTCCATTGCAAGTGGTGCATCATAAAGAATTTCAACATCAAGATTCTGAAGTACGTGTGATTTAGGTACGTTACAGAATAAAGCAATCTTATCCTTAATTCCAGGTTCAAGAGGATGCTCAGTACGGCATACAAGAATATCCGGCTGGATACCCATTCCCTGAAGTTCTTTTACACTTGCCTGTGTCGGCTTTGTCTTCATCTCACCTGAAGCCTTGAGGTAAGGTATGAGAGTAACGTGACAAAGGATAGCATTCTCACGTCCTACTTCGTGCTGGAACTGACGGATTGCTTCAAGGAAAGGCTGGCTTTCGATATCACCTACAGTACCACCGACTTCGATGATGGCAATCTTAGTTTTATCATCTGAGTAGTCGCGGTAAAATCTGCTTTTGATTTCGTTAGTGATATGAGGAATAACCTGAACAGTGCCTCCACCAAAATCACCGCGGCGTTCTTTCTGAAGAACTGACCAGTAAACCTTACCTGTAGTTACATTAGAATTTTTATTAAGACTTTCATCAATGAATCTTTCATAATGTCCGAGGTCAAGGTCAGTCTCGGCTCCATCATCGGTAACAAATACTTCACCATGCTGAATTGGATTCATGGTGCCTGGGTCGATATTAATATATGGATCAAACTTCTGCATAGTTACTGAAAAACCGCGGGCTTTCAATAAACGTCCTAATGACGCAGCAGTTATTCCTTTTCCAAGTCCTGAAACGACACCACCGGTGACGAATACATATTTTACGGGCATTATTTCCTCCATTCTGCCGGGTTGCGGCTGTAAAAAATTGTTATTAAAAATACATTAAAAATAAATATCCGGCAGCACAAAATAAAACACTACCGGGACAAATCATTTAATATTTAAAACCATTATACAACGAGTCGTTATTAATTTCCACATATTTTTTCAAAATAAATAGATAAATATATTACAGAGGGGCATGATAAAATTATAAAGTTAGTATAAAATAAGTAAAATTAGTTGTTTTTGATTGATTTATAAAATATTAATCTATATAATTAAGAAGACAATCATATTATTTTTTGATAATAAACTCAGCAATATACATAAGTGCTGTTTTATTATAAAATTAGAAATGGAGAATATATGGGAAACTGGGAAAATGATAACAGAAATTCCGGCGATAATGTAAATGGCAGACCACTTAATAACGGCAATGGCAGTAATCCGTCACCGGATAATAATAATAACCGTAACGGACAGGGGTATGGCGGATATAATCCACAGGGTAACGCCGGCGGTAATGGTTATAACGGCGGATATGGCAATAATGGCGGTAATGGCTATAACAGCGGTAACAGAGGTTACAACGGAATGCCTAACGGACCGCAGGGAGGACCTAATGGGTATGGACCGGGTAATTATAACAACTATAATAATTACAATAATGGACCGGGCAATAACCGCAATAATAATGGCAACAGAGGCGGCGGAAGAAATAATAATAACGAGAAGAAGCCAAAGAACTGGAATACAATAATACTGCTTACGATAGCATGTGTTGTTACATTTATCGGTATCACATTTCTTAATGGAATGTTAAAGAATGCAACATATAAAGAGATTTCATATTCTGAATTTCTTAATATGATTGATGAGAACAAGATTTCAAAAGTTAAGTTTGAACAGGATAGAATTATAATAACTCCTTCAGATGATACGATTGAAGATACCGCAATGGGAAAGATTAAGTACACATATTACACAGCATATATTAATGATGATGAACTTGTGCAGACATTGAAGGAACATTCAGATATTACAATAGCAGGTTATATTCCTGACTCAAGTTCATCTGTTATAGATTTCCTTCTTGCATATGTACTTCCATTGCTCCTTATGATATTCCTTTTCTCATTCATATATAGAAAGATTGCAAAAGGAAGCGGTATGATGGGCGGTATGGGCGTCGGCAAGAATACTGCCAAAGTATATGTACAGAAGAAGACAGGTGTTACATTTAAAGATGTTGCCGGTCAGGATGAGGCAAAAGAATCACTTACAGAGATTGTTGATTTCCTTCACAATCCTGATAAATATGCAAGAATAGGTGCTAAGCTTCCAAAGGGTGCACTTCTTGTAGGACCTCCGGGTACAGGTAAGACACTCCTTGCAAAAGCAGTAGCCGGTGAAGCCAATGTGCCGTTTTTTTCTCTTGCAGGTTCAGATTTCGTAGAGATGTTTGTCGGTGTAGGTGCGTCAAGAGTAAGAGATTTGTTTAAAGAAGCACAGAAGCTTGCACCATGTATTATTTTCATTGATGAGATTGATGCAATCGGTAAGAGCCGTGATTCGAGATATGGCGGTGGAAATGACGAGCGTGAACAGACATTGAACCAGCTCCTTGCGGAGATGGATGGTTTTGATTCATCTAAGGGACTTTTTATTCTTGCTGCGACTAACAGACCGGAAGTGCTTGATAAGGCACTTTTAAGACCAGGTCGTCTTGACAGAAGAATTATTGTAGATAAACCGGATTTAAAGGGAAGAATAGATACACTTAAGGTTCATTCAAAAGATGTTCTTATGGATGATTCTGTTGATTTGGAAGCAATCGGACTTGCGACAAGTGGTGCTGTTGGTTCAGACCTTGCAAATATGATTAATGAGGCTGCTATTGCAGCCGTCAAGGATGGCAGAAATGTAGTTTCACAGAAAGACCTTTTTGAGGCTGTCGAAGTTGTAATTGCAGGTAAAGAAAAGAAAGACAGGATTCTTAGCCGTGAGGAAAAGAGAACTGTCGCATACCATGAAGTGGGTCATGCACTTATTACAGCATTAAAGAAAGATGCTGAACCGGTCCAGAAGATTACTATTGTTCCAAGAACAATGGGGTCACTTGGTTATGTAATGCAGGTGCCTGAGGAAGAGAAGTATCTTATGACAAAAGATGAGCTTATGGCAAGACTTGTTACACTTCTTGGCGGACGTGCTGCAGAAGAGATTGTATTTGATACTGTTACAACCGGTGCATCAAATGATATTGAAAAGGCTACACAGATGGCAAGAGCCATGATTACACAGTATGGCATGTCAGAAAAATTTGGCCTTATGAGTCTTGAGACAGTTGAAAACAAGTATCTCGACGGTAATGCAAGACTTAACTGTTCAGATGAGACAGCAGCCATAATTGATGAAGAAGTAAAAGATTTATTGAAGAGATGTTTTGAAGAAGCTAAACAGCTTCTTTCAGAAAACAGGGATGTCCTTGATGAAATTGCCAAGTTCCTTTATGAGAAAGAGACAATTACAGGTAAGGAATTTATGAAGATTTACAGAGAAGTAAAAGGAATTCCGGAACCGGTGGACACAAGTGCAATGTCTAAGTCAGAAAAAGTTGCAGAGAGCGTAACATTTGCAGAAGACGGAAGTTATTCGTCAACTGTAAGCGGTCCTGTAGATGATTTCTGGGATAATGTTGGAAAAAATAAATCGAACAGCTACGAGAATAATTCTGGAAAACAGGAAGATTCTCAAAATACAGAAAACACAAAAAACAATACAAATAATTAAAATATGTTTCAGAAAAAGGGGTAATAATGGAATTTACACATTTACATGTCCATACGGAGTATTCGCTTCTTGATGGTTCAAGCAAGATAAAAGAGATTACATCAAGAGCAAAAGAGCTTGGAATGAAGAGTCTTGCAATAACTGACCACGGAGTAATGTACGGTGTGATAGATTTCTACAAAGCAGCAAAAGAAGTTGGCATAAAGCCGATTCTTGGATGTGAAGTATATGTTGCCCCGGGTTCAAGATTTGATAAGCAGCCGGGAGAATCAGAGAGCAGATATTATCATCTGGTTCTCCTTGCTGAAAATAATACCGGATACAAAAATCTTATGAAAATTGTTTCAAGAGGATTTACGGAAGGATTTTATTATAAGCCGCGTGTTGATTATGAAGTGCTGGAGCAGTTTCATGAGGGTATTATCGCATTAAGTGCGTGTCTTGCAGGTGAAGTACAAAGATATCTTGCAAGAGGCATGTACGAGGCAGGTTGTGAGGCAGCAAAGCGGTATGAAGGTATTTTTGGTAAAGGTAATTTCTTTCTTGAACTGCAGGATCATGGAATCCCTGAACAAAAGTATGTCAATCCCCAGTTGATCCGCATGTCGCAGGAATTGGGGATTGATTTAGTATGTACCAATGATGTGCATTATACATATGCACAGGATGCTGATGCACATGATATTCTTCTTTGTATACAGACAGGTAAAAAAGTTACAGATGAAAATAGAATGAGATATGACGGTGGACAGTATTATCTTAAATCGCCGGAAGAAATGGCAGAACTGTTTCCGTATGCACCACAGGCTCTTGAAAATACATGCAAAATAGCTGAAAGATGTAATGTTGAGATTGAATTTGGCGTAACAAAAGTACCGCACTTTGAGGTACCGCAGGGGTTTGATTCATGGACATATCTCAATCATCTTTGTAATGAGGGCATGAAACGAAGATATCCGGATGCAGATGAAGAAAAAAAGAAGCGTCTTGAGTACGAATTGTCGGTTATTCACAAGATGGGTTATGTAGATTATTTCCTTATAGTATGGGACTATATTAATTATGCAAAGACACATGGGATAGCTGTAGGACCGGGAAGAGGTTCAGCAGCGGGAAGCATTGTATCATATTGCCTTGGAATAACAGACATTGACCCGATAAAGTATAGTCTTATTTTTGAACGTTTCCTTAATCCGGAGCGAGTATCAATGCCCGATATTGACGTGGATTTCTGCTATGAGAGACGACAGGAAGTTATAGATTATGTAGTGGAAAAATATGGAAAGGATTGTGTTGTTCAGATTGTAACATTCGGAACGATGGCGGCAAGAGCTGTAATAAAGGATGTTGGACGAGTGCTTGATCTTCCTTATGCAATGGTTGATAATATTGCAAAAATGGTGCCTAGAGAAATAGGAATAACAATAGATAAAGCAATACAGGAAAATCCGGATTTGCGTAATGCATATGAAAATGATGCACAGGTCCATGATTTAATTGATAAGAGTAAACGACTTGAAGGATTACCTCGTCATGCGTCAATGCATGCGGCTGGCGTGCTTATAAGCCAGAAAGCCGTAGATGAGTATGTTCCTGTGGCGACAGGGGCAGACGGTGCTGTAGTGGCACAGTTTGTTATGACAACGCTTGAAGAACTTGGCCTTTTAAAGATGGATTTTCTGGGGCTTAGAACACTTACAGTAATTCAGGATGCCGAAAAGCTGGCGAGAAAGAAAAATCCGGAATTTTCAATAGATAATATTAATTATGAAGATAAAAATGTCTATGACATGATAAGCACCGGTAAATGTGAAGGTATATTCCAGCTTGAAAGTGCGGGAATGAAGAACTTCATGAAAGAATTAAAGCCGCAGAGCATAGAAGACCTGATAGCCGGAATATCGCTTTATAGACCGGGACCTATGGATTTCATTCCACAGTATATAAAAGGAAAGAATAATCCAGGAGATATTACGTATGACTGTCCTATGCTTGAACCGATATTAAAGCCGACATACGGCTGTATTGTATATCAGGAGCAGGTAATGCAGATAGTGCGTGACCTCGCCGGATATTCGCTTGGACGAAGTGACCTTGTCCGTCGTGCAATGTCTAAGAAAAAGACGTCTGTCATGGAAAAAGAAAGGCAGAATTTCATATATGGCAATCCGGAGGAAAATGTACCGGGTTGTATAAGTAATGGAATAGATGAAAAAACGGCTAATAAGATTTACGATGATATGATTGACTTTGCAAAGTACGCATTTAATAAGTCACATGCGGCATGTTATGCGGTTGTTGCGTATCAGACAGCATATTTAAAGACATATTACCCCGTGGAATTTATGGCGGCTCTTATGACGTCGGTTGTCGATAATACTGATAAGGTGGCGGGTTATATCTATGCATGCCGTCAGATGAATATACAGATGCTTCCTCCTGACGTAAATACTTCGGATATGGAATTTTCGGTTGAAGACAATGCGATAAGATTCGGTCTTTCAGCTGTAAAATCGCTTGGAAGACCGACGATAAAAGCTATAATTGATGAAAGAAATAAAAGCCGTTTTACAAGTATGCAGGATTTTATAAGCAGATTGTATACAGACTTAAACAAACGTACTCTGGAAAATCTTATAAAATCGGGGGCGTTTGACACATTCGGAAATAACAGACGCCAGATGATGAACGTGTATGCACGCATGCTTGATAATGAGGCAAAGCAGGGAAAAGATGCGATTTCGGGACAGATGTCGCTTTTTGACCTTGTTGATGAGAGTGAAAAATCACAATTTGAGATAAAAATGCCGGATGTAAGTGAGTATACAAAGGAAGATATTCTTGCATTTGAAAAAGAAGTGCTGGGAGTCTATGTAAGCGGACATCCGCTTGATGAATATGCTGCTATGTGGAAAAAACATATTTCAGCAATGTCCACAGATTTTGAGATTGATGATGAGACAGGTGAGCCGAAAGTCAAAGTGGATTCAAAGGCAACAATCGGCGGAATGATTATGGCAAAATCGGTGAAACCTACAAAAACAGGGCAGCTTATGGCATATCTTACGATAGAGGATTTGGTGGGAACTGTTGAAGTAATTGTATTTCCGAGGACATTTTCGACATATAGGAATATAATAGAAGGAACTGATAAATTATTCATAACAGGCAGAGTTAATGCTAATGCAGATGAAAATGCGAAGCTTATATGCGAAAGCGTAGTCCCTTTTGAAGATGTTCCGCGAAAATTATGGATAAGATTTGCAAGCGAGGAAGAATATCTTAAAAAAGCGGCGGATTTAGCGGAAGAATTAAAATATTCAGACGGAAAAGATTCAATTATAATTTACTGCACAAAAGAAAATAAGAGGATTGCACTTCCGCAGAGCAGAAACATCAGGATTACACCTGATATTCTGGCATCACTCAGGGCACAGTACGGTATTAAAAATGTTGAAACAACATAGTTGAAATACGGACGCGATTGCGGTAATATTATTTTAAGATATTCATAGGAAGAGCAGAAAGGAAGGAGTAGTTATGGCAAAGGAAATAAAAACAATTGGTGTTTTAACAAGCGGTGGTGATGCACCGGGAATGAATGCAGCGATAAGAGCTGTTGTCAGAACTGCACTGAACAAAGGGCTTAAAGTTAAAGGCATACAAAAAGGATATAATGGTCTTATTAATGATGAAGTTATAGACATGGATAAGAAGAGCGTTTCTGACATTATCCAGAGAGGCGGAACTATTCTTTACACAGCAAGATGTCTTGAGTTTATGACTGCAGATGGACAGAAAAAGGCAGCAGAAGTATGCAAAAAACACGGCATTGATGGCATAGTTGTAATTGGCGGTGACGGCTCATTTCGAGGTGCACAGAAGCTTGCTGAGAATGGTGTCAACACAATTGGACTTCCGGGAACAATTGACCTGGATATAGCATGTACTGATTACACAATAGGATTTGATACAGCTGTAAATACTGCCATGGAAGCTATTGATAAAATTCGTGATACATCTACATCACATGAAAGATGCAGTATTATTGAAGTAATGGGTAGAAATGCAGGTTATATAGCACTCTGGTGTGGTATTGCTAATGGTGCAGAAGATATTCTTCTTCCGGAAAGATATGATAATGACGAGCAGGCTATTATTAATCATATTATTGAAGGACGTAAGAAAGGCAAGAAACATCATCTTATTATTAATGCTGAAGGTATAGGCCACTCAACAGGTATGGCAAGACGTATTGAGGCAGCAACAGGCATTGAGACAAGAGCTACTATACTTGGTTACATGCAAAGAGGTGGTTCTCCGACATGTAAGGACAGAATGTATGCATCTGTAATGGGCTCATATGCAGTTGATCTGCTTGTTGAAGGCAAGAGCAACCGTCTTGTTGCATACAAGAATGGCAAATTCGTTGATTTTGATATAGATGAAGCACTTGCAATGAAGAAAGATATTAATGAGTATGAATTTAATATAAGTGCACTGCTTTCAAAGTAAAATTGTGCAGATTTATCAAATAATAATGCATAATATGTGCAGCAGTGGTTTTAAGACTTTAATATAAAAAGTAAACAGGAAAAATATATGATAACAAGTACAGGAAGTTCACAGGTTAAACGTGTAATCCAGCTTCAGAAGAAGTCAAAAATAAGAAAAGAAAACAGGCAGTTTGTTGTCGAGGGTGTCAAGATGGTGTGTGAAGCACCATTTGACCGTATTGAAAAAGTATATATGTCAGAAAGATTTGCAACTGACAATGAGGATTTTGTCAAGAAACTTGGAATGAGTGATGACAAAGTTGAGACAGTTGCAGATAACGTATTTGCACATATGTCTGATACACAGACTCCACAAGGCGTTATGGCTGTTATTAATATGAAAGAATACAGTGTTGATGATATTATAAAAGCCGGTTCTGACAGAAAACCTCTTATAATAGCAATAGAAAATCTTCAGGATCCCGGCAATCTCGGAACTATAGTAAGAATGGCTGAGGGAGCCGGTGTCACTGGCATTGTGATAAGTTCTAATGCCGTTGATATATATAATCCAAAGACGATACGTTCAACTATGGGGTCAATATACAGAGTTCCGTTTGTTTATGCTGCTGATTTTATAGGTGCAATTGAACTGATGAAAAAGAACGGAATTAATGTTTATGCGGCTCATCTTGACGGAAGTTGTGAGTATACGGAGGCTGATTATACAAAGTCAAGTGCATTTCTTATTGGAAATGAAGGCAATGGACTTACTGATGCGGCTTCTAAGGCTGCAGATAATCTTATAAAAATTCATATGGAAGGTAAGGTTGAATCATTAAATGCTGCAATAGCCTGTACAGTGCTTACATATGAAGCTATGCGTCAGAGACGGAGTTAATGACATTAATTTGTAAATATTTTAGAAATATAAAAAAATAATAAATTTTTAAGATAAGGGCTTCCAAAACACGTGGAAGCCCTTGTTTTATGCCATTTTTTAACAGATTTGACAAAGAAGCGTAACTTTGCTACAATACATCTGTAACAAAATGTAACAATTCCGTAACATTTTGTTTAGGCATAACAAATGCCGGAAAGGGAAAGCTTTATGAAACTTAGAAGTAGCAAAGCGGCAATTTGCACGGGGGCAGCCGTAGTTATGTTCCTTATGCCGGTTGTACCGGAAGTGGCAGTCGCAAAAACTACCTATGAGCAACCAGAAAGTACAGTACAATTCGATACAGAACTGAGACAGGCGTCTTACACTGTTAATGTGTCAGACATCGTTGCGACAGGTTATGTGGAGGAAAAAGAAACGGGGATGTATGCAGGTATGGCAATAGCCATAGCTGATCCTTATACTCAGGTGTATGCAATGGCCGATGAGAATTCAGAGGTTGTAGGTCAGATGGGACAAAACAGCATTGCATCTGCAGAAGAGATTGTCGGAGAATGGACAAAGATTGTATCCGGTAATCTTACAGGATTTGTTAAGACAAGTGAATTATGTTTTAATGAGGAAGCACAGGCACTTGGAAGCAGCTTAGGAGATGTGAGTGCTACAGTTGTGGCTGACAGTGCAGCATTGTATTTAACAGCTGACAAGTCACAGGCAGCAGATTTTGCAGCCAACGGAACACAATTCAAGGCAGTCGGCAAAAAAGGAAGCATGATTGCGGTAGAGTATGGTGAGTCAAAGGCATATGTGTATGCTGACCAGGTAAGCATAGAATATGCGGCAGGAACCGGATATACCAACGAAGAGATAGAAAATATAAAGGCTGAGGAAGAGGAGCAGAGACGTCAGGCAGAAGAGGCTGAACGTGAAGCTGCAAGAAAAGCCGAAGAAGAAAGAGCTGCCAGAATTGAAGCAGCTATGACAGATGTAGGTGTTTCATATAATCCGACAATGGAAGCAAGTGCAGAAGAAGTATGGCTTCTTGCATGTGTCATTGACTGGGAATCAGGCTGGGAACCATATGAAGGCAAACTTGCTGTAGCCAATGTTGTATTAAACAGAGTAAGAAACTCAAGATATGACAATACAATCACAGGTGTTATTTATGCAAGAAGCCAGTTTTCAGGTGTATCTGACGGATATGGCAATGCAAGTTCAACATTTCAGGCAAGACTCGATGCAGGTCCAAGAACACAGGAGTGTCTGGAAGCAGCAATGGAAGCATTGTCAGGTGTGAACAATATAGGCTCATATACATCATTCAGATCAGTTTCAATTGCAAACTATGATGCATATTCAAGCTTTACAATAATAGGAGGTCATGTTTTTTATTAAGATAATTAACGGCATCTTAATAAATATGGCTGATGTAAGATAAAAATTGAATTATTATATATATTTAATCCGGGACAGACTGAGTATTTGCTAGGCTGTCCCGGATTTTCTTTCTATATTGCACACAGACATGATTTATGATACACTATACCACAAATATGTATATTTGGAATGGAGATAAAGATAGCTATGGATTTGACAGGACGCGATTTTTTAACTTTAAAAGACTATACACCGGATGAGATTGAATTTCTTATTAATCTGTCAGGAGAACTTAAAGAAAAGAAAAAGAAGGGTGTAGTTGAGCAGCCGTTAATCGGCAAGAATGTTGCACTTATATTTGAAAAGACAAGTACAAGAACACGTTGTTCATTTGAAGTGGCAGCACATGACCTTGGAATGGGCACTACATATCTTGATCCTAAAGGTTCCCAGATTGGCAAGAAAGAGAGTATTGCCGATACAGCAAGAGTTCTTGCAGGAATGTATGATGGAATAGAATATCGTGGATTCGGTCAGGAAATTGTTGAGGAGCTTGCAAAACATTCAAAAGTACCTGTCTGGAATGGTCTTACTAATGAATATCATCCTACACAGATGCTTGCAGATATGCTTACAATTCGTGAGAAACTTGGACATTTAAAAGGTGTTAAGTTTGTATACATGGGTGATGCACGTTACAATATGGGTAATTCACTTATGATAGTATGTGCAAAGCTTGGTCTTCATTTCACTGCATGCACAACAAAAGAATATTTTCCAAATGATGAGCTTGTTGCACAGTGTAAGGAATGGGCAAAGGCAAGTGGTGGTTCAGTTACATTATGTGAAGATGTGAAGGAAGCGACTAAAGATGCAGATGTAATATATACAGATGTATGGGTTTCAATGGGTGAACCTGACGAAGTATGGGAAGAAAGAATCAAAGCACTTTTACCATATCAGGTTAATCGTGCAGTTATGGAAAATGCATCAAAAAATGCCATTTTCATGCATTGTCTTCCTGCATTTCATGATTTAAAGACAACAATCGGTGCTCAGATTCATGATAAATTCGGACTTGATGAGATGGAAGTTACAGATGAAGTATTTGAATCATTACAGTCTGTGGTATTTGACGAAGCAGAGAACAGAATGCATACAATCAAAGCTGTTATGGCAGCTACGCTTGGTGCATACAAATAAAATATACTATAAAAAATAATGCGGAGGCAGAATTGATATGTATTATACAACCAGTGGTGCATACAGAAAATCAAAAATGATTATAGATTATGCCAATATAGCTCTGACAGTGTGTGTTGGCGTAATGTTTATCCTGATATTATTTTTCAGAAGCAGCAGCGGAATAATATTTCCATTGATATTTCTTGCAGGCTGTCTCGTTAATGCATTGACATCTGCCAAACGTTTTATGGAAAAAAATAAAGTGGCAGGTGTTATTCTGGCAATTACAGCGGTAGTATTATTGGTTTTGTCAGCAATGTGTTTTGCAGCAGTATTGAAATAGTAAGGTGGCTTCACATGAAAACAAAAATTTTAAAAATATTAAGAAATGCAGACGGTTTTGTTTCGGGACAGGCAATATGTGAAAGCCTCGGAGTATCAAGAACTGCTGTATGGAAAGTTATTAATCAGCTGAAAGAAGAAGGTTATGAATTTGATGCGGTGTCCAATAAAGGATACCGTATTGTAAACTATCCTGATATTTTGACGAAATCAGAAATAGAAAGCCAGCTGGATAAAAATGATATTATAAAAAAAATAGTGTTTTTTGATGAGACAGATTCAACTAACAACCGTGCAAAAAAGGCTGCGGAAGAAGGCGAAGAATCGGGAACTCTCTTTATAACTGAATGTCAGACAGGTGGACGTGGAAGAAGAGGAAGAAACTGGGTTTCTCCACCGGGAAGCGGAATCTGGATGACACTTCTTATACGCCCGGATATAAGACCGGATGAGGCATCAATGCTTACGATAGTTGCAGCTATGGCTGTTTCGTCTGCAATAACAAAGGTTACAAAATATGATGCCAAAGCAATTTTGTCTGATGAGAAGGACATTTCGTTTGCGGATAACAAGATAGAGCAATGCAAAATAAAATGGCCTAATGATATAGTTCTTGATAAAAAGAAAATATGCGGTATTTTAACGGAGATGAGTGCCGAACCCGAGCATGTCAATTATGTTGTTACAGGCATAGGCATAAATGTCAATACGACTGAATTTGCCGACGAGATAAAAGATATGGCATCGTCAATATTTGTACAGACAGGTGTAAGAATAAAAAGAAGCCATGTTGTTGCACAGTTTGCACATGATTTTACGGAATATTTTAATAGATTTATAAAGACACAGGATTTGAGCCTGCTCGTTGATGATTATAATAAAATGCTTATTAATGCAGGAAAGACTGTGCGTATCGAGGAGAGAGGAGATGCATATACTGCCGAGGCGTATGGAATAGACAATGAAGGCAGGCTTATTGTAAAGGTGGATGATACAGGTGAGGAAAAGAAAATAATAGCCGGTGAAGTATCGGTGAGAGGATTATATGGATATGTTTGATGAAGAAGTTGTATTATGTGCTTCAAGTGCATATGAAAAGAAATTTTATCTGAATGAAGAATTTTCGAGACTTCCTGAAGATATAAAAAATGAACTTAAAATAATGTGTGTTCTTTTTACAGAAGAAGTGGGAGGAATACTTGAACTTGTATTTGACGAGGAAGGTAATCTTTTATTCAGAACAGATGCAGATGAAAATGATTTGCTATATGATGATATTGCATGCGGAATGCTTATAAAGAAGATGCAGTACGAAAAAAGAGAGCTGCTTGAATCACTCGAAATGTTTTACAGAGTATTTTTCCTCGGCGAGGACGGACAATGAAAATAGGAAATGTCAATATAGAAAATAAAGTATTTCTTGCACCTATGGCGGGTGTTACAGATTTGCCGTTCAGGCTTTTATGCCGCGAGATGGGCTGTGGGCTTTTGTATACAGAAATGGTTAGTGCAAAAGCTATTTTGTACAATAATAAAAATACAGACGCACTTCTTCGTGTGACTGAAGCGGAAAATCCGATAGCAGTACAGCTTTTTGGTTCAGACCCGCAGATTATGGCAGATATGGCAAAAAGACTTGAAGAAAGACCATTTGATGTAATAGATGTCAATATGGGATGTCCGGTTCCAAAGGTTGTAAATAACGGAGAAGGTTCGGCACTTATGAAAAATCCTGTGCTTGTCGGCCAGATTGTTGAGGCTATGGCAAAGGCAGTAAAAAAGCCTGTTACAGTAAAGATTCGTGCAGGATTTAATGATAAGAGCCTTAATGCACCAGAGATTGCACATGTTATTGAAGAATCAGGCGGTGCGGCGGTTGCTGTTCATGGCAGAACGAGAGAGCAGTATTATTCTGGGCATGCTGACTGGAATATAATCAAAAAAGTAAAAGATACTGTATCAATTCCCGTAATAGGCAATGGTGACATACTTACAGGTGAAGATGCGATACGCATGTTTAAAGAGACCGGCTGTGATGCAGTTATGATTGGCCGCGGAGCGAGAGGAAATCCGTGGATATTTAATCAGATAAATGAATATCTTAATAATGGGACAACAATAAAGCCACCGGCAATTAACGAAATTCATGATATGATTTTAAGACATGCTTCAATGCTTATAGAGGCAAAGGGCGAATATACAGGAATCCGTGAGATGAGAAAGCATTTTGCATGGTATACGGCAGGAATGAAGCATGCGGCAGTATTAAGAAATGAAGTGAATCAGGTGGAACACTTTAAGGAGCTTGAAAGCCTGTGTGAACGTCTGGTTTTACATTATTGACAGAAGAAAAAGTGTAGTGTATAATATTGTGACTGGTTTTAATAAACAAATAAAATTTTAGTATATAAATGGGAAAGGTGAAGGAATTATGGCAGAGAAGCAGTTTCTTACAAAAAAAGGTTATGAGGAAAGAGTAGCATTACTTGAGAATCTCAAGGTAGTCAGAAGAAAGGAAGTTGCACAGAAGCTCAAGGAAGCAAGAGAGCAGGGCGACTTATCAGAGAATGCCGAGTATGATGCAGCAAAGGACGAGCAGCGTGATATCGAGGCACAGATTGTTGAACTTGAAAACATTTTAAAGAATGCAGAGATTATTCAGGATAACGATAAGAGCAAAGACAAGATTAAGATGGAAAGTGTTGTAAAGCTTCATGATGTAGAATATGATGAGGATATTGAGTATACAATCGTAGGTTCTTCAGAAGCAGACAGCTTAAATAATAAGATTTCTAACGAGTCACCACTTGGAGCAGCTTTAATTGGCAAGAAAGTGGGAGATACAGTTAAGATTGAAGCACCTGTAGGTGAGATTGAATATAAGGTTGTTTCAGTAAATAATGACTAATTAGTTGAATTTATTTTAAGGAGAGACACAAAGTTGGCAGATAATAAGAATACACAGGCAGCGGATGTTAATGAACAGATTAAGATTCGTATGGATAAATTAAAGGCTCTTCAGGATGCCGGCAAGGATCCATTTCAGATTACAAAGTATGATGTAACACACCATACAGATGAAATCAGAGCTATCTACGAAGCTCATGAGAAGGAACTTCTTGGTGACAGACCAGCGGTAAATACTGAAGGATTAGACGAGCAGCAGGCAAGAGAAGCAGTTAATGCTGATTATAATGAGAGAAGAGCTATTATGGATGCTTCTCCTATAGAAGTAAGCTTCGCCGGACGTATGATGTTCAAGAGAGTAATGGGTAAGGCATCTTTCTGTAACATTGCAGACCTCAAGGGTAAAATGCAGGCTTATATTTCAAAGGATGCAATCGGCGAAGAAGCATATGCAGACTTCAAGAAGTCTGATATTGGTGATATTTTCGGTGTTAAGGGATTTATTTTCAGAACTAAGACAGGCGAGATTTCTGTTCATGTTGAAGAACTTACGCTTCTTTCAAAGAGCCTTCAGGTACTTCCTGAGAAGTTCCACGGTATTACTGACACTGATATGAGATACCGTCAGAGATATGTTGATTTGATTATGAATCCTGAAGTTAAGGATACATTTGTTAAGCGTTCAAAGATTATCAAGGAAATCAGAAATTTCCTTGACGGCAGAAACTTTATGGAAGTTGAGACACCTACACTTGTGTCTAATGCCGGCGGTGCTGCTGCAAGACCATTTGAGACTCATTACAATGCACTTAATGAGGATGTTAAGCTTCGTATTTCATTGGAACTGTACCTTAAAAGACTTATTGTTGGTGGTCTTGAGAGAGTTTATGAAATTGGACGAGTATATCGTAACGAAGGTGTTGATACAAGACACAATCCTGAGTTTACACTTATGGAACTCTATCAGGCATATACAGATTATGAAGGCATGATGGAACTTACTGAGAGTATGTTCAGACACCTTGCCCAGACTGTATGTGGTACAACCAAGATTACTTACAACGGAACAGAGATTGACCTCGGAAAGCCATTCAGAAGACTTACTATGAATGATGCAATCAAGGAATATGCAGGCGTTGATTTTGATACAATTAAGACAGATGAAGAGGCTAAGGCACTCGCAAAGGAAAGAGGAATTGAATTCGAGGAGCGTCATACAAAGGGCGATATCATCAATCTTTTCTTCGAGGAATACTGTGAAGAGAACTTAATCCAGCCTACATTTATTATGGATCATCCTCTTGCAATTTCACCTCTTACAAAGAAAAAGCCATCTGACCCTGAAAAGGTTGAGCGTTTCGAGCTTTTCATCAATACATGGGAAATGTGTAACGCATATTCAGAACTTAACGACCCAATCGACCAGAGAGAGCGTTTTGCACAGCAGGATAAGAATGCCGAAAACGGTGACGAAGAAGCCCAGCACACAGATGAAGACTTCCTCAATGCACTTGCTGTAGGTATGCCTCCTACAGGTGGTATCGGTTACGGTATTGACAGACTTGTAATGCTTCTTACAGATTCGCCTGCTATCAGGGATGTATTGCTCTTCCCGACGATGAAAACTTTGAGTAAAGAAAACCAGTAAAATCAAGGGTTTCAGCGATTTTGAGTTGTGATTTACTACAAATTTACTACAAATTTGCTACGTATAATACGGAATAATACTTGATAATACGTTTTGTGCGACATTTAATTTTATAGGGTATGTACCTTTAGGACACTTTCCAAGTGAGAATTTGGGAGTGTCCTTTTGTTATGGTCAAAAATAAAATTTGGAGGTAAATACAATGAACAGTACAGCGTTAGGAGCAGAAAAGAAAGAAAACATTATTTTTATCAGCGATGCACATGAGAAATTCTATTACGAGAAGTTAAAAGAGGTAAGGTATCAGGATGTTTACCACAAGGCACTCTGCTACTGTCTTGGCATCAGTGACGATACCAGAAGAAATATTAAAAGCATTTATGATTTTAAGACAGGCTGCGTGAAAACGGAATGCCTGCAGGAAGGCTGGCAGACCAGCGGAAGCGTGAAAGTAGTCAGAATGGCATTTAATCTGTACTGTAATGGTACACCGAGTGTTTTTGACTATGAGGATATGGAGGAGCAGATTGACGAGTGCAGGAATTACACGGTGGAGGAACTGTTCTGCTGTGCCTACGCACCATATTTTTGGCAGGCGGTACAGATTCGTTATCCGGAGTATGCAAGATACAACCGGGAGCTGTATGCCCTGTTTGGAGGAGCAGACTAATGTTAAAGGTCAGACTGATGGGAACGAAGAACGATATTACTTGGTTCGGAAAGATATTGAACAATAATTCCAAAATTGAAGTTACCGAATTTTCAGATTTGTACCCGAACAAGGGGACAAAGAAGTTTTACAGAGCGTATGTGGAAGTAAGAAAGAGCAATGTAGCAGAGAAATCATAGAAAACAGCATAGAAAAAGGAGAATGTATCATGTGTAAAGTTATATCAATTGCAAACCAAAAAGGTGGTGTGGGTAAGACCACCACCACAAGCAACTTAGGAATCGGGCTGGCAAAGCAGGGAAAGAAAGTCCTGCTGATCGATGCGGACGCACAGGGGAGCCTGACTGCAAGTTTAGGCTTTACGGAACCGGACAAGCTGGAGGTCACGCTTGCCACGGTCATGGCAAATATTATCAATGATGAGGAAATGGAAAAGGGATACGGCATTTTGGAGCATGAGGAGGGCATTTCCCTCATGCCGGGAAATATTGAGCTGTCCGGTCTGGAGGTATCGCTTGTGAATGCCATGAGCAGGGAGCTGGTGCTGCGTTCCTACATAGAGCAGGTAAGGGAGGACTACGATTACATTCTGATTGACTGTATGCCCTCGCTTGGCATGATAACCATAAATGCCTTTGCCTGTGCCGACAGTATCTTAATTCCCGTGCAGGCGGCATATCTGCCCGTAAAAGGTTTGGAGCAGCTTATCAAGACCATAGGCAGGGTAAAGCGGCAGATCAATCCAAAACTGGAGATAGAGGGGATTCTGCTGACGATGGTGGATAACCGCACCAACTATGCAAAGGACATCAGTGCATTACTGATTGAGAATTATGGAAGCAAGGTTAGGATATTTCAGAACAGTATCCCGATTTCCGTAAGGGCTGCGGAAATTTCAGCAGAAGGTGTCAGCATCTATCGGCATGACCCGAAGGGGAAAGTGGCGAGTGCCTATCAGTCTTTGACGGAGGAGGTGCTTCGTGATGAGTAAGGCAGGAAGTGCATCAAAGGTCAAAATAAATAGTTTTGATGATCTGTTCGGAGCTTCCCAAGCTCCGGCAGGCACAGAGCAGGTGCGGGAGATACCGCTTTCCGAGCTGCATGAGTTTAAGGGACACCCGTTCAAGGTGCTTGACGATGAAAAGATGCAGGAAACCGTGGAGAGCATTAGAAACTATGGTGTGTTAATGCCCGGTATTGCAAGACCGAGGGCAGGGGGCGGCTATGAGATCATTGCCGGGCACCGCAGGAAGCACGGGTGCGAGCTGGCAGGGCTTTCCACCATGCCGATGTTCGTGCGGGATTACAGCGATGATGAAGCAACGGTTATCATGGTGGATACCAACATTCAGCGTGAGGATATTTTACCCAGCGAAAAAGCAAGGGCTTATGCAATGAAGTATGAAGCCATGAAACATCAGGGCAAAAAGGGAAGCGGAAGCAGCCTTGACGAAGTGGGGGAAGCTGCCGGAGAGAGTGGAAAGACGGTGCAAAGGTATATATGGCTTGCCCGTCTGTCTGATGAATTGCTGGATATGGTCGATAAGAAGAAAATCGGTCTGGTGCAGGGCGTTGACATATCGTTTCTCACGGAACAGGCGCAGGAATGGGTACAGGTCATTCTGGAGGAAACAGGTGCAGCAATTTCCACCCACCAGTCGGCAAAACTGAAGGAGTATGGAAAAAACGGGGAGCTGACCCTTGCAATGGTAAGGCTCATTTTGACGGAGGAAAAGCCGAAGGAAAGAAAGGTCACAATCAAAGGCGAGAGGATCAGCCGATATTTTACGGAGGAGTATTCCAGTGAGGAAATAGAAAATATCATCTATCAGCTATTGGAGGAATGGAACGCCGCAAATGGCGTGAGCAAGCAGTAAAGGAGGCACGGAAAATGGGCGGTACAATCAAATTCGATTATTACTACGGAATCGAAGCGGAGCAGTTTTCGTTTTACCGTGTTCCACGTCTGCTGATTAAGGACGAGAGGTTTAAGGGGCTTAGCAGCGATGCTAAGCTCCTCTATGGACTGATGCTTGACCGTATGGCACTTTCCATGAAAAATGGCTGGCTTGATGATGAAAACAGGGCGTATATCATTTATACGGTGGACAGTATCATGGAGGATTTGGGATGCGGCAAGGATAAGGCGATAAAAGTCCTTGCCGAATTAGATACCAATAAAGGGATCGGTCTGGTGGAACGGATACGCAGGGGACTTGGCAAGCCGGATATTATTTATGTGAAGAACTTTGTTATTCCAGAGGAAAATGATGAGCAGCCGGATAAACAGGGAGGCGATAAAGGTGCTTTTACTGAGGACGGAGAAGCCGACTTGCAGAAGTCGGAAAAACCGACTTCAAGAAGTTTGAGAAGCCGACTTCAAGAGGTCGGAAAAACCGACTTCAAGGATTCGGATAATCAGACTTCAGGAGGTCGGGAAAACGAACTTCAAGAGGTCGGAAAACCAGCCCCTAATTATACTGACTATAATAATACTGACATGAGCTATAACAATCCTATCAATCAATCAGGAGACCCGGAGCAGAGAAACGATAAGATTGATGTGATGGAGGACGTGAACGCATACATAGAGCTGATTAAGCAGAATATTGAGTATGAGCATCACATGAAGTATGATAAAAGGCAGGACAGGGATTTGTATGAGGAGCTTTTTGAGGTCATCTGTGAAGTGGTATGCGTAAAGCGTAAAACGGTCAGAATAGCGGGAGAGGATTACCCATATGAGCTTGTAAAATCGAAATTCCTGAAGCTCAACAGCGGGCATCTGGAGTATGTGATCGGCTGTATGCACGATACTGTCACAAAGATAACCAACATTAAGGCATACATGGTTACAGCACTTTATAATGCTCCCTCAACTATGAACCATTATTATCAGCAGGAGGTACAGCATGATATGTATGGCGGCGGCTGGGAGGAAAAAGGGATTGTCTGAAAGAATTGGAAAGATTTTTGCGGAGATAATAAATATATTCACAGGCAGCTTTTGGACAGAGTGTCCAGAGGTGGATAATGGTTTAAAAAATAGATTAGGCGGTGCGGTATGGAGAAGAAAGTATATATCACGAAAGAAGAACAGGAAAAGTGCAGAAGGGTTGCGGAGGCGTTTGCAGAGCTGTATGGGCTTGAGAATATCCTTGTCATGGATGCAGGAAGATACGGCTTTGTAAAATTGCAGTATTACAAGGAGCCGCAGGGCTTTGATGATGTGATAACCTTCACGGATAGTCAGAGTATGTTTGAAAATCTGTGGCAGGAATGGCTTGATACAAAGCTCTATTTAATGGCAAAGGGAACGCCGCTGATGGAGAAAGGTTATGGCGGCGTATTAAAAAGTCTGCCGGAGGAAAAACAGAAGGAACTTACAGACAGAAAAGCCGACTTTGCAATAAAGGCAGGAATTACATTATAAGCAACACAGCGTAAGGGCAGTTATGAGCAGACAGCTTGTAGCTGCCTTTTTATGTTCAATGACTTTTGGACACGATGTCTAAAGGTGGAAAGGAAGATAACAATGGAATCAATGAGAGATATCAACAGGGTAATGGAGAGGGAGGTTGCAAAGGGGAGCTGTCCGCTGGCTTTTGAACGGATGGAATTTGGCAGTAAGCCTTTTCAGTTTATCATATCAGAGGAAAAGTTAAATGAAGTTCTTACATATCTGCTGCGGATCAGAACCTTCGGGCAGTATGCAGGGAAAAGCATAATCAACAATGTATATATGGATTTGGATATGCTCTGCAAAAAGCCGCAGTTTAAGCGCACCCGTTCCGTCGTGGAACGGGAAGAAGTTTACACAAAAGTGCAGAGATATAAAAGAAAACTGAAGCCGGAATATGACGGCAGGGTGTGTCTGGAAACGGTACAGTGTATTTTCAGCCTGCCGGAGAAAGAAACGGACAGATACAGAATGATCTATGAAGGGCAGGAAACCTATGGTTTTATTATGTCAAATAAATATATCCTCGGTCTGTTTGCTTATTGTGAAGCCGCAAGAAAAACTATTGTGTGGGATGGCGTGGAATTTGAACACCTGACGGAGCAGGAGCAGAAGATCGTTTTGCTTGATAATGTGCGGGATGTGCTGTTTCAGGCATTGCTTTTCGATAATGTTTCAATGGAGAAGAATCATATCCGGGCAGATATGTGTACGGTTATGTTATTGGAATAATAAATACAGACAAAATATTTTATGATAAAAAGACTTCTGTTATAATAATTGAAGCGGAATTTATTTTAAAGAGGGATTATATGAAACAAAATCATCATTCGCTTGCATATAAGCGGCAGAAGCAGCCAAATAAAACCTATAAGGATTTAAAGCAGAAGCAGAAAATGAAAATTGCTGACCAAATGTTTCGGGAAACCTGCTCTTATTATAAAGAAAACGGGGAAATGCCCACAGAGGAAGCAGCAAGGGAAATTACGGAACGTATTTATAAAAAGCTGGAATCACAGGCGGTATGGGTTCCCTTTGATGAGGTTTACCAAGCATATCTTTTAAAGATGCCTCGTTATGAAATCCGTATCAGGGAAAACGGAATACCGGAGGAAAAGCCCGCAAAGGAGAAAAAGCCTGATTTACCAAAGAAAAAGAGGGGAAGCAACAATAAGATATGCCCGGAGTGCGGCAGGAAAATGAAACAGCAGTTTATCGGTTTGCAGCATTGCAAATGCGGTATGAGCTGGAAGAAAGATATTGGATATTTTGAACGTACCGGGGATATGGTGTTTGCTTTGGAACGCAGGAAAACAGGTAAAAAGACAAAGCAGTGTCCGGTAATCCGGTACAGATAAATTAAATATGGTACACAGCGTCAGGGCAGTTATAGACCATAAAGGTTTATAGCTGCCCTTTTTGCGTTTACAGACTTTTGGACACGATGTCCAAAAGCGGAAAGGAGAGCTTATGAAATATTTACTGCATCGGCTGTATGTTCCACCTTAGCGGAGCTTACAGTCAGATAACAATGGATCAGGAGGTACTTATGCAGGAGGAAGTAACGCAAAAGACAATCGCCCTTGTGATTAAGACCTCAAAACTAAGTGCCAGCGTACTGAAAGCTGCAATGCGGATTTATCTGAATCATCAGAAGCAGAAATCACAGAAATCGCATGGTAAAACTTCTGTGAAAAAGCTGGTGGGAGAGGGCGTGGGAGTATCGTCTATCGAAGTGACGGACAGCAACATCAAATCCTTTGAGCGGGTAGCTCGTAAATATAATGTTGATTTTGCTGTCAAGAAAGACAGGACGTGCGAACCGCCCAAGTATCTGGTATTTTTCAAGGGCAGGGATGCCGATGCACTGTCGCAGGCATTCAAGGAATTTGTTTATGGTAATGAGAAAAAGAAAGGCAGGACTTCCGTAAGGGAGAAATTAAAGCATTTCAGGGAAGCAGTGTCACAGGATAAGAACAGGGAGAGGAGCCGGGAGAAAAATAAGGACAGGGGACAGAGCCTATGAGCAGCATCATTGCAGGCATAACCAAAGACCTAAAGGCTGTCCCGGAAAATCTGAAAGCAAAGGCGAAAGGTGCGGACGCCAAGAAGCTGCTGCTTTTGAATGTCCCGTATATCCTTGCAGGCTATTTCTGTGACAAGGTGGCGTGGCTGTGGAGAGTATCGGAGGGAGCAGATGCTTCCGCCAAGATGATTGCAGCCATGAACGGCTTTGATACGCTTTTTTCCAATCCCCTGCCCAGCTTCCACCCAAGAGATTTACTGATTGGAGCAGGCTGCGGCATAGCCCTCCGGCTTGTGGTGTACTACAAAGCCAAGAACGCCAAGAAATTCCGGCATGGCAAGGAGTATGGTTCCGCAAGGTGGGGAAATGCCAAAGACATAGAGCCATACATGGACTCTGTGTTTGAAAACAATGTCCTTTTAACCCAGACGGAGAGGCTGATGATGTCAGGCAGACCAAAGCAGCCGAAGTATGCGAGGAATAAAAATATTCTTGTCATCGGCGGTTCCGGTTCCGGCAAGACGAGATTTTTTGTGAAGCCGAACCTGATGCAGATGCACTCAAGCTATGTCGTCACTGATCCGAAAGGAACGGTATTAGTCGAGTGCGGAAAGATGCTGAAAAGGGGCAAATATAAAATAAAAGTCTTAAATACCATAAACTTTGCAAAATCCATGCACTATAATCCTTTCGCCTATTTACGGAGCGAAAAGGATATTCTGAAACTTGTAAACACGATCATAGTCAACACCAAAGGAGAGGGACAGCAATCCGGTGAGGACTTCTGGATCAAGGCTGAAAAGCTCTATTATACGGCACTGATCGCTTATATCTGGTATGAAGCTCCGGAGGAGGAGCAGAATTTCGCCATGCTGATTGATCTGATTGATGCAAGCGAAGCCAGAGAGGACGATGAGAATTTCAAAAATGCCGTAGATTTGCTGTTTGAGGAGCTGGAAGCAGAGAACCCGAACCACTTTGCAGTACGGCAGTATAAGAAATACAAGCTGGCTGCGGGAAAAACAGCTAAATCCATACTTATTAGCTGCGGTGCAAGGTTAGCACCATTTGATATCAAAGAGCTGCGTGACCTGATGGAATATGACGAGCTGGAGCTTGACACGCTTGGAGAGCAAAAGACAGCGTTATTCGTCATTATTTCCGATACGGATGCCACATTTAATTTCGTGGTGTCAATCATGTATTCACAGCTCTTTAACCTGCTCTGCGATAAGGCAGACGATGTTTATAATGGCAGGCTTCCGGTTCATGTGCGGTGCCTGCTGGATGAGTTCAGTAATATTGGGCAGATTCCACAGTTTGAGAAGCTGATCGCTACCATTCGTAGCCGGGAAATATCAGCTTCTATTATTTTGCAGTCAAAGTCCCAGCTCAAGGCGATTTATAAGGACAACGCTGACACCATTGAAGGGAATTGTGATACCACCTTATTCCTCGGAGGGAAGGAAAAGACCACCTTAAAAGAGATGGCGGAGATTTTGGGTAAAGAAACAATAGACCTTTACAATACCTCAGATACGAGAGGTACAAGCCAGTCCTACGGTCTGAATTACCAAAAGACCGGAAAAGAGCTGATGAGTCAGGATGAGATAGCGGTCATGGACGGCGGGAAATGTATCATGCAGCTTAGGGGCGTAAGACCTTTTTTCTCAGACAAGTTTGATATAACGAAGCATGACAGATACAAAGAGCTGTCCGATTATGACCCGAAAAATGCCTTTGACATTGAGGACTATGTGAAGCATCTGCATCACATGAAAGTCACGCCTGCAACAATGGTAGACGATGCCTTTGACTGTGGGGAAGTAAACGGGCAGGAGGATAATTCCTCAATGACAACTGAATAGCGGCTTTTGGACAGAGTGTCCAAAAGTGCAGATTGACAACTGAATATGAAAATCTGTTTAGACATGCACAGGTAATGCAAAGCAAGTGTGCAAGTTTACTTGCAGACACGCAGATTTGCATTTAGCTGTATTTGGCGTTCAGCCGCAGCGAGATGAAGCGAAGCATAATCGAGCTGGCATGGATAAACACAAATCAAAGGAGTTTTGCAATGTATCTTTGTGAGAATAGAAAAGCACCCGGCACAGCCTATCGCCAAACAGAATGTACCGGATGCCAGCAGGGTTCTCCAAAGGATTTCCCTGCCCTTATTTTACCACAAAGGGCGGGGATTTACATACAAAGCTCTTTCTTTATCAAAAAATCAAATCTTAGGAAAGAAAGAGGTAAAAATCATGAGTTTTTTTACAACAGCAGTAACAGGATTAAAGACAGTCGTAACAGCAATCGGAGCAGGCGTGGCAGTATGGGGCGTTATCAACCTTCTGGAAGGCTATGGAAATGACAATCCGGGTGCAAAATCACAGGGCATCAAGCAGTTCATGGCTAATTAAAGGGAACAAAAAGAAAGGAAAAGCACAATCCAGACGGTATCAGCGGCAGGCTACAAGAATAAATTGTGATTACACAAGATTGGTGCTATAATAAGAGAAAAGTTCCTGCCGGGGCAGCCGCCCCGGTGGTATGGATAGGAAGGCAGGAAAGCAATATGCACATCAGCTATAAACCACTCTGGCATACACTGTTAGAGCGTGATATGAGAAAAGAAGATTTAAGGCTTGCCGCTGGTATGACAACGAATATGATTGCCAACATGAGCAAAGAGGGAAAGCACATCAGCATGGACACATTAGCCCGTATCTGCGAAACGCTGAATTGTGAGATTACCGATGTGATTGAGTTAGTACCAGACGAGCCTGCTTCCACAGGAGGTAAGGAACATGAGCGAATTGAAACCAAGAATAACAGAAAACGGAATTGATTATATCCTTGTCGGAGATTACTACATCCCAGATTTGAAACTGCCAGAAGAACACCGCCCCATCGGAAAGTATGGACGGATGCACCGGGAATATTTAAGAGAAGTCCACCCAGTCAGATTGAATACATTGATACTGACCGGAGAATTGTGGACATATCTTGCAGACCTGAACGAACAGGCACAGGAACGGTTAGACACTATTATGGAGCAGATGAAAGCTACCGAGGGCGTGACAGAGGAATTAAAGCGTACCTGTCAAATAGAATGGGTACAACGATGTAATAACATCCATAACCGGGCAGAAGAAATTGTTTTGCATGAGATGATTTATTCATAAACAGGAGCAATTAAATCGGAGGTATATCAGATGGTTGAAATTGTATTTAGTGAGAGTGCCTGTGGAAGTTTGAAAATTGCCCAAACTTACGGCAGGGGAAAATATAGAGGAAGTGCAATTTCGGTATTTATAAGGCACGAAAACGGGAGTGTTCCATCTTCAAATGAAATGAAAGAAGCACAACTTCAAGCACAAGAACAAGAATGTATTGCTTGGGAAAATGCTATTCCATTGGGAGGCAAGAGCAGTGATGTTTATTGTTTTGATATGGCTCTTAGTGTGGGAGATATTTCTGATAATGAAATTGGCGAACAGAGGAAAAATGTTCTCAAGAAAATGCTGTCTGTCTGGTTTGTAGAGGATTTAGATTATCAGGTTGAAGAAAAAATACAGAAAATTAAAACTACATTGTCCTCAGTTATTGAACGATATGTAGCTGGGGAAGAAGTTCGCATTTGGTATAGCTATAATCCGGATGAACTTTGCGGTATGTACTGGCTTATGAAACAACTTCGACCATTAAACTGTCAGACAACAATTTATTTGGTTAAATTACCTACATGGGAATATGGAAAAGAAAATACTATGACATCTAAAATATCATGGGGTGAGGTGTCTCCTAGCGAATGGGGAAATTATATAACTCTACAAGAGAAAGCTGAGCCTGTATTTCTTTCAGCTTGCGCTATGAAATGGAATCAACTTCAAAATGAAAATGCACCTTTGCGTGCAATGTTAAATGGTAAATTGCAAAGCGTTTCAGAAGATATATATGATAGTTTCATTCTTCGTGAAATTGCGGAACAGCCAGAACAATTCAAAATGGCTATTGTCATAGGTAATGTTTTAGGAAAATATCAACTTGGAATTAGTGATGTATGGATTTCCAATCGCATTGATAAAATGCTTGAAGATGGTGTGTTGGAAATTATACAGGACGCACCAAAGGGAGAAACAAATTATCGCCGGATATTAAGAAAACGAATGAAATAATAACCACAGTAAGAACCGCTGCTACATGGAAGGCATCCCAACCATGCAACAGCGGTTTTTCTTTATCGTTTTTTCCTCTGGCTGATAGGCGTTCCCATTTTCTTTGACTTTTTGAGAATCCGAATTAGCCAGCGAAATTCTTCATCTGACAGATTTTTATAGTTGATGCCGAGCTGCTTGCAGTAAAGTACAACGAGCTTTTCATCCCGGCTGCCCTTGAAATTTTCGACCGCTTCCAGATTTTCTTTCAGTTCATCGGCAACGGTGGTCTGGGGTGCACTCTCACTGTCCTTTTTATGGGCTTCCCGAATATCCCGGATAATGAGGTTGAGGTCATCCCGTACCATCTGACTGAAATACTCATCATCGCTGATATGGGCAGCTTGCAACACTTTCAAATGGGGGTCATCTTCGCCGGGGCGATACCGTTCAATGATTTCATGCCGGACAGTATCGACAAGGGCGTTGAGGTTCTGAATCTGCATGGTGGCAATCCCATCCACATAAATCTCAATGTCCGCAAGAAACTTGATAAAGTCCTTATGGGTGGCAAGTTCGCAGAGCAGACGGTTATTAATCCGACCGCTTTTCAGAAGTGCTACCATCTCATCACTCAAATGCAGCTCCCTTAATGGCGTGTTGATCTCCGCCCGGTTCTCTGTCCGGCAAAAGAGATAATCGAGGGACACCCCATAAAAATCTGCCAGCAGGATAAGGTTGCCATGATTGATTTCCTTATAGTCATCTTTTTCATAACTGCCAAGAGCCGATTTTGAAATACCCGTTTGCTCAGCCAGTTCTTCCAGTTTTAATCCTTTGTTTAATCGTAAATCTTTTAGCCGTTCCTGTATTGTAGTAGCTCCGTTCATTGAAGCAGCTCCCCCTTTTTGACAACATATATAACCGTTGAATTGATTATACCATATCAATTCCGCAATCGTGGAAATTTCTGATTTTTACCCCTAATTCCTACTTTGTGGACATACGGCACAGGGCACAAAAATGTTCTATGATACAGGTAGTTCATCGATGGATTATTCCAATCGAATGACCAGCCTGTGTGGGATATGCTTCCCCGGCGATGTAGTGCCATGACTTTTGGCAGGGATATGGAGGAACCCTGACCAAAACGAGCGTACCAAAGGGAGCGATACGCCGCTGTGAGATTCAGGGGAGGAACGACACCGGGGAGAACTGGCGAACTGACACCGAAATGATACCGAAACACGACAATCTGATAGGGGGATAGTCTACCCTATCGCTGATACTTCGGGAGATTTTAGGCGGCTCTATGGCTGTAATTTTTCCGAAAATCGCCCCGAAACCATACACAAAAACGGGAGGAAGCGCAATATGCCGAGAATGAGCAAAAAGAGGAAGCATGAGCTTTCCTTTTACCTCAATGACCGGGGGCGTGTCACTTACAACGAATTATGCAGGAAATGCCAGCATGGGTGCAGGCAGAGCTTCCGGGCGGTTGTGATTGACTGCCCCCGTTATTTATCCAAACGAGCAAAGAAAAAGGAGGAACACACCGAATGAATTTTGAATTTATGACGATAGACACACCATTGCCGCCCTGTATGCCCTTTCCCAGAGCGTTGACAGGATTTCCAGTCAGCAGCACCGCAAAGGTCATGTACTGCCGGATGCTGGACGCTATGCTGTCCAAAGGGCAGGAGGACGAAAATGGAATCCTGTTTGTCTGCTTTCCTGTCACAGCCATTGCTACAGTCCTGTCCCGCAGCCCCATGACGGTCAAGCGTTCTTTGAATGAACTGGAAACCGCCGGGCTTATCATGCGGGTGCGTCAGGGCATTGGAGAACCAAACAGGATTTATGTGCTGATACCGGGAAAGGAGAACGCTGCCCTTGCCTGATACCTCAAAGCTGGAAAAGCTCAACCGGGAGTTGGAAAAAAGCGAAAAGAAACTGCGGAAAGCCATCAATGATGAAAAGGCGTTGCAGCACCAGTTGAAGCAGCTTACCCGAAAGGAACGGACGCACCGGCTCTGTATCCGTGGCGGTATGCTGGAAAGTTTTCTGCAAGAGCCGGAACGCCTGACAGATGATGATGTCAAGGTGTTGCTCAAAATCATTTTTCACAGGCAGGACACGCAGGAATTATTGAAAAAACTGCTGGAACGGAAGAAGCCAGAAACCCCTTAGTTTACTAAGGGCGCAATTATACACCACTCGGAGGATGGTGCATTGCGTTCTCCGAAGGCTCCTCGCCGGAGGGCTGTGATTTTCCGCAGTCATGGTCTGCTCCAAATCAAACAGGGGACGCTACACTTCCCCTGCGCTGGCTGCCGCCAGCTACCCTTTTGTGGACTTGCCATCTGGGAACACCTTGCCTTGCAAGCTGTTCCCAGCCGACAAGTTTAAACAATCTTAATAACATCACGCTATATTTCGATACGGTGTTGATGTATAATGAGATTATAAAACATTTATGATTTAGAAAAGAGGGCTAAGTATGCACAGAATATATAGTGCACTTATTGACATCGTAGCGGCTGCTATCTTTATTGTTCCACTACTGGCTTTATATGGGAAAATTTCTCTTCGCAGCTTGAAGCAAACGCTTATATATATTGTGTTTGCGTTTTATCTTGTGGCAGTTTTATCTCTTGTTGGTTTTCCAAGTGTGTTATCTTTGAATTTAGATTTTACAATCAATATCATTCCGTTAGTCGATATGATTTCTGATTTTGTAAATGCTTGTTTAAATGTTCTTTTGTTTGTGCCATTAGGCTTTTTATTGCCTATGTTATGGAAAAAATACAAGGCAATAAAAAACACAATGTTATTTGCAATGTGCATGACTATTGCAATAGAGATTTCACAAATCTTTACTTTTAGGACAACCGACATTAACGATATAATTACAAATATGGTAGGTACATTAGGTGGTTATTTCATTGCCAAGCGGATTACAAAAAATTTTACACAGTATCCAGAATTAAATGCAGAAAATAAAGACTTGTATATTATCTGCGGAACAGTAATGTTAATAATGTTTTTACTACAGCCATTCACTGCATCCTTACTATGGGAGCTGATTTTGTGATTTACAAGTTCGAAATGCTCCCTAAATTTCTTAATAACTAAATACCAGCCGCCCCCAGCGGCACACCAGGCAGGAAATCTGAAAAAGGTCTCCTGCTTTTTTTCTGCCCAAAATCGGAAAGGAGGAACACAAAATGCCCTGTCCACACAATCAAATCTCTATTGTACAGCGCAGCAATCGCCAGTCTGCTGTTGCCGCCGCTGCCTACCAAAGCGGCGAAAAGCTGTTCTGCGAATACGACCAAGAAATAAAGCACTACCCGGAAAAGCGTGGTATCGTCCACAACGAAATCATGCTTCCGGCAAACGCCCCGCAGGAGTACGCAGACCGCAACACTCTCTGGAACGCCGCCGAAGCGGTGGAAAAACAATGGAACTCCCAGCTTGCAAGGCGGTGGGTGCTTACCATCCCAAGAGAGATACCGCCTGACCAGTACGCTGTCCTTGTCCGGGAGTTTTGTCAGCAGCAGTTTGTTTCCAAAGGCATGATCGTTGACTTTGCCATCCATGACCCCTATCCTCCGGGACATAATCCACACGCCCATGTCTTGCTCACTATGAGGGCAATGGACGAACATGGGAAATGGCTTCCCAAGAGCCGCAAGGTTTATGACCTTGATGAAAACGGGGAACGGATTAAGCTGCCATCCGGCAGGTGGAAAAGCCACAAGGAGGATACGGTTGACTGGAACGACCAGAAGTATTGTGAAATCTGGCGGCATGAATGGGAAGTCATCCAGAACCGCTATCTGGAAGCCAATGACCGCCCGGAGCGTGTGGACTTGCGTTCCTATGCCAGACAGGGGCTTGATATTGTCCCTACTGTCCATGAGGGGGCTGCTGTCCGGCAGATGGAAAAGCGTGGTATCCAGACGAATATCGGCAACCTGAACCGGGAAATCAGAGCCGCCAACCGCCTGATGAAGTCCATCCGGCAGCTTATCCAAAACCTCAAAGGCTGGATTACCGAGCTGGGAGAAAAACGGAAAGAGCTGCTTGCACAAAAGGCAGCGGAGGAAGCGACACTTCTTCCCAATCTGCTGATGAAGTATATGGAGATACGAAAGGAAGAAAGGAAGGACTGGACAAGGGCTGGACAGAACCGTGGGATTTCACAGGACTTAAAGGCAGTCAGCGAAGCCCTGTCCTATCTCCGGCAAAAGGGGCTTTCCACTGTGGAGGATTTAGAAGCATTTCTGGAAGCGTCCGGGAAATCAGCCGCAGATTACCGCAATCAGATGAAGCCCAAGGAAGCCCGCAGCAAAGTGATTGACGGGATTCTTGCCAGCCGGACAGACTGCAAGGAAGGTAAGCCTGTCTATGAGAAGTACCGGAAGATATTTTTTAAGAAAACAAAGGAGAAATTCAAACAGGAACACCCGGAGGTTGCCCGGTATGAGAAAGCCGCCGCCTACCTTGCCAAGCACCCGGACGATAAGGACAGCACCCAAAAGGAGCTGCAAGAGGAACAGGAAAAACTTGTTGGCGAAATCGCAGGGCTGAAAGAACCTTTAACCGAGGTACAGGAGGATTTGAAGAAGCTGCGGGACATCCGATACTGGGTACGGAAAGCCACCCCCGGCACAGAGGAAAGCAAAGAACCGCCCAAGAAGCAGCCAATCAAGGAAGTCTTGCAGGATAAGGCAGACGAGAAAAAAGCACAAAGAACCGCCCCGGCACAGGCGAAACACAGACAACAGGATATGGAGCTTTAACAGGCACTTGCCATTTTCAATCAGAGAATGTCAGGTGCTTTTCTTATTTTTAAGGAGGGATAGATTTGAATGTATTTGAAGCTGTGAAGCAGTCCGTTACAACAAGACAGGCTGCGGAGCATTATGGAATCCATGTAGGTCGGAACGGGATGGCTTGCTGCCCGTTCCATAACGATAAAACCCCAAGCATGAAGCTGGATCGGCGTTACCACTGCTTCGGCTGCGGTGCGGATGGGGATGTGATTGATTTTGCCGCCGCCCTGTATGGGCTGGGAAAGAAAGAAGCCGCCATACAACTGGCACAGGACTTCGGGCTTTCCTATGAGGATTGGAAGCCGCCGGGAAAGGCGAAAAAGCCCAAGCCCCGGCAGAAATCCCAGGAGGAACAGTTTCAGGAAGCAAAGAACCGCTGCTTCCGTATTCTTGCCGATTATCTCCACTTGCTTATGGCATGGAGAACGGACTACGCCCCACACTCCCCGGAGGAAGCCTTTCATCCCCGGTTTGTGGAAGCCTTACAGAAGCAAGCCCATGTGGAATATCAGCTGGATGTGCTGCTGTTCGGGGAAACAGAGGAAAAAGCGGCTTTGATTACGGACTACGGAAAGGATGTGATACAGCTTGAACAGCGAATGGCAGAGCTTGCAGCCGCAGACGCAGCAAGAACTAAAAAACACCATGAACGCCATGCAGCCACCCCAGAACATTGAGGAAATCAAGGCGGGGCTGGAAACTACCGAGAAAGGCGGTGTCCGTCAGAGCATACGGAACTGCCTGACCGTATTCCAGCGTGACCCGCTGCTTTCCGGGGCTATCGCATACAACATTCTGACCAACCGCAAGGACATCATAAAGCCCATCGGTTTTCACAGGGAAAGCACCGCCCTGAACGATACGGACATGAAGTATCTGCTTCTTTATCTGGAAGAAACCTATGGGCTTACCAATGAGAAAAAGATTGATAACGCCATCGGGATTGTGGCGAATGAAAACAAGTACCATCCCATCCGGGACTATCTCAATACCCTTGTGTGGGACGGGACAGAACGAATCCGTTTCTGCCTGCGGCACTTTCTGGGGGCTGACGCAGACGATTACACCTATGAAGCGTTGAAGCTGTTCCTGCTGGGTGCAATCTCACGAGCCTTTCAGCCAGGGTGCAAATTTGAAATCATGCTCTGTCTGGTAGGCGGTCAGGGGGCTGGCAAGTCCACCTTCTTCCGTCTGCTGGCAGTCCGGGACGAGTGGTTCTCCGATGATTTGCGGAAGCTGGACGATGACAATGTGTACCGCAAGCTGCAAGGTCACTGGATTATCGAAATGTCGGAAATGATGGCAACCGCAAACGCCAAGAGCATCGAAGAAATCAAGTCGTTTTTAAGCCGGCAGAAAGAGGTTTACAAGATACCCTATGAAACCCACCCGGCAGACCGCCCACGTCAGTGCGTGTTTGGCGGTACTTCCCGAACCCAAGAATGTTTTCAGAATATGGCAGACAAAAGGGCTGGGAGCGTGAAAACCCGGCAACGGACTCCGGCAACCCGTCTGAAAAAACGATGGATGGTTTTGTGGAGGTCACAGAACAGATGGAGCTTCCATTCTGAAAATGACAGCCCGTTGCACCCCCTGTTGCTATCCCGTTGCCGAGCCGGTTGCCGGGGAAAACCCCTTGTTTCCGGGCTTTTCTCCCTTATAACAACCAAAACAACAGAAAAATAAAAGAAAAGTATAAATAGTAACCATCGCCAGATTGAGATTGTTTGCAAGGTCTTTTGAAGCCCGTTGCCGGACTTCGTTGCCGACACCCTCTGTCTGGCTATTTTCATGTATGGAGGATAACTGCCTATGGCAAAAAACAAAACAGAGATTCATGTGACCACTGTATTTGACGGGGAGCTGGATGCAACCGATGTGTTCGTCAGCCTGATTTCCCAGAAATACGGAAAGACAAATGCAAAAGAATATCTTGCTAAAAAGAAAGATGTGAAGTATAATGAAGATGAGGTTCAAAAGAGCCAGATACCGTCTGGATTGTGTGGGTAAATGGCTATGATGAACGAAATGGAATACAGAACAATCGGTTCGGCACTTGCCGGGGGCTATCGTGCGGCAGTCTATTGCAGACTGTCAAAGGACGATGACCTGCAAGGCGAAAGTGCCAGTATCGCAAACCAGCGTGATATGCTGGAAAAATACTGCGAAAAGCAGGGATGGGAGGTTGTGGCAGTCTATCAGGACGATGGCTTCACAGGTCTTAATATGGAGCGTCCTGATTTACAGAGAATGTTGAGAGCCATTGAGCGCAGGCAAATCAACCTTGTCATCACGAAAGACCTCAGCCGACTGGGGCGGAACTATCTGCAAACCGGGCATTTGATTGAGGACTTTTTCCCAAGAAACGGTGTCCGCTATATCGCCATGAATGACGGTATCGACACCCTGCGGGATAACAACGATATTGCCCCGTTCAAGAATATCCTGAACGAGATGTACAGCAAGGATATTTCCAAGAAAGTCCATTCCTCTTATCTTCTGAAAGCGCAGAAAGGACAGTTTACCGGGTGTCTTGCCCCGTTTGGGTATCGGAAAGACCCGGAGGACAAAAACCATCTGCTCATTGACGAGGAAACCGCCCCGATTGTGCGACTGATTTTCGGATATGCCCTGAACGGTCATGGTCCGAACTATATCCGCAGACGGCTGGAGGAAGAAAAAATCCCCTGCCCCACATGGTGGAACCGGGAACGGGGGCTTCGCAATACCCGCACCAAATGGGAAAAGAAAGACCCAGAAAAAGGACGGTATATGTGGGACTTCTCCGTTATCAAAGACCTTTTGATGAATCCCGTCTACACCGGGGCGATTGCTTCCCAGAAAAAAGACTACCGTTTCAAAATCGGCACGATTGGGGAAAAGAAGCCGGAGGACTGGATTGTGGTGGAGGGACAGCATGAACCGCTGATTGACCGCATGAGCTTTGACATTGTGCAGAACAAGCTGAAATCCCGCCAGCGTCCGGGGCAGACCAATGAAATCAGCCTGTTTGCCGGACTGATAAAATGCGGCGAGTGTGGGAAGTCGCTGACGATACGCTACACAAACGCAAAACATCCCCAGCAGATTTATTCCTGCAAGACCTACAATGCCTTTGGAAAGAACCACTGCACCCAGCACCGGATTGACTATGACACCCTTTACAGCCATGTGCTGCGGAAAATCCGGGAATGTGCCAGAGCTGCCCTGATGGACGGGGAAGCGGTTGCCGACCGCCTGACCAATACCTGTGAAGCAGAGCAGCGGGAACAGCGGGAAGCAATGGAACGCTCCCTTACAAGGGACGAGGAACGGATTGAGGTTCTGGACAAAATGGTCATGCGGCTTTATGAGGATATGATTGCAGGGCGTATCAGTGAGCAGAATTTCAGCACCATGCTGGAAAAGACACAGACCGAGCAGACGGAGCTTAAAACAAAAGTGTCCGAGGGCAGAAAGCGGCTGTCCGATGAAGTACAGCTTGCCAATGACGCAAAACAATGGGTGGAAGCCATTCAGGAATACGCCAACATCACAGAGCTGGACGCAGCCACCCTCAACCGCTTAATCAAAGAAATCGTCGTGCATGAGCGCATTGACGAAGATAAAACAAGACACATTTCTATCGAAATTCATTTTAATCTCAAACCCATCCCGGAGGTGGAACAGGTCACTGCCTGACCTGTCCTACCGGGACGGTTCTCTTAAAAACACCATATAGATTTTTTGTACGCCGCCGCCCGCCATCGAGCAGAGTTTTTACACCTAATTGGGGATAAAACAGCTCATGGCGGGCGGCGGCATTGTCATTGTGGCGCAGACGGTGATTCCACAGCTCACTTCCCTTTTCTCATAATTCATGGGAGCGATCATTGACAAAATCACTGAATTTATAAAGGAAATGCTGCAGGGCTGGGTGCTTGACAATCTTTCCACGATGTTCACGGACGTAAATGATAAGGTCGGGACTATCGCCGGGGAGGTGGGGAAAACACCCAGCTCTTGGAACTCCGGTATCTTTTCCATGATACAGAGCCTTTCAGAAAACGTCATGGTTCCCATAGCGGGAATGATCATCAGTGCCATTCTCTGCTATGAGCTGATTACAATGGTAATGGACAAGAACAACATGCACGAGATCGGGAGCGAATTTTTCTTCCGTTATCTTGTAAAGGCATGTATTGCAGTGCTGTTTGTCAGCTATACCTTTGACATCACGATGGCGATTTTTGATGTGGGAAACCATATCGTGACAAAGGCTGCGGGTGTCATCACGGGCAATGCAAGCATAGATGTGACAGCCACTTTACAGACCATGTTCAACACCCAGCTTTCCACTATGGGCATTGGCGAACTGATAGGGCTTGGGATAGAAACCATGATCGTCAGCTTATGTATGAAAATCATGTCCGTCTTAATCACCGTCATTTTATATGGGCGCATGATAGAAATATACCTTTATGTTTCAGTGGCTCCGGTTCCGTTTGCGACTTTGAGCAACCGGGAATGGGGCAGTATCGGAAGCAACTATATCAAGGGACTGTGTGCTTTGGCATTTCAGGGATTTTTCATTATGGTGTGCGTAGGTATTTACTCCGTGCTGGTATCCGGCGTGGCAGTTGCCGGCAATCTTCACTCGGCTTTATGGTCGGTGGCAGCCTACACCGTAATCCTATGCTTCAGCTTATTTAAGACAGGCTCCCTTAGCAAATCAATCTTCAATGCCCATTAAAGGGGCATTGCATACGGGAAAGGAGGTGCAGCCGGGAGATGGTTTCCGGCTGCAATGCTTATGGCTATATCAGTAGCAGTGCCAAAAAATCTAAGCGGCATCAAGACAAAGGTGGCAATGAACTTAACAAAACGCCAGCTTGTCTGCTTTGGAAGTGCGGGTGCGGTGGGCATCCCCTTTTATATTTTCACAAAAGGGGTTATCGGCACACAGGCATCGGCACTGATCATGGTAGCCCTCATGCTGCCGTTTTTCTTTTTGGCAATGTATGAAAAAGACGGGTTCCCCGCAGAGAAGATTCTGTATTTTATGTTACGGCAGAAAATCCTCACGCCGGGAATCCGTCCCTATAAATCAGAAAATCTTTACAGACAGTTGGAGGAGAAAGAGAGAATGAAAAAGGAGGTGCGCTATCTTGAAGAAAAAGCCGCAGGCAGAAACGCAGGGCAGGCAGGTTAGAGCTGCAAAGCCCAAAGCAGGATTGAGCTTTTCAGAAAGGAAAAGGCTTATGGAGCTGAAACGTACTCTCTCCGGAAACAGCAAAAAACAGGAAAAGCCAACCACGGCACAGAATACCATTACCTTTAAAAAGATGTTTCAGGACGGTATCTGTCAGGTGACTTCCACTTTCTACACGAAAATGGTGGAGTTTTTTGACATCAACTATGACCTTTTAGAGATAGAAGATCAGGGGGAGATTTTAGAGGAGTACAGCAAGCTCATCAATTACTTTGATCCGTCTATTAAGTTTGAACTGTTCCTGTTTAACAGACAGGTCAACGAACAGACTTTGATAGAGCAGTTTGACATTCCTTTGCAGGGAGATGAATTTGACGATATCCGTGAGGAATATACGGAAATGTTAAAGAAACAGGCAGCAAAGGGAAACAACGGCATCATCAAATCGAAATACCTGATTTTCGGTATTGAGTGCAAAGGCTTCAAGGAAGCAAGGGCGAAACTTGCAAGCATCGAAGCCGATGTGATAAAGAACTTTTTAAATCTTGGCACACACGCCAGAAGCCTTGACGGAAAGGAACGGCTGCGTATCCTGCATGAATATTTCAACCAGGATACAATGGAGCCTTTCCGTTTTTCCTTTAAGGAGCTGTCAGAATCCGGTAAAAGCGTAAAGGACTATATCGCACCGCCGGGCTTTGACTTCCGTTATCCGAGCCGTTTTAAAGCGGGGAAGATGTATGGCAGCGTCCACTATCTGGACATCATTGCACCGAGATTTAATGATGAGCTGCTAAAGAAGCTCCTTGACATTGATGATAACCTAACCATTACCATGCACATGCAGACCTTTGACCCGGTAAAGGCGATCAAGATGTTAAAAGGGGCATTGACAAATATTCAGAAGATGAAGATTGAGGAACAGAAGAAAGCAGTACGCTCCGGCTATGACATGGATATTTTACCCACGGACATCATCACTTATGAAAAGGACACGCTGGAGCTTTTGGATGACCTTAATACCAGCAACCAGAAGATCATCAAGATGACATTCCTGATTACCTGCTACGGCAGGAGCAAGCGGGAGCTTGAGAACATCACGCAGAGGGTGTCCGGCATTATCCAGCAGGCAAACTGCAACCTGCGCTGTTTACAGTATCTGCAGGAGCAGGGGCTTATGGCTTCCGCACCGATAGGCTGCAATGAAACCGGGATAGAGCGTGTGCTTACCACAAAGAGTACCGCTATCCTTGTTCCGTTCTGTACGCAGGAGTTATTCATGCCTGCTCCGGCGATTTATTACGGTCTGAACGCCCTCAGTAACAACATGATCATGGCAGACCGGAAACGCTTAAGAACACCAAACGGCGTGATACTCGGTACGCCCGGCTCCGGTAAGTCTTTCAGTGCAAAGCGTGAGATTTTATCCTGTTTTCTTATGACAAGGGACGATGTGATTATCTGTGATCCGGAGGGAGAATATTTTGCCCTCGTGGGCGCACTGCACGGGCAGGTGGTAAAGCTTGCCACCAATTCAAAGGATTATTTAAACCCGATGGATATACAGCTTTCCCATAAGGGGGACAAGGAAGCGTTAAAGCTGAAATCGGACTTTATCATTACCTTATGTGACCTGATCGCCGGAGGGAAGGACGGGCTGGAGAACGATGAGAAAGGCATCATTGACGAGTGTATCCGTCATATCTACGATGGCTACTTTGAAAATCCCGTGCCGGAAAATATGCCGATCCTTGAAGATTTGTATAATGCCCTCTTGAAGCACAAGAACAAAAAAGCGGAGCGTATCGCAAACAGCCTCGTGCTGTATGTGCATGGATCGCAGAATTATTTTAACCACCGCACCAACGTGGACAGCCATAACCGCATCATGTGCTTTGACATCAGGGACTTGGGCAACCAGCTAAAGGAGCTTGGAATGTTAATCGTGCAGGATGCGGTCTGGAACAGGGTTTCACAGAACCGGGAGCGCAGGATTGCCACCCGCTATTACTGTGATGAGTTCCATCTTCTCTTAAAGGAAAAGCAGACAGCCATTTACAGCGTGGAAATCTGGAAGCGGTTTCGTAAGTGGGGCGGCATTCCGACAGGCTTGACGCAGAACGTGGGCGATTTTTTGAAATCAGAGGAAATCGAGGGCATACTCGGCAACTCTGATTTTGTTTATTTACTGAATCAGAACGCAAAGGATCAGGCGATACTTGCAGACAAGCTGGGGCTTTCCGAAAAGCAGCTTGCCCATGTGACAAACTCTGAGCCGGGAAGCGGACTGATTTTGTTTGACAACGTGGTAATCCCGTTTGTGGATAAGTACCCGAAGGACACCAAGACCTATGCGATCATGAATACCAAGCCGGAGGAAAGCGTAAAGCAGGAGGAAAATAATGTATGAACGGAGGAGGAAAGTGATGGAAACAGACACAATTATCCATAATGACTGTCTTGACGCCTTAAAAGATATGCCCTCTGAAAGCGTCCACTGCTGTGTCACATCGCCGCCTTATTACGGGCTGCGTGATTACGGCATGGACGGGCAGGTCGGCAGGGAAGCAACGCCGGAACAGTATATAAGGAAACTGACGGAAATTTTTTCGGAAGTTTACCGTGTACTCAGGGCGGACGGAACCTGCTGGCTGAATATTTCCGACACATACTGCGGTACGGGGAGCAAAGGGGGCTATAAAGACCCGAAGAACCCGGAAGGCAGGAACGGTCAGAATGTTTCCATAGTCCGGAATGTGGAAGGGTGCAAACATAAAGATTTAATCGGCATCCCGTGGATGCTGGCATTTGCACTCAGGAACAGCGGGTGGTATCTCAGAAATGATATTGTCTGGCAGAAAGGGAACGCCATGCCGGAAAGTGCAAAGGACAGGCTGACACGCAGCTATGAGCATATTTTCCTGCTTGCCAAGTCACAGAAATATTATTTTGATGCGCTGGCGATTTCGGAGCCGATAGCGGCGGATACGGCAAGGCGGTACATGGGAGGACGTGGAAGCAGCCATAAATATTCCGGCGAAGTGCCGGGGCAGGCAGGAATACAGAAGCTCAACAAGCCACGGAAAGCGGGGGAAATTAAGAAAAGCGACATTTCTCCTGTCAGGAACTGCCGGGATGTGTGGCTGATCAACACAGTGCCTTACCGGGGAAATCATTTTGCAGCGTATCCCCCGAAGCTGGTGGAGAGGTGCATCCTTGCAGGCTGTCCAAAGGGCGGCATTGTACTTGACCCGTTTTTTGGAAGCGGCACAACAGGGCTTGTGGCAGTAAGAAACGACAGGCATTATATCGGGATTGAACTGAATGAGGAATACTGCGTCCTTGCAGGAGAACGGATAGGAGGCGGATATGAAAATAAGGCTGATTGACATGAGTAAACGATAAGAGGCTGTTTCATTCCGTAAAGGATTTTAAGAATCATGACACAGGCGGTACAGAAAGGGGCAGGCATTGGATAGCAGATAGACATGGAGGAATTTTAATGGCAGAGATAAAGAAAGCACAGGCGGCTGGGTTTGCAGAGGATAGCAATGCTTTTGCCGGGGGCAGCTCCGTAAAGGGAACTGCCGCACCGAAAAAGGCACAGCAGAAGCAGTCCGGCGTACACCAGCCGAGAGATGCAGACGACACTTCCGGACAGAATGTCCAAAGGTCGGGACAGGCGGAAACTTTTGGACAGGATGTCCAAAAGCAGACAAAAACATCTGACAGCAGGAAGGCAAAAGGCGGGCAGAGAAAGCAGCACCGGAAGCAGGGTGCTTTTGGGCAGAGTGACAAAATGTCTGAAAATGCGGATGCCGGAAGTCAGAAGAAAAGTGATTTTACAAAGGAAAACAGTACCTTTACGGAGGACAATGGCACAGCGCAGGAAGAAAGGCAGTCCGGCGATGATTACCGCCGCAGGGACACCTATCATCAGGCAGAGAAAAGGGGGCATTACCGCAGGCGGAAACAGCGTGAGCATACGGACAGGGAACGGACGAAAACCTCTGATTTTGAACAGGATTTCAATACAAAAGACAATGCCTTTACAGAGGGAGAAAAAACGGAGTTTCAGGGCAGCAAAAAGCTGGATAAGTTACAGAAGAAAGCGGAGAAAGCCGGAAGAAAGACAGAAGCGGCAAGACGGAAGCTGCCAAAGAAAACGGAGTATTCCCTTGAGCGTGTCTTTGATGAAAAGACAGGCAGGGCAAAGTATGTGCTGACCGCCGTAAAAAAGGAAAAGCCCTTTAAACCGGACAGCCCGGTAAAGAGGATGGCGGGCAGAGCCGGATCAGAGTTTACCAATTATGCACATGGCAAGGTTGCCGAAGTGGAAAAGGAAAACGCAGGCGTGGAGGGCGCACACAAAAGTGAGCAGAAAGCCGAAGATGCGTACCGCTTTGTGAAGCGGCACCATAAAAACAGGCTGCAAAGGCGGCGTGAGAAAGTGGCGAAGCTGGAGAAAAAGCAGTTTCAAAAAGAGGTCAATTTCCGTTACCGGAAGTTTTTGGAAGAAAACCCGGAAATGCAGGAAAAGACGTTAAAGAAGCAGCTGCAGAAAAGACTGCAGAAACAGCGCATCAAACGTGAGTATGCAAAGGCAAGGCGGGCAGGGCAGGCGGCGAAGAACACAAAAGAAGCGGCGGTAAAATCTGCCAACTTTACCACAACGGTTGCAAAGAAGTTACAGGAAGCCGCACAGAAACACGCTGCCCTGCTTGTGACGATAGGAGCCTTTGCGGTGCTTTTGATTATGATTATGACCTCCATATCGTCCTGCGGGGCGATGTTTTCGGACGGCATGAGTACCACGCTGGCAGGGAGCTATATGAGCGTCCCGGCGGAGATGGATGCGGCAGATTTGGCATTTTCCGAGCTGGAAAAGAACCTGCAGGCAGAAATTGATGCCATAGAAACAGATTATCCGGATTATGACGAATACCGCTACAATCTGGATGCCATAGGGCATGATCCCTTTGCCTTAATCAGCTATTTATCCGCAGTCTATACGGAATTTACGGCGGCAGAGGTGCAGGGTGAAATAGAAAGCCTTTTTGACGAGATGTATGAGCTGACCCTGAATCCGACCACGGAAACAAGGACAGGCACAAGAACGGTCACAGACCCGGAAACGGGGGAGGAAACAGAGGAGGAATATGAGTACGAAGTCAGTATTTTAGAGGTCACGCTTACCGCAAAGGATTTGGGTGTGGTGGCAGCCGGACACATGAATGAGGAGCAGAAAGAGATTTATGCTTTTTATAACGAAACACACGGGCTGGTACAGCAGTTTTACACACCGCTTGACCTTTACTGGTACAACTATGTATCGAGCTATTACGGCTGGCGCATCAATCCGGTCACGGGGCAGGAGCAGCTTCACAGGGGCGTTGACATTGCAGTGCCGACAGGAACCACGGTCTATGCGGCGATGGACGGCACCGTCACAACAGCCGCTTACGATGATTACTACGGCAACTATGTGGTAATTGAGGACAGCAAAGGATACTGTACGAAATATGCCCACATGGACACGTTAAGCGTCAGTACCGGACAGGACATTACACACGGAACGGTAATCGGAACAACGGGAAACACGGGGAGCAGCACCGGAAGCCACCTTCATATCGAATGTCTGTATAACGGGGAATATTATAACCCGTTATTTTACTTTGAAGCAGGAGAAAAAACGCTGTACGGGGAAACACCGGGAAGCGGAAGCGGCGGGGGAGGTGCCATACCGCCTGATTCTTATAATGATGAAACCGTACAGGCACTTATGGAGGAAGCAGCAAAATATCTAGGCTATCCGTATGTATGGGGCGGTTCGTCACCGTCAACGAGCTTTGACTGCTCCGGCTTTGTCTGCTGGGTATTTACCAACAGCGGCGTACACAATTTTCCAAGAACCACGGCACAGGGCATTTATGACCAGTGTACTCCGGTTCCGGCAGCGGACGCAAAGGCAGGAGATATTATCTTTTTTACGGGTACATACAATTCAGGCGGTGCAGTCAGCCATGTGGGAATTTACTGCGGAAACGGTGTGATGATACATGCAGGCGATCCGATTAAGTATTCCAATATCAATACCTCGTACTGGCAGAGCCATTTTTATGCGTTTGGCAGATTGAATTAGAAATAAATGCCCTTTAACGGGGCATGGAAAGGAGAAATGATGTGACAAAGGAAAGGATTGAAAAGGAGCTTCAGAAAGTCCGGCAGCAGCTTGCAACGCTGCAGGAAAGGCAGAAGGACTTGGAGGAGCAGCTTCAGATGGCAGAGGACGCAGAAAAGATGAAATTCATTGAGAAGAATAAAATCTCTTTGGACAGGCTGATTCTGCTGAATAAAGTCAGTGAGGAAGAAATCCTGCATCTGTTAAAGCAGAAGGAGCAGGAGGAACAGACAAGACAAACAGAAAGGGAGGCAGTAAGCCATGAAAAAAATTAAGTTATCAACTAAAGCGGTGTTATCGCTTGGTTTATCAGCAGTATTATTCTGTATGCCCGCAGTGGGCTTTGCCCTGAACGGGAATTATGCAGTGAATGTCCATGCGGAGGATTCCAAAGAGCAGGAAGCAGTATCAGAGGAACCTGCGGAAAGCACAGGGCAGACGGAAGCCGACACAGAGCAGAGTGCAGAGGGCGGCACGGAAGAAAGCACGGAGAATACAACAGAGGAAAGTACGGAAAACGGTACGGTTTCCGGAAATGAAGTAACAGAGCCGGTGTGTACCTGTGAGAAAAAGTGCAGCGCATATGACTATGACAAGGATTGTGAAGTATGCGCCGCAGATTACAGGGACTGTGAATACAAGACTCCGAATGTAGTCATTAACATCAACAGTCCGGGCGGGTGGTACAACGAAAGGGCAACAGTTACGTTTACCGTATCCGATACGGCACACACGGGCAACTTTGAAATTGCCATGATACAGGCAAAAGTAGGGCAGAACGGGAGCTGGACGGACGTGACGGAAGATAAGAAGCTGGAAATTTCTGAAAACTGTACCGTCTATGTGCAGGTCACAGACCAGAAAGGCAATACATATGAGAGAAACCGGGCAATGAAATGTTTTGACACCACGAAGCCCACCCTCAATGCGGCGGTCAGTGACGGACTGTTAAGTATTCAGGTGCATGATACGGATTCCGGCGCAAAGGCGGTGTATGTCAACGGTTATGAGTTTACAGACCTGACAAACGGAACCCTGAATATCCGCTTACAGCAGTTTGATGCAGGATACGAGTATTTTACCATTTCCGCAATGGACAATGCCGGAAATATGTCGGAAGTTTATAAGACGAAAAATCCGTATTACAAAGACCCTGCCGATGAGAGTGATGAGAATCCGGCAGAGCAGCTCCCGGTCAACGCCGAAGCCACCAAGCCGGGGAGTGCCACGGGAACGGTGACAGAGCATACAAAGACGGACAGTGACGGCAATACCATTTCACAGACACCGGAGGAACAGAAGAAACAGGCTTTTGCTGAAGCAGATGCTGCGGAAGCGGCAGAAAGCGGTGATAAGGAACAGTCTGAACAGGGCAAGGAGTTTTACACTATTCAGACCGCATCGGATAAAGTATTTTATCTGATTATTGACAGGGACGGGGAGGAGGAAATGGTTTATTTCCTGACGGAGATTACGGAAAATGACCTTCTGAACACCACTTCCGACAACAGCGAAACCTTACCGAAAAACTCCGCTGCTCTGGAATCTGCAATCCCGACAACGGAGAGCGCACTGCCAAACAACAATACCGATAAGGAGAGCGAGCCGGAGGAAGATACGGAGTCAGAGAGTACCGAAGAAGAAAGCACGGAGGAAACGGAACCGGAGGAAGAAGCCGGAGAGGAAGCCAGCCCTATTGCTTCTTATATCATCATAGGTATCCTTGCCATTGCCTTTATCGGCGGAGCTTATTATTTTAAGGTAGTCCGCAGGAAGAAAGAGGATTTCATCGAGGACGAAGATGAGGACGAGGAAGATACGGAAGAATATGAGAATGAAGATGAGGAGCAGGAGGACAGCTCCGATGATGATTTCTTTGACGATGACAGGGAAAGCGATGCGGCGGATACCACGGAATAAGGAAAAGCAGGAGGAGCATTGAATGGGAAAAGAAACAGGAATGAAAGAAACGGTGGACAACGTGCTTGATGACATTGCCGCAAAGCGGGCTGCGGCATCGGAAAAAGCAGGGCAGGAGAACAGAGAAACAAGCCCCAAGAAGGAATTTAAGGAGATCACGATGAAATTCGGCAAGGGCTGTGTCGGGGAGGAATTTCAGGGGAAGGACGGGAATAAGTACAAGGAAATACTCGTTCCCAATCCCGATAAGAATGATCACAGACCGTGGCAGACTTTTGTGGTAAAGGCAAACCATGTCCACGAGGATAAGTTTGGTAAAGGGATGTGGATCAAGCTCCCGGCGGAGGGGCATACAACGCTGCGCCGTCCGGTTGTGGTCGGAGAAAAGCCTGACGGCAAAAAGGAATGGGGGACAGAGAAAAACAGCATTGCCAATGCCGATTTAAAGAAAATGGTGGAGGCTTATAAGGAGCGTCCGAGGGAGTCGGTAAAGGGCAGGCTTGCAGAAAAGAAAGCGTAAGCTGTCACGCAGAAGCCCGCCCAAAAGACGCAGAGTAAAAGTAAATCTAAGGAGGCGGAGCTGTAGGAATTATGAAGAAATATTCAGTGATACTGGCAGACCCGCCGTGGCAGTACAAGGTTTATTCCAAAAAAGGATTGGGACGCAGTGCAGAAAGCCACTATCCCACCATGAATATTGAGGACATTAAGGCACTTCCCGTAGCTGACATAGCAGAAAAGGACTGTGCCTTATTTCTTTGGGTGACATTCCCCTGCCTTTTGGAAGGCTTTGAAGTCATAAGGGCATGGGGCTTTACCTATAAAACAGTAGCGTTTGTGTGGGTAAAGCAGAATAAAAAGAGCGATTCCCTGTTCTGGGGCATGGGGTACTGGACACGCAGCAATGTGGAGCTTTGTATCCTTGCCACAAAGGGAAGCCCGAAACGGGTGGATGCGGGAGTGCATCAGGTTGTGGTTTCCCATATCGAGGAACACAGCCGCAAACCGGGAGAAGTCCATGAGCGCATCAGGAGGCTCATGGGCGATGTACCAAAGATTGAGCTGTTTGCCCGCAGAAAAGCGGAAGGCTTTGACGTGTGGGGAAATGAAGTGGATTCAGACATTGAATTTAAAGGAGGAAACAGATTATGCAGTTAGTGATAGCAGAGAAGCCCAGCGTGGCACAGCAGATTGCCAGTGTCATCGGGGCAGAGGAGAGAAAAGACGGATACATGGAGGGAAGCGGCTCTATCGTTTCGTGGTGCGTGGGGCATCTGGTGGAATTAGCACAGCCGGATGCCTATTCTGATGCGTGGAAAAAGTGGACGTATGAGAGCCTTCCCATGATACCGGAGAACTGGCAGCATGAAGTCAAACGGGATACTGCCGCACAGTATAAGGTGTTAAGGGAGCTGATGCACGATACAAGAGTGGACAGCGTGGTGTGTGCCACCGATGCAGGGCGTGAGGGAGAACTTATCTTCCGTCTGGTCTATGAGATGGCAGGCTGCAATAAGCCCATGAAGCGGCTGTGGATTTCCTCAATGGAGGAAAGCGCAATCCGTGACGGCTTTGCAAATCTAAAGCCGGGCAGCGATTATGACTGTCTGTATCAGTCAGCCCTTTGCAGGCAGCGGGCAGACTGGCTTGTGGGACTGAACGGAACACGGCTTTTTACGGTGCTGTATGGCGGCAAGGTGTTAAAGGTGGGCAGGGTGCAGACGCCCACCCTTGGCATGCTGGTTGAGAGGGAAACACAGATCATGAATTTCAGGAAAGAACAGTATTTCATGGCACATATCCTCTGCGGCGGTGTTGACGCAGCCACGGGAAGGATTAACAGCAGGGCGGAAGCGGAAACTGTTGCCGGGGCGTGCAAAAACGGACAGGCAGTTGTAACTTCCGCAGCTAAGGAGCAGAAAAGCATTGCCCCTCCGAAGCTCTATGACCTTACCACGCTTCAGAGGGACGCTAACCGCTTGTTTGGTTTTACCGCAAAGCAGACCTTAGAGTATGTGCAGAGCCTTTATGAGAAAAAGTTAGCCACCTATCCAAGAACGGACAGCCAGTATTTATCTGATGATATGGAGCAGACTGCAAAGAGCGTGATCGAAGCAATTTTTGGTTCCATTCTTTTTCAGGAAGATGTGATGTTCAATCCGAACATCAAGCGTGTGCTGAACAGCAAAAAGGTCACAGACCACCATGCGATCATTCCCACAATGGAGATTGCAAAGGCTGACCTTTCCACGCTGCCGGAACCGGAGCGAAAGATTTTATCCCTTGTGGCCAACAGGTTACTGTGTGCTACGGGGGAAAAACATCTGTATGAAACGGTAAAGGCAGAGCTTTCCTGCGGCGGTCATACTTTTCATGCTTCCGGTAAATCGGTCACGCATAACGGCTGGAAAGATTTTGAGGATGCTTTCAAGCGTGCCTTTAAGACCATAGAGGAAAAAGAAAGCACCGAAGAAAAGAAGCTGCCGGAGCTTACAGAGGGACAGACCTTTGAGAACATGCAGACGAAGATCAGCGAGCATTACACGACACCGCCGAAGCATTACACGGAGGATTCCCTGCTGTCTGCAATGGAGAGAGCCGGAGCAGAGGACATGGGCGATAATGTGGAACGCAAAGGGCTTGGCACGCCTGCCACCAGAGCCGACATTATCGAGAAGCTGGTGAAGGACGGTTTTGTAAAACGTGAGAAAAAACAGATGCTCCCCACGGAGGACGGCATGAAGCTGATTACCGTGCTTCCTGATGTGGTGAAGTCCCCGAAGCTCACAGCGGATTGGGAAAATGCCCTTACCCTTGTGGCAAAAGGTGAATATTCCATGCAGGAATTTATGGGCGGTATTGAGGATATGGTGCGTGACCTTGTGCAGACCTATCACAGTGTCAGCGAGGAGCAGAAATCCATGTTCGGAGGCGGCGCACAGGGAATCAACGCAGGAACTGCGTTAGGCAAATGCCCGAAGTGCGGCGGTGATGTGGTAAAAGGGAAGTTTGGAGCCTACTGTAAGAATAAATGTGGCATGAATGTTGGAAGGGCAATGGGAGCCGTTCTTTCCGACAGCCAGATTAAGAGTATGCTGGAGGGGAAAAAGACCCTTGTAAAAGGCTTAAAAGGGAAAAAAGGCACCTATGATGCCTATCTTATCCCGGAAGGCATTGAGGACTATTCCTACACCAAAGACGGGAAGGAAATCAGGGGATCACAGTATAAGGTTAGGCTGGAATTTCCGAAGCGTAAGAAATAGAAACAGAATAACAGTACATACAGGGCATACGGGAACAGTCTGTATGCCCTTAAATTTCAGGAAAAACGGAGGAATTGAATATGAGTGAAACTATGGAAAATGCAGCTTTAAACAGCGGGGAAATTGCAGACCGCACACCTGCAGCAAAGGCAGAGGAAACCAAAGCGGATAAATTTATCCGTCTTGGGGAGTACCGCATGAATAAGGCGATTGATGCGATTGGAAGGATAGAGAACCTTGCAAACAGGTCGGCTTATGAGTATACGCCGGAGCAGGTGGAAGCCATGTTCTCGGTGCTGGAGTCTAAGGTGGCAGAGGTAAAAGCAAAATTTACCGTAACAAAGAATAAGGAAAATGCAGCCTTTTCCTTTGGGAATAAGGCAGGGCAGGAAAATTGAGAAGGAGGATAAGCGGTATGAATACAGCAGTTTACAGTACAGGGGATAAGATTTTAAATGTGATGAAAGAAATGGATATGAGTATTCCGGGGCTTGCGGAGCTGTCCGGCATCCACGAAAATACCCTTTTAAATATCCTTGCCGGGATAAAGGAGCCGGACATCGGGACAGCGTGCAGGATTGCGGACGCACTCGGCATCTGCGTGCGTGAGCTGTGTCCGGATGAGGAACAGTATGCGGTTTTCATAAAGAAGGATACCCTTGCAAAGCTGATTGTGATTAGTGAGATCAACGGAGTGGAACCGGATGAACTGATTGCTTCCATTCTGGAAAAAGGCATTGAGGAAAACGGATTTTATGATTAAACAGGGCGGCGGGAGCAGTCCCGCCGTCATTTTTTGGAGGAAAGCCTATGACAACAAAATATCAGATGATTTCCATGCTGGCGGAGGAAACCGCAAAGCAGATCGCAAGGAACGGGCAGGAATGGATGAAATATCTTGATACGGCTGCAAGGCTGTATAAATATCCTTTTAACGAGCAGATGCTCATCTATGCCCAAAGACCCGATGCGAGTGCCTGCGCTTCCCTTGAAACATGGAATGAAAAAATGAACTGCTGGGTAAACCGTGGGGCAAAGGGGATCGCCCTGATTGACACGGACAGCGAGCGTCCGAGATTAAAATATGTCTTTGATGTATCCGATGTGCATAAAGCAAGGAGAATCGGGCGTGATCCATACCTGTGGGAACTTAGGGAGGAACATAAGGATGTGGTGCTTGCTCGGCTTGAAAATATTTACGGAGAAACAGACGCACAGATGCCCTTTGAAAAAAGGCTGATAGAGCTTGCGGAGCGGATAGCGTCCGACTATTATGAGGAGCTGCTTCCGGAAATCGGTTATGTCAGAGAGGGCAGTTTTTTAGAGGAGCTTGACGAGCTGAATGTGGGAATCCGGCTGCGTGACACGCTTGCATCAAGCATTGCCTATACCATTCTGTCACGCTGCGGTGCGGATATGGAGCAGTGGAAAGAGGAGCTTGATTTTGACAATATCAGCGAATTTAATACCACAAAGACCTTATCCGTGCTTGGCAGTGCCACAACGGAAATGTGCAAGCCGCTTCTTATGGAAATCGGTAATACAATCAGAGCCTATGACCGTCAGACTGCCCGGAAAAGGGCAGAAGAAAAAGCGGCTTTAGAGCAGTCCGGCACTATTTTAAAAAATGCCGAAAATTTAGATGAAATTCCGCTTGCAAATACAGCAGAAGCGGACTATAATGCTTTAAAGCGTGAAAGCGAAACACAGATACAAAATGAAACGGAAACTACTGACCATAAAGAAACGGAGGGCATTGCCAATGAAACTGACATACGAGAAGAACGGGGATTATCTGATCCCGAACCTGATGCCGAACGAGGAGCCGGAACAGGCACTCACGAAGTACGGGCTGATGAGAAAGAAATTCTTGCAGGAACACCGGAAAGGGATTTATCAGGGCATGGTGCTGACGGGCGAGCTGAAAGCACACTGCCTTCAGATACAGGAGCAGGCAGAGCAGAGAATGGACTTCCTGACACAGCAGATGGCAAAAGCAGAGGGAGTGGACGAGGCACTGAAAGCAGCCGATCAGATGAAATGGGTGGGACTGATGAACAGCATCAGACATTCAGCGGAGGAAACCGTGCTGACGGAGCTGATCTACAGTTAGAAAACAGTACACAACAGAATAAAGAACAGCAGGAGCCGGATAGTGAAAACAATTCATTATCCGGTTCTTTTTTGGATAACGATCAGGCTGTTCCAAATGAAGATGTTACCGGGCTTCGGAAAGGCATTTTATGTTCTGATGAATTTCTGATCCATAAAAGACCGGAGATTGCAGGCTATTTTGCAATGGAGCAGGATACAAGGCTGCAAACGGAATATTTTAGGAACTGCTTTCCATTCGGCACATATTATGCGCTGGATGTGGCTGGTACTTCCGTAGGTTTCCATGCCGGTGAAGAAGGGCTTTACATCAACATGACGGGAAAAGCCGGGGCAGAAAATGAAACGCTTTTGTCATGGGAAGATGCCCGTTTCCTTGTCAATTCCTATATGGAGGACGGTGTGTATTTACTGCCGGGAGAAGTGGCGGAGCAGATTGATATGGACGGAATGTATAAACAGCTTGACCTCTTTACCATGTTTAGCGAGCAGGTAGGAAATATCGCCATGAAGCAGGCTGAGGAAGTGTCTAAAGTGCCGCCTGCAATGCCGATACCGCAGGAGCAGCTTGACGCAATCCTTAGAAGCGGGGGCGGCAGGGACAACAGTCGGAAACGTATCTATGCCAAGTATTGTCAGGGCAAGACGCCGGAGGAAATGGCGGAATTTCTGAAAAAGGAATACGGAACCACCGGAAAAGGCTTTGAGTTTGACGGAAAACAGACAGCGGTATGGTTTGATGAGCAGGGAATGACAGCCGGATATGGCACATCGGCATTGGAAAATCCCAGGTTTACCATGAGCTGGAAGGAGCTGGAAACACAGATACGTTCACAGGTGGAGAACGGCACTTATATGAGTGCAAATGAAGTCTACCTTGTAGACGAGGCGGAGCGTGGGCGCATTGCAAACCACTTGTATTTCTTTTTCCGTGACGGTATGGAGGAAATGCCGGAAGAACTGGAATTGAAAGCTGCAAATTATCCGGATTCCCATGCAGGATTAGTGGAGCTTCTATCGACACCGGAGGGTGTGGATATGGCAGCTTCGTACATGGATAAGGCACTGCACCAGCTTGAAATGGGGGAAAAGAAGCTGCGTTTCCGTTCTGTCATGCCCAAAGAGGAACTGCGGGATGAGCTTGATAATCTGCTCCTGAAAAAGAAAACTTTTCCGGCAGATGACCGGGTGGAAGTGAAAAAAGAGGATTTCATCACGCAGGACGAGATAGACCACAGGCTCGGCAGGGGGAGTGGTTATCATCATGGCTCATTCCGTATCTATGATTATTTTATGGAGGGGCATAACAGCAAAGATGCTGCTGATTTTTTAAAACATGAGTATGGAATAGGCGGCAGCTCCCATGCGCTTGCCGGGGCTGACCACAGTTGGGAGGATCACGATTCCAAGGGCATCAGTCTGAAAAAAGGAAATTTATCAGAACCTTATTCAGAGGTGCTGTTATCCTGGAAAGTGGTGGAGAAACGTATCCGTAAGCTCATTCAGGAAGATAAGTATTTATCCCCGAAGGGAAAAGAAGCATTTGCGGCATATAAAGAAGAACAGGCGCAGAAAGAGCTTGAAAAGGCACAGGAAAAAATAGAGCGTGATACAAAGGCTGCCTGTAAAGATGCCATAGACAGGGCAATCACTGAAAACTTTGACGGATACCGTCTGCCAAAGGAAACAGCGGAGGGTGTCATAAAGGAATACGGGATAGAACGTGTCAGCTATGTGCTTGCAAATACTGTCATGCACCGCAGACAGGAGGACAGGATTTCCCCGGAAAACAAAGAATGGGCAAAGTCTATCACGCCTTATGCAATGTATGAAAGCCGGGATATTGTTGCCGCTTCACACCCTGCTGTGCTGAATGGCTTTATCAATCAGGCAAGAAGATATATTGAGCATGAAAAGGAGATTGCGGTACAGGCAGAAGCAGAGCAGGTGCAGGAACCGGAGCAGAATGATGTTTTGGATATTTCTGAAGGGGAATTAGAGTGGCATATCATACATGAGGGTGATGATGAAAACGGACAGCCTACGGAGTGGAGCGCAAAGCTGCCTGACGGGGAATTTCTATGGATTGACAAGGAAGCGGAGGGGTATGCCTTATATAATACCCACCATACAGATGCAAGCCCGGTTACTGTTTCGGAAACATTGGATGGGGCAAAGGAAAGCGGCGAAGATTACGCCTTAGAATTTGCTGCTGTTGATGTAGAAGAAGTGGAGAAAACCACAGTTGCGCTGGAATCGTCAGAGGATTATTCAGAGCCGGGGATAGGTTTTTATACCCACCAATATGCAGATGGCAGGGATGGAGTGCGTTACCGTCTTGTGACACAGGGGGAGGACGGGCTTCTTGTACCCTACCCGGAGCATAACAGGTTTTTTATCAATCGTGGGCTGGCGCAGGAATATATAGATACCCATGCAGATCTGATTGATGTGATCGGATATGATGAGATGGTATTCAGCTCTATGCAGAAACAAGGCGAATACAAAAGGGAGCAGGCAGGAAAGGAAACTTATGGACATGATGTCAATCCTTCTGTAATGCGGAAGGATTTGGAACCGGAAACCATTTCCATTGACGGGCAGAAGTGTATAAAAATAGATGAATGGAAGTCCGGTGAGGACAGTTATCTGCTTTGCAATTCCACAGAGGACAGCGATTTCTTCTATGCAGAGGTAAACGGGAATACGCATTTTGAATATGACCATAAGCCGGACAGGGAGGAAATAGAAGATGATTTCATAGACATCGAAGCCATGAGGGACATTGACCGACACGAAGCGGAAGTATTTTCACGCTTTGAGGGCAGTGATGATTTCCCTGATATTGACACCGATGCAGTCCGTGAAAAGCTGGAGAATGGAGAAGCTGACAAAGAAGCGGATGCCATGCTTGCTTTTGCGGAGCAGGCTGCAAAGGAAAACGAGGTTGAGCCATACAAGAGATTTTCCGTAACAGAAACAAGCGACGCCTTTGCACCGGGGGAGAATTTTGCCATTTGGGATGATGTCCGTGAGGAGTATTATCACGATGGGGACGGAACGGTACATACCTTTGCTGACAGAAAAGAAGCGGAGGAATATCTTGCACAGGTTGAAAAGGAAGTATCGGAAAAGGAAGCTGCCGAGTGGAGTTATGTGGAGGCTGCCAAGACGCCCTTTTATGAAAATGCAGAACCGCCATTGACAGCGGAGGACGTACAGAATCTTGTACTGATCAGTCAGGATTATAACAGAGGTTCCCGGACTACGGTATATGATTTTGAGTGTGATATTCGTGGAGAGCATGACAAACTGCAATATACCTTACAATACCATGATGACGGCGAAGGTTTTACCATTCATACCGAAAAAAATGATATTTGGGAGCGTATGCCGGAGCCGGAGCTTAGCAGGCTGGAAGGCATACTTGGCAGGGAAGCGTTATATTACCAGCTCCATAACAAAATCGCAGGGGCAGAAAGCCTTGAAGAACTGAAAGAGATTGAGTTTGACATTATGGAAAACCAATCTCCTTATTTTTCTGCCGTATCAGGGAGAGTATGGGAAGATTTTAACCGTAAAAATGATGAGCTGTCTGGTGTTTCGCATGAAGTGCCGGAAACTTCCGGACAGAATGTCCAGAAGTCAGAACCGGACACTTTAGGACACAATGTCCAAAAGCAGGAGCCAAAGACCGACAGGCAAAATGCAGTCAATTTCCATATCACGGACGATGCCCTCGGTATTGGCAGTGCAAAAGAGAAATTCCGCAGGAATGTGGAAGCCATACGCACCCTTGAAAAAATCGAGAGCGAGAACCGCACCGCCACGCCGGAGGAACAAGAGATTTTATCACAGTATGTTGGCTGGGGCGGTCTTGCCGATGCCTTTGATGAAACCAAAGCGAACTGGCACAATGAATATCAGGAATTAAAGGGGATTTTATCCGATGCGGAATATGCTTCCGCAAGGGAAAGCACCTTAAATGCCCACTACACAAGCCCCGTGATTATCCGCAGCATCTATGAAGCACTGGAAAACATGGGATTTGAAAAGGGCAACGTATTAGAGCCTTCTATGGGCATCGGCAACTTTTTTGGTATGCTGCCGGAGAAGATGCAGGAAAGCAGGCTTTACGGCGTGGAGCTTGACGGAATTACCGGAAGGATTGCAAAGCAGCTTTATCCCAAAGCAGATATTAAAATCACAGGCTTTGAAAAAACGGATTATCCAAACGATTTCTTTGATATTGCAATCGGCAACGTGCCTTTCGGTCAGTATAAGGTGGCAGACAGGCAGTATGACAAAAATAACTTTCTGATACACGATTATTTCTTTGCAAAGGCTTTGGATAAAGTGCGTCCGGGCGGTGTGGTTGCCTTTGTGACAAGCAAGGGCACAATGGACAAGAAAAGTCCGGAGGTCAGAAAGTATCTTGCACAGAGGGCGGAGCTTTTAGGTGCGGTCAGGCTTCCCAATACAGCGTTTAAGGAGAACGCAGGAACGGAAGTCACTTCCGATATTTTATTCTTAAAGAAGCGTGACCGGGTAATGGACTTGGAGCCGGAGTGGGTGCATCTGTCGGAAGATGAAAACGGCATTGCCATGAACAGCTATTTTACTGAGCATCCGGAGATGATCGTGGGAAAAATGGAAATGGTAAGCGGGCAATACGGCATGGAAAGCACCTGCACACCCGATACCACCAGACCCTTTGCAGAGCAGTTAAGGGAAGCGGTAAGCCGCATTGACGGGAAAATTGAGGAAATGGAGCTTGATGAGTTTGACAGAGAGATGGCAGACCAGACCATTCCGGCAGACCCGGACGTGAAGAATTACAGCTATACGCTTGTGGATGATAAGGTTTATTACCGTGAAAACTCCGTCATGAAGCCTGTGGACATGAAAGATTCCATGCTGGAGCGTATTAAAGGAATGGTGGGCATCAGGGATTGTACGCAGGAGCTGATCAATGTGCAGCTTCAGGAATATCCGGATACCGTCATTAAGGAGAAGCAGGCAGAATTAAATTCACTGTATGATGCTTTCTCCAAAAAGTACGGACTTATCAATTCACAGACCAACAAAAGGGCGTTTAACCAGGACAGCAGCTACTGCCTGCTCTGTTCGCTGGAAAAGCTGGACGATGAGGGCAATTTTAAGGGTAAAGCGGATATGTTCACCAAGCGTACCATTAAAAAAGCCGAGGTTGTCACAAGCGTTGACACCGCAGCCGAAGCCCTTGCGGTTTCGCTGTCGGAAAAGGCGAGGGTTGATCTTGACTATATGGCGGAGCTGTCAGGAAAAAGCACTGACACGATAAAAGAGGAACTGACCGGGGTAATCTTTAACAATCCCGTAACGGACAAATGGGAAACTGCGGACGAGTATTTAAGCGGCAATGTCCGTGACAAGCTGGAAACAGCAAAAGTCTATGCGGAGAACCACCCGGAATATGCCGTCAACGTGCAGGCACTTACACAGGTACAGCCAAAAGAGCTTGATGCAAGCGAGATTGAGGTGCGCATCGGGGCAACATGGATAAAGCCGGAGTATCTGGAGGATTTCATGCGTGACACCTTTGAAACGCCGCAGCACTTATTTGACAGGAACATCATGGGCGTACAGTTTTCGGACGTGACGGGGCAGTGGAACGTAAAGGGCAAAAATGCGGATTACGGAAATGCGCTTGTGAACATGACCTATGGAACCAGCCGCAGGAACGCCTACCAGATTTTAGAGGATTCGCTGAATCTGAAAGACAGCCGGGTATATGACACCATAGAGGAGGACGGGAAGGAAAAGAGAGTCCTCAATAAGAAAGAAACCACCCTTGCTGCACAGAAGCAGGATACCATCAGGGAAGCCTTTAAGGACTGGGTTTTTCGTGACCCGGACAGGCGGCAGGACTTAGTGGCAAAGTACAATAAGCTGTTCAATTCCACCAGACCGAGGGAATATGACGGTTCACACCTGAAATTTCCCGGCATGACACCGGACATTGAGCTAAAGCCACATCAGAAAAGTGCAGTAGCACACGTTTTATACGGGGATAATACCTTACTGGCGCATTGTGTCGGTGCGGGAAAGACCTTTGAAATGACAGCGGCGGCAATGGAGAGCAAACGGTTAGGCTTATGTCAAAAGAGCCTGTTTGTCGTGCCGAACCACCTGACAGAGCAGTGGGCGAGTGATTTTTTGCGCCTTTATCCGGGAGCTAATATTTTAGCCGCCACGAAAAAAGATTTTGAGCCTGCCAACCGGAAAAAATTCTGTTCGAGGATTGCCACGGGAGATTATGATGCGGTCATTATCGGACATAGTCAATTCGAGAAAATTCCCCTGTCACAGGAAAGGCAGGCGGCAATGATCGAGCGTCAGATAGACGAAATTGAAACTGCGATTGCAATGGCAAAAGCGGACAATGGGGAGCGTTACACAATCAAGCAGATGGAGAAATCAAGAAAAGCACTCCAGACAAGGCTTGAAAAACTCAATGATACATCAAGAAAAGACAATGTAGTGACCTTTGAGCAGTTAGGCGTTGACAGGCTTTTCGTGGACGAGAGCCACAACTATAAAAATCTGTTCCTTTACACTAAAATGAGGAATGTGGCGGGCATTGCACAGACAGAGGCACAGAAGTCCTCGGATATGTTTGCAAAGTGCCAGTACCTCGATGAGATAACGGGAGGCAAAGGAGTTACTTTTGCGACAGGCACACCGATCAGCAACAGCATGACGGAATTATACACCAATATGCGCTATCTCCAGTATGGCACGCTTCAGAAGCTGGGGCTTGGGCATTTTGACAGCTGGGCATCTTCCTTTGGAGAAACACAGACAGCCATAGAGCTTGCACCGGAGGGAACAGGTTATAGGGCGAAAACAAGGTTTGCGAAGTTCTTCAATCTGCCGGAGCTTATTTCCCTATTCAAAGAAAGTGCAGATATTCAGACGCCGGATATGTTAAAGCTGCCTGTGCCGGAAGCAGAGTATGAAAACGTGGTGTTAAAGCCGAGTGAATACCAGCAGGATATGGTGGCATCGCTTGCGGAACGTGCGGAGGCGGTGCGTGACAGGAAAGTGGACGCAGCGGTTGACAACATGCTCAAGATTACCAACGATGGGAGAAAGTTAGCGTTAGACCAGCGGCTTATCAACGATATGCTTCCTGATGATGAAAACTCAAAAGCGAGTACCTGTGTCAGAAAAGCATTTGAGATATGGGAGCAGACAAAGGAGCAGAAGTCCACACAGTTAATTTTTTGTGACCTTTCCACACCGAAGGGGGATGGCACATTTAATGTATATGATGACATAAAAAACAAATTGATCGGGAAAGGAGTACCGCCGGAGGAGATAGCGTTCATACATAATGCAAATACGGAAACAAGGAAAGCGGAGCTGTTCGCAAAAGTAAGAAGCGGGCAGGTTCGTTTTTTATTGGGTTCCACGCAGAAAATGGGAGCCGGAACCAACGTGCAGGATCGGCTTATTGCCTTACATCATCTCGATGTACCGTGGCGTCCGTCCGACATCGAACAGCAGGAGGGGCGTATTTTAAGGCAGGGCAACATGAATCCAAAGGTAAAGATTTACCGGTATGTGACAGAGAATACGTTTGACAGCTACTCGTGGCAGCTCATCGAAAACAAGCAGAAATTCATCGGGCAGATCATGACGAGCAAATCCCCGGTCAGAAGCTGTGAGGACGTGGACGAGGCTGCACTGACCTATGCGGAAGTAAAGGCTCTGGCAACGGGCAATCCCTATATAAAAGAAAAGATGGATCTCGATATTCAGGTGTCAAAGCTGAAGCTGATGAAAGCCAACCACACCAGCCAGAAGTACCGTCTGGAGGACAATATCGCAAAGCACTATCCGCAGCAGATCGCCATTCTGAAGGAGCGTATCAGCGGTATGCAGGCGGACATTCAGACCGCAAAGGCAAAACTTCCGGCAGATAAAGAGCAGTTTTTTATGAAAGTCGGGGATAAGGCTTATACGGACAAAAAAGAAGCCGGAGCTGCACTTGTGGAGATGTGCAAGGAAATGAAAACAGTCAATGTGCCTGCAACAGTCGGGGAATATGCCGGGTTTAAAATGGCGGTGTCTTTTGATTCGTTCAACCACAAATTTGTGATGAACTTAAAAGGGCAGTTAAGCCATAACTTGGAAATCGGTTCAGACCCACTCGGCAACATTGCCCGTATCAATCACGCTCTGGAATCTATGCCGAAACAGCTTGCCGAAGCGCAGACCAAACTTGAAAACGTGGAGCATCAGCTTGAAACAGCAAAAGCGGAAGTGCAGAAGCCTTTTTCACAGGAGCAGGAATTAGCGGAAAAGTTAGACCGTCTGTCTGCCTTAAATGCCCTGCTTAACATGGACGAAAAGGGCAATGACGGGATCGGCATGGAAGATGAGCCGGAAACGTCAGAGGGAGATAGAGAGGTTGCAGACCGTTCTGCAAAGAATATCCCGCTTGCGGAGAAACTGACGGATACGGGGCAGAATAAAGGCGGCAGGCAGTATACGGATGTACCTGCAGCAAGGGTATCCTTAAAGGAAAAGCTGGAAGCGTTCAAAGTCAAAGCTGCCGAGGGAGATGCAGATAAAGCCACGCCAAAAAAAGCAAAGGATAAAGCAGAAATTTTATAATTATTTTGAACGGGTAGCTGTGAAAAGCTGCCGTTTCCATTAAGCAGACAGGAGGGAGAAAGAGAACATACATTAGCAAAATAAAAAGAGGGAGAATGTTTATAACAGTTATTCTTCCTCTTTTTCATCAGGCGTAAACTCTGCAATATCATTAAGGGTAAATCCCTCGCCTAAAATATTCAGTATCACATTCAGCGTGTGGGTAGTGACAGACTGGTTGGTTTTCAACCGCTGAATCTGCGCCCTGCTGATACCGTAATGGGTGTAAAGACTGTACTGGCTTATACCGTTTTCTTTTAAGGTTTTAAAGAGTTTGTCGAATTTTATCATTATTTGCGATATTTTCCTTCCGGTTTTCTATTGAATATGTTTTATTATGCTCCTATAATGGAGATGATTATAGTTACCAAAATCGGAGATTATTATGCAAAAGGAGAAAATATGGAAAAGGAACAAATATTGCAACAATTATTTTCACAGACGAAAGAGGATAAGGACATACTGCTGGAACAATTAGTGTTCTGCAAATTTGCAAATGAATATGATTTTGAAAATTATTTCAGAATAGGGAAACTGAAAGAAAGTGATCTGTTCTGCTTGATAAGTTTCCTGTATCATCAGGATTGCTTTTTAATGATGCTGGACATTATGAACAGATACAGGGACAGATTTGTTTCACATGACGAGTCTTTATTAAAGGAACTGGATTTTTCAGAGCAGTTTATGTCAAGGATAGAAAAGATAAAGGGTGTTGCAGAGTGTTAAAAAAATATGGCAGTACGAAAAAAGCAGTCAGAAATGGCTGCTTTTATTGTGAATAAAAACAGATGGAGGTATCAGGAATGGAAACAGCAAAACAGAATACACAACAGAACATAGAGGAAAATGATGCGCTAAAGCAGTTCATGGGACTGCTTAACCGGCAGGGCATGGGAGAACAGTCACAAGATTTTATGGAGCTTTTTCAATATGTGGCAGGTATGCAGCTACAGCTTGCCGTGATGACAGACGAGCTGCAGGGTGTCAAGGAGCAGCTCTCACAGTTGCGGGAAAACCAGCCCAAAACGGTCACAGAGAGCCTTGTGGATAAGGTGACACACCTTCAGGAGAAAATCGCAAACCTGTCGGAACGCTTGTCAGCAGTAAAAGATCATTTAGCAGAAACAGCAACACAGGCATTCAATGCTTTTAAGGAAAAAGGAAAGGCGGAAATGTGCAAAGTGTTACAAAAAGGAATTTCTGGCGTGAAATCAGTGCTTGCAGACTGCCGGGAGCATCTGGTTGATGTGATGATGGACTACAAAAAGACAGCTAACCAGATAGACAGTATTGGAGATGAATTAAAGCAGATTGGGAACAGCGTTTCCAACGTGGGCAGACTATTGGCTGGAAAAGGCACAAAAGAGGCGTCTGACGAAAAGTCAGGCGTTGCCCTGACAAGGGCAGTTAATAAGCCTGTAAAGAAAGCCATTGCTAGGCTGGAAGAGAATCTTGACAGTATTGATAGAATGTCTGAAAAATTGGATAAAATCTACAGCAGGCTTGAGCCACAGAAAGCAGCGGAAAAGGGTACAAGAACTTCCTTAAAAGAAAAGCTGGCACAAATGCAGGAAAAGGCAGGAACGCAGAACAGGCAGCCGGATATGGAAAAGAAGAAAGAAAAGGGAAAGGAGGCAGTCATATAAAATTCATAAAAATTTTGTTGCAAAAACGGCAGTTGGATAATAAAATATAGTTAGAGAAGTATGTTTAACCGAAGATGAGCCATACTAATAAAGGAGGTGTTTATATGGCAACTTCAAGTATCACGAAGAATTTTGTCATTTCCGGCAAGGAGCAGGTGGAGATGTTCGTCAATGCGATTGAAGAATCTGCCAAAAACCGTCCTGTCCGTACTCCGGTAAATGTAAAATTCATTGAAACTGAGGATGAATTGAGAGAGTTTATGAGGTTTAGAGAAAAGAAAGCAAAGGAGAAATTAAATGCCAATAACGGATAAGTTTTTTGCAATCAATATCCGTAAGTATTTGGCATTGGGAGATGACCATGAAGCCGGGGAGTCTGCGCTTATTCAATTGCTCTCCGGATTTTCTTGTCCAAAGAATCCGGATGTAGAACATTTTTTGAAAAAAAAAGCAATAGAGTTTACCAAAAAAAATCAGTCGGTTACATATCTTGTTTTTTCCAAGGATAATGGAGAAATGTTAGGTTATTTTACGCTTGCATTAAAGCCGTTGACAATCCGTGGTGAAACAGTAAGCAATACCACGAAACGAAAATTGCTGCGGGTTAGTGAATTAGATGTAAAGTCGGATACCTATACCATGTCTGCTTATCTTATAGCTCAGCTTGGGAAAAATTATGCAGATGGCAGGAACAGAGAGATTGCCGGAAAAGAGCTTATCGAACTGGCTTGGATGATAATTGAAAAAACACAATATATGTTTGGCGGAATGGTAACATTCTTAGAAGCAGAAAAAGAGGAAAAATTATTATCGTTTTACCGGGATAACAGTTTCTCACAGTTTGATACACGTCAGACTGCATCGGGAACAACAGAACCGCATGAGCTTGTGCAGCTGCTGCGCTTGCTCTAATACAATTTAATAGCAACTAAAAGGTGTATGGAAAGAGTATCAATAGCCATGCACCTTTTTTATTTCAGGAATACCGTCTTGTGAATTTACAGGGCGGTATTTTTGCGTGCAAAAAGAGTAAAAGCTCTGGAAAGGAAAAACTATGGTAGATAATAATACAAACACGGTCATCAACACGAACACAGTTCATATGACCGAGAAACAGAAAGTAAAAGAGATCACCGACAGACTGGAGGAAGGCTTAAAAGAGCTTTTTGAGAGTGAAAAGTATAAAAGTTACCTCTCCACTATGTCAAAATTCCACAATTACAGCTTTAACAATACGCTTCTGATCGCCATGCAGAAGCCGGAGGCGACTTTAGTGGCAGGCTACAAGGCGTGGCAGAAAAATTTTGGCAGACACGTCAACAAAGGCGAAAAAGCAATCCGTATTCTTGCCCCGATGCCTTACAAGATCAAGGAGGAACGGGATAAGTTAGACCCTGTGACCGGAGAAATGACCTTTGATGAAAACGGTATGCCGCAGAAAGAGGAAGTGGAGGTTACAATCCCGGCATTCCGTGTGGTATCTGTCTTTGACGTGTCACAGACGGACGGCAAGCCCATACCGGAGCTGGAGGCGCAGGAGCTTTTGTCTGCAGTGGAAGGCTATGAGAACTTTGTGCAGGCACTTATGAATGTGGCTCCGGTTCCCATTGGCTTTGAGGACATTCCCGGAGATTCCAAAGGATATTTTCATACAACGGAAAACCGGATTGCGGTGCAGGAGAACATGAGCGAGAGCCAGACACTGAAAACAATGGTGCATGAAACCGCACATTCTATGCTGCATAACAAGGAAATCAGCCAGGATATTGACGCACCTGTAAAGGACAGGAATACCAAAGAGGTGGAAGCGGAGAGCATCGCTTATACCGTCTGCCAGCACTTCGGCATAGATACGTCAGATTACTCTTTCGGATATATTGCCGGGTGGAGCAGCGGAAAGGACATGAAAGAGCTGAAATCTTCCCTTGATACAATCCGCAGAACTTCATCGGAGCTTATTAAGGGCATTGAAGGGCAGCTTCAGGAAATACAGCGTGACCGGGATTTGATGCAGGATAAGTCCATAAATGGACTGGAAAAGGAGAGCCGTCTGCTGATACAGAACAGTGATCTGTCCGAGTACAGCCTTGTAAATGTCAGGGGAATGGATGCGGCGGAGATTATGGAAGCTCTCTCTGCCATGAACGATGATGACAGGCTGAGTGTTGCTGCATATTTGGAAAGTAGAGGTGCATGGACTACGGAGATTGCCAATGAGGAAACAAGGGAATTTGGGGAGTACCACCTTGATGTCCGGTACATTACCGATACAAATGAGATAATTGACTTAAAGAAAGAAATGGCATGGGAAGAAAGGGCAAAGGAGCCAATCGGGGCGGATGATGTGATTTTGAAGATTACCCATGCGGAAGGTTTTGAGATAGAGCGCATTACCAATAAGACACCGGAGGAAGTACAGGAAATCATGGGTGCGCTTACAAAGCTGGAAGAAAAGGACAGGAAGAATATCCATGATTGTCTGGAAAGCTATGGGGCTGATTATATCCCTATCATTGTGGACGGCGGCAGAAATTCCGGTATGCCGCAGTTTAATGACTTTGAGATTGACCTGAATAAAAAAGAGGTAGTAATGATGAACCACCTTTCCCCGGCACAGCAGGCGGAGGGTATCATCAACCGTCTGGAATATGCAAAGACCGCTTTTTCCGATGATGAGCGTAACTTGATTGTAAATTATGCCTATAAGCTGAATGATATGGAAAAGACAAGGGAGCTTGCGGAACATATCTATTATGAGGAAACGGAAGGCAATCAGGGAGCAGCCCTTGCGGTCATTGATGCACAGGCAGAGATTGATGCACTTCCCGACCCTATGATCGGCTTGTCGGAAATGGAGGATTACGGATATACATGGAATGAGATGCTGCCGCTTACGAAAGAGAGGGCATTGGAATTATTTGAGCATGATTTACCGATATATGTACTGCATGAGGACGGTTCTGAAACAACCGTGGAGGACAGAACGCAGATAACGGAGCATGAGGGAATCTTTGGCATTGAAAAAAAGGATTGGGAGAATGAGAGAAATTTCCTCACAATGCAGGAGGAGCTTTCGGAGAATGAAGCGGCAAAGGAAACCCGGCTTTTGTATGGCAGCACGGATAAATACGGGATATATCAGTTAAAAGATGATCCGGAGCTAAGACAATTCCGCTTTGAGGGGACGGAAGCACTGAAACGCATGGGCATTACAAAGTACAATTTTGATGCCATTAAACGGGAGAATTACAACCTGATTTATGTGGGTGAACTGTCCGAACTGCAAGGACAGACGCAGGGGGAAACGCTGGAAGCAGTCTTTGAAAAGTTTAATATAGATCACCCGACAGACTACAAGGGACATTCCCTTTCCGTCAGCGACATCGTGGTGCTGCATGAGGACGGGGAAAATACTGCCCATTTTGTAGATTCCTTTGGATTTACGGAGCTTCCGGAATTTACAAGGACGCTGGAGGGCGAAAAAACGCAGGAAGCAGACAAAGCGGAAATGGAGCTTACCGATGAAGAAAAACAATTCCTTGAAACTGACAATGCACCTTTGATTGCGAAAAAGTTTCTTGCATGGGATGAGATTGAAGATTTGGGGTATCGTTTTTTTGAGGACGGGTATATCGACAGATTCGAGCCGAGCGAAAAAGCGTTGTATGGCGATGGCATGGTGCCGGAGCCTGAAATATATGATATAGCCCGCCGTATGCATGGCGGCGAGGATATTCGCAAGGAGCTTGCAAAGGCTCTTATCGGCGGATATGAACGGGTAATGGGAATAGGCGAAGATGATGCCGTTGCAGTGTTTGGGAATGATGCGGTGACTGTCACTTTCGGGAATGCCAAAAAGCAGATTTCCTATGAAGAAATGGGGACGGCTTTTCTCGGTCTGATTGAACGAGAGTACAAAGACGTTGAGCAGGCAAGAGCCACTGAGGAGCAGGAGGAAGAAATTGCGGAAGATGCCACTTTTGGACAGAGTGTCCAAAAGCCGGAAACGGAGAGCATAGAGGACGGGGACGAAATTATTGATCTCGGAGAGGAAAGGGAACAGGTGCTTGCAGAGATGAAAAAGGCACAAGGAGAAAGGCAGGACACCTCTGGACACGATGTCCAGAAGCCGGGAATGGAAGATAAGGAGGAACCTCACGAAACAGAGCTTGCATTTCAGATAGCAGACCGCTATATCACCATACAGGAAACAGAGGGCGGCTATGATTATTCCATTATGGGTATGGATTATAAAGAAATAGACGGCGGCGTGTATGACAATCCTGATATTAGTATCAGGGAAGCACTGAATGACATAGTGGAGGATTTGAAAGCGGAACCGGATCATAACGGTGCAAAGGGAAACATTGAGAAAGACAGCAAGCTGATACCGATGGATTTTGATGAGCTGCTTGTTAAAAATATGTACGCTGACCGTGTGGAAGGCTCCACTATTACGAATATGCAGAACACACAGAGCAGTGTGGTGGCAGATTTTAAGGCAAAGACGGATGAGCTGTTCCATGAAATAAGCGAGATGAATCCGGCAGAGATTGAGGAAACCGTCAAAGTCCATGTGCAGGCGAAAATAGACGAATATGGCATTGATGCACAAATAGTGGATGCTGCAGTAGTCGGGAGCAGATGCCGGGGATTGGAGCGTGAAGGCTCTGACCTTGATGTGGTAGTGGAGCTTTCCACAAATGAGCGTGAGGACGATTTATTTAACACTTTTAATGAGGACGGACTTCATATCGGCGGGATAAAGGTGGATATTAACCCGATTACTGAACAAAGGACGGGAAGCCTTGAAACCTATCTTCCACAGGTGGAGGAGTATCTTGAAGGTATCAGGATGGCAAGGGAGCAGGCAGAAAAAGAAGTAGAAGTAACCTTAATGGTATCGGAGTGCAGCGAATTTCATAATTACGGGGAATTTTATGAGAATATTTCCACCGTGGAGGAAGCCATTGCAATCTGGAAGCAGATACCGCCGGAGCGTTTGAACGCCATACCCGCAATCGGTATCAATGTCCATTTACCGGGAACAGAACCCTATGAGGATAGTGAGATTGACATTTTATCGGGCAGACGGATAGACCTTGAAATCCTAGAGCATATCCCTGATATTAAGAACAATCCGAAGGCTATGGAGGTTATTGCACAGCTTGTGGCAAAACTGCCGGAAATGGAGATAGACGGTGTGATGTCAGAGGAAATGGAAGCGAGGGTTTGGGAACTGCGTATGCCGGGGCTGGATAAGGCGGGGCAGCTTGCAGTAGAGCTTGACCGTTTTGTGTATGATTATGATATATATAGTTATCGTAATGATGTGCATAGTATGACCGAGAATATAGCGGAGCTTACAGAGATGTTAAATCAGGGAGATACGGAACATATCACAGAATGGCTAAATGAAGCGATTTCTGAAGGAGCTGCACCGGAGGAAGAAGAACGGGCAAAAGAACTGCTTGAAAAGCTGGCAGAGTATACGCCCCTTGCCAAGATTGAAGAAAATGCCATAAATGGCATGGAAGAACAGAACTATAACATGGTCGATGATGTGCAAGGAACTGGGGACAGTTCCTTTAATAACGGTGTTGGTGAAAAAGCACAGAAGGAAGCGGCAAAGAGAGAGCAAGAACAGCCTGCCGCAAGGATTTCTCTAAAAGCCCGCCTTGCCGAGAAAAAAGCACAGGTGGCAGGACAGAATCAAGACCATGATGCACAGGAAAACAGTAAAAATAATCAGAGGGAGATGTAAGCAATGAAAAATGAATTTACCGTGGAAGAAAGCAATTTAATCAGTATTTATACGGAAGAAGGTACAGCTTCCGGTTTGGGAAGCAGGGCAAAGGTCATAAAGAGTATCAGTGATGCAATGGAGCATTTGGAAGATGATGAGATGATGGAATTATCGCTTCGGGTGATTGTAAAACTGATTGACTTGACGGATCAGGAATTTGCGGAGCTGGAGTTTATAGTAGCAGAGTAAAATTTGAATGGGCAGAGCATGGCTTTTGTGGCTGTGTTCTGCTTTTTTATTGTATGAATATCTTTGAATAAGAGCAGAGGGAGCAGGCAAGGCAGAGAATATTGTCGGTTAATTCAAGCCGATAAATTGAACCCCGAAATGATTTATTGCCGGAGGAATTTTTTTCACAACAAAATAAGGGTTGTTTACAACATACATAAGCAGATGCGGAATTGTGTGATATAATTTAAGAAAAATTATAGAAGGATGTGATGCATATGGAGCATACGATTGCCAAAGACGCTTTTTCTGGCTTGTCAGGCAATAATGCAGTTTACAATGCAATTTGCATTGCAGTTTGTGATGATGAACAGTTTATGTGTGATATGATTGAAGAAAAAATCAAGGAGATGCTGCCGGATGCGGTAGTATGCAAATTTTTTTCGGCGCAGGAACTGCTTGACAGCGAAACACAAATAGATATTCTGTTTTTAGACATACAGATGCCGGAGATGGACGGAATGGAAGCGGCAAGGCTTTTTCGTAGAGATTGGAAACAGGCACTCATCATATTTGTTACAGCGGCTCCGGAATATGTCTTTCAGGCGTTTGATGTAGGTGCATTTCATTATCTGGTCAAACCTTTGTCAGATGATAAATTCTGTGAAGTTTTTGAAAATGCGGTTCAGGAGATTGAAAGCAGGAAGAAAGGAAATGGAGAACTTGATGAAGAATATATGATGATACAGGCAGGAGGAGACCATACGAAAATACTGCTGAAGGATATTATCTATGCGGAAGTGTTCAACCGAAAAGTCATTATCCATACCGTAAACGGCGATACAGAATATTATGGCAATCTGTCAAATCTTGAGAAAAAGGCAGGGGAGGATTTTTTTAGAACGCATCGGTCATATCTTATTCATTTTAGATTTGTACATAGATATGATGCTGCATCTGTTACTATGGAAAAGGGAACAGTGTTAATCGCTAAACAGAATTATCCTGAATTTGTGAAACAGTATTTGAAATATAATCAGAGGAAAGGCAGGGAAATCAAGTGAGTCCGATAGAATTATGTTGGAATATCACATCTTATATATCAATTATTGTGCAGCTTATCGCTGCCGGCGTTTGTTTTGGAGTATTTGTATTACCCTATATGCAGGGCAGAGATAAAGCAGTTAAGACGGGAAGTGTGTATGGGGTGGTAATGACGGTTTTATATATCATGCCGCCACAGATAGACAATATTCTTGCATATTTCATTGGAACAGTGGCGGCATTTGCCGTGATGTATGTGGAGGACAGGCAGAATATAAATCAAAAAATATTTTTGTCGGTCACTTTCTTTACGCTGCGTTGGCTGTCCTCTTCTATGGCAGGGATTATAGATTTCTTTCTGGATATTGTTCTTTTCAATTCGGCGATAGCGGCGATGTCATGGCTGCATTATGGACTGTATGTAATGACAAGAATTATGGATATACTGTTTTGTTCGCTACTTTTGCTGTTGTCCATTCAGGCTGTCAATAGAGCTTATGAGTACAAGAACAGATATATGGGAAAAAAGGAACTTTTGATGCTGATTGTGCCATCGTTGTTAGGCATGGTTGGCTATATGATTTTTCATTTTTATCAGGTAAAATCCGAAATGACAGGATTTTATGATGTGCTGTGTTTCCTATATTATTTAATGTCCATAATAGCAATCCTTGTGATAATTGTATTCTTTCAGAACTGGAAAAGCTTACAGGAAGAACAGTTAGGTCAGGAACTTTTGGAAAGCCAAATAAACAATATAAAAATGCATATTAAGGAAGTTGAAAAATTGTATGGAGATCTCCGTGCTATGCGCCATGACATGGGAAACCATATCCAGATGATAGAGCGTCTGATGGGTGCGGATAACAGCAGCGAGGCTTTTGCATATCTCGGAAGGCTGAAAAGTGAATGGCAGGAGCTTACGCCAGAGATCAGGACAGGTAATCCGGTTACGGACATGATCCTTCTGGAAAAAAGCAACGAAGCACAGATGCGTGGAATCCGGTTTGAATGTGACTTCCGTTATCCGGAAAATACAAAGCTGGATGTTTTTGATGTCTGCATTATCTTATATAATGCATTAAATAATTGCATGGAATCGGTAAATGGAGAAAAACCTTATATCAAAGTCCATGCGTTCCGTAAAAACAGTATTTTTATGTTGATCATCAGCAATAGTTTTAAGGGCAGGCTTCGGATTGACCCGGCAGAGGGAATTCCGTATACTGCCAAGAAGAATGGTGAGCATGGAATCGGCTTGAAAAATATGCGTAGAGTGGCAAAAAAATATATGGGTGACTTGTCATTTGAGCAGAATGGGGATGAGGTGACGGTGGGAATCATGCTCCAGATTGTATAAATGGTTTACAACGAAATAAGGGCGGTTCACAACATATCGGTTGATTAGCACAAGTAATTTTCCGATAAATTTGTTAGAGAATAGAAAATCTATAACATTAATTATAGGCTACTTGGGAAAGGAATTTCAAATTTATTTATCAAGGAGGACGAAACAATGACAATTAACGGAATTAGTGGAGCAAATACGCAGGCAGCGCAGATAGGGATGAATCAGGCAATGGATTCTTACAGCAAGAACATTCAGAACCAGATTGCCAATGCACAGAAACAGTTACAGGAGCTTTCTTCCAACGAGGAAATGACGTTAGAAGAAAAGATGAAGAAGCGTCAGGAGATTCAACAGCAGATCAGCGACTTGAATATGCAGCTTAGACAGCATCAGATTGAGCAGAGAAAAGAACAGCAGTCTAAGGGTGCATCTATGGACGATATGCTCGGCGGAAATCGAACAGCAGCAAAGTCGGGAAATAAGGGAAGCGGGCTGTCACAGGCAAGTATGCAGGCAATGATTTCCGCAGATTCTTCCATGAAGCAGGCAAAAGTGCAGGGCAGCGTGGCAACACAGATGCAGGGCAGAGCGAATGTTTTAAAGGCAGAAATAAAGCAGAGTGGAAGTACAGAGGCTAAGGAAGCGGAGCTGGCGGATTTGGAACAGAAAGCCGTAAATGCAACAGCCTCACAGATGAATACACTTGCAGAGGCTAATAAGGCTGTCAGCGAAGCTGCAGCAGCAGAACGCACTGAGAAGAAAACTTCTGATGCAAAAGAGGAAAAAGAGGCACAGGCAGAAGGCAAGACCGAAAAGACAGCAGACAGCGGTGCAATAGGAGAGAAAGCGCAGGATGGCATATCAGGTGCAGATGCACAGACAGGAAATATAGAAAATGTGCAGCAGGATAACGGCGCACAGGCACAGAACATACAGCCTGCCCAAACAGCCGTTCCAGAAACTCCGGCGGCACAGCCAGCAGTTTATACCCATGTTGATGTCCGTTTGTAAAGGAGGTAAGGCTTATGTCAGAAATAAACAGTTTCAGCGACTACGCAAGTAAATATAACACAAATATGGATTATTCTTCGTTATTTGGCGGCGGTGCTCCCTATATAGATAATGGCATGGGCGGGATCAATGTGTCGGACTATGCCATGATTAAAAACGGAAGCTATGGAAAACTGATGAAGGCTTATTATGCGAAACAGGATGCGGATAAGCTGTCACAGTTCGGTGATTCTTCCAAAACACTGACGCTGATGCGTTCCAGTGCGGACTCGCTGAAAAAGTCTGCGGAAGTGTTGGGCGATGTCTCGCTTTATGAGAAAAAGAAATTCAAGAAAAAGGACGAGGAAACCGGAGAAGAAATCGAGGTCGAGGATTATGACTGGGATGCGATCACAAAGGCGGTTAAAACCTTTGTTGACGATTACAATTCGGTGGTAGAACAGGCAGGAAATTCAGAAACGAAGAATGTGCTGCGCAATGCGGCATGGATGACCGGTATAACGGAGAAGGCGGGCAATCTGCTCTCGAAAGTAGGCATTACCATTGGAAAGGGCAATAAGCTGGAGTTTGATGAGGAAGGCTTGAAGAAAAAAACAACGTTAGGAGAAAGCGGTATTGAGTTTGACAATATTTCTACTTTAAAATCCCTGTTTACAGGGTATGGCTCATTTGCTAGCCAGATTGAGCAGAAAGCTTCGGCGATATCCAGCGCTGCGGCGAGGACAAAGGGAGTGGATCAAACCTACAATAAGAGCGGGGCTTATTCCGACACGCTGTCGAAGCTGTTTGGTAGTACCGTGGATGAAAAAGTGGGTGATAAGTTCAAAGATAAAGATACGGTCAAGGACAAAAACAAGGATAAAGAGAAAGATAAGAGTTCTGATAAAACTTCTTAAATCCAAGACAGATAAAAAAGCGATGAGAAAGATTGAGTTTGCGCTAATCACAATGGCTTGATATACAATATATATTAACCATAAATATATTGTAGTAGGAAGGAGGTGACAAAGATGAGGAAGTTAGGAAAAAAGGTTACTCTGGATAAGAGGTCCTTGCAGGCATACAAGTTCTGCGTATGTTCAAATTGCCCATGCCCTTCAGGCACGAGCAGCTATAGCGCAAAGGCATCTGATTCAGAAAGAAAAGCACCAACGAATTAGGGCTTGAAGTAGGCGACATCTAAACTCTAGATGCCATATGTGAAGGGAAGCATATATTCAGTACCTATGCGTATGGCATTTGGAGCGATGATAGAGCGGAGGTTTCTGATTACGGAAGAAGATGACAAAGATGAGCAAGCTAGGGGGACATGTCCTTCAGGCACGAGTAGCTATAATGCAAAGGCATCTGATTCAGAAAGAAAGACACCAACAAATTAAGTTTAAAACATGCGGCATCTAATCTTGGATGCCGCAATGCTATAGGAGAAAAAATAAATGTCAGTACCTTATATTCATACTTTTTATACTCCGAAAGGATATTATTTTTATGACTTTAATACCAATGCAATAGTCCGAATTAATAAAAGTGTATATGATTTTCTGAATGAATGGGAAAAAAACAAGGATTGTCCTAATTCGCAATCCGAATGTGGAAATATAATAGATGAACTAAAAAGAGCGGGTTTTCTGTCGGAACGTCATTGGACCAAGATTGAACATCCTGCAACTAAGATGTTGGATAGATATTTGCATAGTTCTGTGGAATCAATTACTTTACAGGTAACACAGCAGTGTAATTTAAAGTGTAATTATTGTCCCTATTCAGGGAGTTATTATAATAGAGAGCATAGTAACAGGCATATGTCATTTGAAACAGCTAAACAAGCAATTGATTTTTATATTGCACATTCTTTTGATATTCCTGTTGCTCATATTGGATTTTATGGAGGGGAACCTTTAATAGAATATGATTTGATTCGCAAAATTGTTGAATATTGTAGAGAAAAATGTTTTGGCAAAAAAATAATGTATTTTATGACTACAAATGCGACTCTTCTTACAGAAGAAGTAATTGATTTTTTAATGGAGAATGAATTTAATTTATCAATAAGTTTGGATGGACCGAGGAATTATCATGATCGCAATAGGCACAGAATTGATGATAGCGGTTCGTTTGATATAGTAATGCAAAATATTGAAAGATTATATAAACGATATCCTGAGAAAAAAGATAATGTCCAGTTTAATTGTGTGCTTGATCCCACATCAGATATAAAGTGTATAAATGATTTCTTTATGAATGAAGATATGCTTAAGGAATATAGGGTTCTTTTCAATTCTCTTTCGAGGGAAGGGATTAAGGATAATGATAAATTTGTTCCTAATAAAGATTATCTTGAACAATTCGAATATGAGTTGTTTAAGATGTTCTATTCCAAATCAGAAAAAATAGAAGGAATAGATGTATCAAAGGTTGTGGAGTCATACTATTTGCAAATCAAAACTGTGTATGCACAGAGAAAAATGAGCAGTTTTGTTGAAGATTTTTCGCATCCCGGAGGACCATGCATTCCGGGTACACATAAGCTGTTTGTCAATGTAAAGGGTGATTTTTATCCATGTGAGAAAGTTTGTGAGTGTTCGGCAGATACAATCATAGGGAATATAGATAAGGGATTTGATTTAGATAAGGCTGAGACGCTTTTGAATGTTGGAAAACTGACTGAGGAACAGTGTAGGGACTGTTGGTGTGCAAAATATTGTTATATATGTACTGCACATTTGGATCAGGGCGATGGGTTATCAAGAGAATTAAAACAAAAACATTGTGCTGGAGTAAGAAAAAGCATAGAAAATGATTTTAAAGATTATTGTCTTTTGCATGAAATGAGTGGATTGGACGATGATGTGATCTATTTGAACTGAGAAGGGAGTGAAATAGATGGCAGCTGCAAGCAGGGCACTGATGTATCCGTATGATATATCGCTATTACATATGATTATGCACAAATTTCCAGATTTTGAAATTATTGAAGTGGCATCACCAAATGGCTGGGGGTATGTAGGCAAGGATGCTGGAAGTAAGATAGGAATAGAAACAGGTATTATAGTGAAGCATGAACAGGAAATAGAATTCAATCAGATTGAAAAGCTGTTCCTTATGCCATCAATTATATCATTAGACGATAAATGTTTCAGAACAATTATTGATAAAGCAAAAAGTTTGAATATTGAAATTATTGATATGAGGAATAATGGAAATGACGTTTGCTTAAAAAGAGATGATAAGCTGTATGGAACAGAGATTAAGAAAATAGATAAGCCTGTTGTCCTTGTGATTGGAACTGGGGACAGGACAAATAAGTTTGACATCCAGTTGATTGTAAGAGAGTGCTTTCAAAAAAAAGGATATACTGTTTCGCAAATAGGAACAAAAGGATATTGTGAATATTTAGGTTTCCACAGTTTCCCCAATTTTATGTATTCCAATTTGCAGGTGACGGACAGGATACTTGGGTTCAATCATTATATTTATGAGCTGTCTAAGTCTGAAAATGCTGATGTTATCATTATAGGTGTGCCTGGTGGATTAATGCCCTACAGCGAGAAATATAATAATGATTTTGGCTATTTGAATTTTATGGTATCAAACGCTGTTGTTCCCGATTATGTTGTATTGGCGACAACGTATGTAGATTATAATAGGGATTATATCAATGCTATCGTTGATTCGTTGCGGTATAAATATGAATATGATGTGGATGCGGTTTTTATTGGGAATAGTTCTATTAATTGGGATGTAACAGAATCGTTGGATACTCTTACTTATGTAACACTGGATAAAAATTTTATTGATGAAGAAGTAAGGAAATGTAATGCTTACTCTGTGTATGATTCAGATAGTATTAAACAGTTTAGCGAGCAATTAATTAATACATTGGTGGGATATGACAACTATCCGACACTCTAAGGAGGAAAAGTATATGGTGGAAGAATTGAAACCAATGTTGGAAAATATTTCGGGAAAGAAACTAGACGAATTGTGTGATGATGAATGCCTTTTTTCCAGAAAGTATGCAATGAATGCAAGAGATATTGTTTATTTTCTAGTCGAAATAGAAGAACGATATGGTGTAGTATTCGATAAAGAAAAAATAAATAATCCGGATTTTTTTACTCTGAAAAATATTTCAAATGAACTATTAGCGAAAAGGGAATTGAAAAATTGCTGACCAGTTTTTTTAAGATTTCGGAGAAATACAATAATTCTGTGAAAATTGTGATTATGATATAGTGAGTGCAAGTGGCACAAGCACTTCTTCACTTTTTAACGGATATGTTTTTGGGGAAGCTGGAAAGTGTAGACTTTGACTATGAGAAATGTTTCAACATCCATTTATGGATGTTGATATAAAAGTTTAAAGTATATTGAAAATTTATAAGATAGGAGGAATTTTTTATGGCAATTTCTAGTGTAGGAAGTTATACAAATAGTTATGAAAACTTGTATACTTATAATCAGACTAAAAAAAGTGAAACAAGCGAGATATCTGAGGTAAAAACGGAAACCACAAAGAAGAGTAACAATGAAGAATATCTCAAAAGTTTGCAAAAGCAAGTGCCCTATATGAAGTTGCAAATTGGATATGGGCTTAATACAAGTAATGACGGCAAAGTGAATGTTGTAGATGTCAACCCCAAGCTTGTGGAGAAAATGCAGAATGATCCGAAAGCAGCAAAGGAGTATACACAGAGATTAAAGGATGTAGAATCTGCTTTAAAATGGCTCGATAATTATAAAAAATCAGTAGGGTCCACTGTAATTGTAAGGCATGATTATATTGATGAAAACGGAAATCTTTCTCATTTTTCTGTTTCGATAAGAAAAGATGAGATGAACGAAAGACTCCGTAAAGAAGCGCAGGAAAATGCCGAAAAGCAGATTGAAAAAACCCGTGAAAATGCACGTAAGAAAGCAGAACAGATTGCGGAAAAGCTGGAAGAAAAAGCTGAAGAAGCTAAAGAAGATGGTGAAAAAATAGCAATATCTGAAGGTATTCAGGATGAAAATGAAATTGTGAAGGACAGGGCGGAAAAACTGCTTTCCGAGAAGTTGGAAAATGCGACTGATGGGGAAGTGTACCTTGACAATGAAGATATGCAGGTAATTATTGATGCAGCCCAAAATAGAGAAGCTGTTACAACCAACACATCTTCAGAAGTTGGAAAAAATTTTGATTTTAAAATCTAATAGAGGAAGAAATTTGATTTTCTGATTATGCTTAAATAATTAAACAGCAGATGGTAAAGGCTTGACTTTTGTCAGGTATTATGACCATAAATTTATAGAAGAGGAGGTGAAAAAGATGAAAAAATTAGGAAAGAAGGCAAAAGTACATGAAAATAGCTTGTCTGCGTATTGTTCTTCGGCATGTACCTGTCTTACAATTACATGTACATGTTCAAGCACAAGTCATGATCCGACTGGAAACTATTTTCAGGGAGATGTAAAGGCTGATTCAGCAGGTACAATTGTATGGCTGTAATGCAGGTTACTGGTAAAGTCATTTTTCAATGAATAGGTAGATTGTTGAAAAAATGACTTTTTCAGTGCTTTTGCTACAATGTGCAAAGGGAGTTAGATTGTGCTTGTTTTTGACAATTTAACTCCCTTTAATAATAGGAGGTACAAATGAAAGTAGAAGCACCATTTATCCATTTGATTAAGTTACATACGAAGTATTATCTGTATGATGTAAATTCAAAAATGATTGTAAATATAAGCAATGATTTATTTGATTTTTTCAAAAGTAATGAAAATATAAAAGCAGAAATTGAAATTCCTCATAAATTGGAAGATGAAGTCCGTAGGCTTTTGAAATATGATTTGTTCAGTAAAACAGATACTGGCTATGAAATAGAATATCCGCAAGGTACGAATTTAGAAGAAATTTTAAATAACTGTATGAGGATTATGACATTGCAGGTAACGCAGAATTGTAATTTGCGCTGCAAATATTGTGTCTATTCGGGTTCTTATTCCAACCGGGTTCACAGTAATAAACGAATGTCATTTGAAACGGCAAAAAGTGCCATTGATTTTTTGTATGCACATAGCAGTATGACTACATCAATAGGCATTGGTTTTTATGGAGGAGAACCTCTACTTGAGTTTGACTTATTAAAGAAATGTGTAGAGTATGCGAAAATGAAATTTATTGGCAAAGATTTAAGTTTTACACTGACAACGAATGCTACATTATTGACAGAAGAAATTATGAAATTTTTTGTAAAAAATAACTTTTTTGTCACCATTAGCTTTGATGGTCCTCAAGTAATACAAGATAAGAATAGGGTTATGGCAGACGGAAAAAGTGGTTCTTTTGAGACAGTTATGAAAAATGTAGAAATGTTTTTAAATAAGTATCCTGATTTTTCTTGGCATGTCAGTTTCAATGCAGTATTGGACCCAACGAATGATTTTAGTTGTTCAAATGATTTCTTTATGAACTTTGAAACGGTAAAAAGTATAACAGCAAATGGAGTGTTGGTCAGTACAGATGGATTAAAGAAGGAATTAGAAAAGGATGAAACATTTTCCATAGCTTATGAATATGAAATGTTCAAGAATTTTTTATGTAGTTGTGGTAAATTAGATAAGATAGGAAGCAAGCTGTCTGTTGCCTATATTGAACAGTTGGAAAAGCTAGTTGCAAAAAGGGAAGTAGGAATTGAAAAAAATAAGAAATTTGCGCATCCTGGAGGACCCTGTTTAATCGGAGTGCATAAATTTTTTGTAAATGCGGATGGTAATTTTTACCCATGCGAGCGTGTTGATGAAAGTGCAAATGTTACGAAGATAGGTAATATTAAGAGTGGATTTGATTTTGACAGAATCAGGGAACTGCTAAACATTGGTAAATTAACGGAGAATGAATGTAAGAACTGTTGGGCATTTCAATTCTGTATCCAATGTTTCCGCTCAGCGGTGGATGGTGATAAACTGTCAAAAGAAAAAAGATTAGCTAAATGCAAAAGTTCAAAAATGAATGCAGAGGAAAGTATAAAGGATTATATTGTACTAAAAGAATATCATTCAAAATTTGGAGAAGGATTGAGGGGGAATTGATATGAATACGAATGAGCCATGTGCGGCAGTTTTTCCTGTAGATGAGGATTTCATGCGCTTGCCGAATAATGATGTGATACAACTGGAAGGAAGGCAACAAAAAATAACATATTATTTGACATTGGGTGGCTGGAATATTTCAAGTCCCAATCATATTATAAATGTTATTGATAAGTTTGATTTCAGCCAGTTAGATGTGCTTGTTCTTGTTAATTCCTACCATTTCTTAGAACATAGGGTTATTGAAGATATTATTAGAATAGCAGCACAGAATAACATAGAGATTTATTGGGCTAGGGATGATCGAGATGTAGACAGACAGGCTATAGAGGAAATGTCGGACGAATTAAAGGTGTGTACATCGTTTATTTGCAATGAAGTCGCTGCTGATATAAGTACAGTGTTACATAACTTTGATATACCCATTGTAAGCATAGCGGGGGTTGGTCCATATGTTCAGAAGTTTCAGGTAGGACTCAAACTTAGAAATGACTTCGTGAGTGCTGGATACAAAACCTTATATATAAGCTCCCGTAGGGAAGGTGTGTTATTTGGAGCTAGGATATTTCCAGAGTTTCTCTTTGAGAATGGCATGAGTTTTTCAGAAAAAATTTATGGAATTAATCACTACATCGAAAAATTATGCCGGGAAGAACAGCCGGATGTTGTATTGATTAGTGTTCCTGGTGAAACAATGGAATTGAGCCAAAAACATAAATTGGATTTCGGGTACTTAGCCAGCATTGTTTTTTCCGCAATCAAGCCAGATGTATCCATATTAAATTTATATAATCTGAAATATACAGATGAATTTTTAGAAGAACAGAAGAGTTATTGTAAATACCGTTTTGGTGCAGTTCCGGATTTGTTTTATGCTACATATACAGGAATTGTTGAATCGTCTTTACAGGAAGCATGGATACAATATTATCATGGAGATAAAATATATGATGATTTACTGACAAAAAACAAGCTGTTTAATGAAGCAGATGTGATGAATGGTCTATTTTTTGAGCGGGTTATGGAGATATTGGAAGAATATGGTTCATTAGATTTTATGTGAGGTGCATATGGAAGATAACAGAACAAGCATAAAGAAAAGGTTAGATGATATTTTTATAGAAAAAATGGGTTACTTAGTTAATAGACTTACAAACGATCAGCGTTCAAAGAGTTTGTTGAGTGATAGTGCTGGTATGCAGGCAAGGGATTTATTGAAACTTTATATGGAATTAGAAAACGAATTTCATATTGACTTTAATCCACTTGTATTAGACGGAAACTTTGATAAATATGATTGCCTATTAGGATATATTGTAAGAAAAACCGGAGAGAAGAATGTCAATTAAGAAGATTCATATTTATGTCATTGATGACGGAATATTAAACCGAAAAACGAATTTAATATATGCTTTAAGGTTTTAGTATTGCAGAGAAATTTTGATAAATAAAGTTGTATCATTGGATACGTAAAAGAATATGGTGATTTTAATGGTAAACAATAAAGTACATGTATGCATTATAGATAACGGAGTATTTTGCGGACAAGTTCATTTATATAAAAATATGGAAGTTGTTGGTAATGAAATCAGATTGGTTATATCTGAAAGTGATAAATTGTCGCATGGATCATCCTGTGCCAAAGTAATAGAAGCAAACATAGAAAAATCATATGAACTGAGCAGTATCACTATTTTGGATTCATATGGGAAGGGTGAAGTAGGGAGTTTGCTTTTGGCACTGGAATGGTGTAAAAATAATGCTGTTGATATTATCAATCTGAGTTTGGGAAGCACATACTTCAAAGACAGAAGATTGCTGCAAGAAATCATTAACGAGTGTGCGTATTCAGGTTTGATTATTGTGGCTGCCCTGTCTAATTCAGGATTTGCAACATATCCTGCCGGATTTACGAACGTGATTGCAGTGAGAAAATCCGATGTATTAAAAAGGCGGGAATATAAAGTAAATTATAGTGCAGGGCTTGGATTTGGCATTGTTGAAACATATGGGAGCGATACAGTTCTTGTTGATGGTAAAATGCATCAGACAAGAGCTAGTAATAGTATTGCAACGCCTTATGTAACTTCTAAAATTGCTGATATTTATTTTAAGGGTATTACTCCATTTTATATTAGACGATTTTTTTCACAGGAGCAAATAGATATAAATTGTTTTTATGTTGATTGGATTAGAACAGCGTATCTTAGTCATGTGCAGTTGCCTTCTAGAATATGCAGTTTTTGTGTTTCAGATGATTTAGACAGTTCTGATACGGTTATTCTTGGAGAAATGGATAATATTGAGCATTATCTTGATGCAGGGAAAAATATAATATACTTGGGAAATGATAAGTTGGAAATGACAAGCGATCATTGTTATATTTGGTCAAGATATAATAGGGAAAGGCAAATAGAACTGAACTCATATACTGATAATGAAGATATTGAAATACCAGTAATTTTTGTTAAAGGCTGTGATTCGCTAAATAAGGTTCGGGAACTATGCCGCAAAATGATTGAGCAAGATTACAACGCATATGGTATAACTGACAAAATTGTTGGGGAACTCATTGGACTTAGATATATTCCGGTAGAGAAGAAAAAAGGAACTGATATAAAAAAATATATTTGCAGTGAAATATTTTATGGACAATATGATATTTTAATCTGCGATTTGGGTAATTACTCAAAAGAGGATATTCAAACGGAAATTTGTATAGAGCCTGATGTATATATATATGCAGATGATGCAGAAATCTCTGTTTATAGTGAAGAAGAAAGCAAGGTGTTTAAGAAAATTAAAGGTATACCAGAGCAGTATATTATTGAACTGCTTACAAGGGAGTAATGATTGAATGACAGAAAAGGATATAATTCATAAATTAACATATTTGCTACATGGGCACAGAAGAAAAATTTTCATAATATTTGGATGTCTCTTAATATCTACCGGATTAAATTTATGTATTCCGTTTATTAGTAAAGAAATTATGGATGAGGGATTTATTGGCGGCAATAAAAATATTTTGTTATATTTGGTAGTAGGCTCTTTTGCTATATATATGCTCATATCAGCTTTGAATATTATCAAAGAGAAAGTGCGTGTGGAAATTGTTGCTAAAGTACAGTATTCATTATGGCATCAGGCATATGAACATCTGATGAGGATGAAAATAAATTATTTTGATGATAGAAATGCTGCGGAAATATTTAATAATCTTAGTGTAGATATTGCAAATATGGTATCCGTTGCGGATGAAAGTGCATTTTTTGTTGTGACACAGGCATTCAGCATGGTTGGAGGGGTTATTGGTCTTTTTATATTGGATTACCGTATGACGATTTTAGTATTGCTGTTTATTCCAATCAAGGCTGTTGTTATGAAATATTTTGCAAAATACCGTAAGAAAGTCATGGATGAATTTATCCTTGACAGTGAAAAATATTCTAGTTGGTTTGGAGATACGGTGGGCGGTGTAAAGGAGGTAAAGCTCTTTGATATACTAGACAACAAGCACAGAGAGTTTGATGAAAAACAAAGGGTAGTGATTCGCAAGCAGAAGAAAATGAATATGCTTAGTCAGTGGAATAGTGCGGCGGATGATGTATTAGTACATTTGTTGATAACGCTGATATATATAGTTGGCTCTAATCTAGTATTCAATATGCAGCTTTCGGTTGGTAGTATTTTTGCATTTATTACATACAGCTCATATGTGACAGGACCAATTTCTGCCATCTTGAACATCGGTTACTTGCTGTCAGGGATTATTCCATCGACAAAAAGATACTATATGTTTATGGAACTAGACGAAGAAAACAGTAACCAGAAGATAACAACATCCCCACAGTTTGGAGATATAGAGTTAAAGAATATATCATTTGCTTATGAGGAGGGAAAGCCTATTTTAGACGGTGTGAGCGTTATATTTCCAAAAGGAAGCAAAACGGCTATTATAGGCAGGAATGGTTCTGGCAAGACTACTATTATCAACCTACTTACGAGGCTCTATGAACCAGAAAATGGGCAGATATTACTGAATGGAACAAATATTGCGGATATGTCGTTACAGGCATATAGAGAAATGGTTTCCATCGTCAGCCAGCAGATATATCTTTTTAATGACAGCATAAGGAATAATATCTGTCTTTATAAGCAGGTAAGCGATGCTATGCTAAAAATAGCTTGTAGAGACAGTGGATTAGAAGATTTTATAAAAGAAGTATCCTTAGATTATGTGGTAGGTCAAAATGGTGCAATGCTTTCTGGCGGACAGAAACAGAAGATAGCCCTTGCAAGGGCATTGATCCATGATAAACCTATCATTATATTTGATGAAGCTACTTCCAACACCGATGCATATTCAGAGCAACAGATTAATGCATTACTGCACACTGGGCTTAGAGATAAAACGGTAATAGTGATTACACATAAAAAAGAAGTATTAAGTGAGGTGGATCAGATTGTGGTATTAGACGATGGAAAGATAGATATAGTTGGCGGATATGAGGCAGTAAAAAAGAGTAAATATTGGTTGCAGTTAAGGGATGATTATGTAGATATTTAAAAAGATGTATATAAGGGATAATGTAGAAGTTGTGAAAAGAAGAAAACCAATAGCTCCGCAAATGGGATTCTATTGGTTTTTCTTATTGTTCTGAATTGTCCCGTTTTCTCATCAGCGCAAGCAGATAGTGAACCGCTGGGAGCAGCTCGGCAACTTCCTGTTCCGTACAGTCATTTAGCATGATAAAGAGTTTCTGAAGGTTAGGCTGTGGAGTTACGCTTTCCGGATAAAAAATTCTGTCTGCGGAAATATTCAGATGCCTGACAAGGGGATACAGTTTTTCAAATTTTGGATTACCACGCCCGTTTTCAATATTGAGTATAGTACGGCTGTCAAAGCCTAAAATCTCAGCCAGCTTTTCTTGCGAAAGCCCAAGTTCTGTACGGGATTTCCGTATTGCATCGGCAAGATTTTGTTTTATGTCCTGCATTATAATTCACCTCCTTAGTAGTTTACAATACACATCGTCAGGAATGAATTACAGTAGAATACAGATTTTATATGGAGTAGAATACATGATAAAAAGAAGAAAGAGAGAAAAAGACAGGTATTACATATTGAAAACAAAATCAAATATGACTTACTGCACATATTGTGGTGTATTGCAATGAGGTAAAAACCCTCAATACAATACACCTTTTTTAATGCCTGATCAGAGGGTATTCTGGTTCCGTTCTGCTTTGCGGTCAGAGGTCTGATGGTCTTGTGAATCCCGGTCAAGATACTGCTTTAGATTATCAAGTTTTCTGTTTAAGGCATTGATTTCCTTTTCCGCAGATTTATAAGTGTTCTGCAAGGTTTCTTTCTTGGAATACAAGGCGTTGTAATCGCTGCGGAGTTTTTCGACATCAAGGTTTTTTAAGTCAATGCCAAATCGTTTTAGCATATTTTCGGCACCGTCATGGAGCAGCAGCTCGGTTTCGTGTCGGCGCAGGTATGCGTCCTGATCCTTTGACTTCTGATAACGGACATGATAGATATGATTGGCTTTGTACTGCTCGGCATACTTTAAAATCTGTCCCAAATTCTTAAGCTGATGCTCGGTTTCCACAAGGCTGTTTCGTGCGGTTTTGGCAAGGGCAGACTTGGCAGCAAGCTGCTTTTCAAGCTCGGCAATGGAGCCTGCTCCGCTGTAGCTTGCGGCTGCAATTTTGAGGTTTTGAATATCAGCCCAATGTTTCAGACCGGGACTTTGTGTAAACTTCTCCTCTGAGGTGTCAATGAGCTTTTTGGAGGAATAATCTTTGATAATAGGTTTTGCCTTTCGGGGAAAAGGAACACGCTTTTGGGACTGTTCCAGAGCTTTCGCTTCAATCCGTTCCTTAATCCTTTCTCTGGTGTATTCCGCACCTAAAGATTTGACGCTGCCACGGGCAAAACGCTCTCTGTCAAGGGGACGGAAAGAGATATATTTTAAGTCATTCTCACCAAAGGTTTCACCTTTTATTTCGTAGCCCTTTGCACGGATAAGATCAAGAAAATCCTCGTAGGTATCGGCGGTCTGTATGGCTTCGTCAATATCGTTCTTGAGCTTGGTTTTCCATGAAGAACTATTTTTGTCGGCAAGCCATTCTTTGTATTTTCTGCCACGATTGTCGGAGGGAGAAATGACCGATAACTGATGCTCGCTGCACAGCTCATCATTTAAGTGCCGGATGTGGTAATAGCTCTTTTTGCAGTCGTGATATTTTTCGTGATTGACGTTATCTGCAGCACAGAAAATGATGTGGTTGTGGACGTGTCCTTTGTCAATGTGGGTGGACACAATGTATGAGTATTTTCCTTCCAGTAGTTTGTCGGCAAGCTCCACGCCGATCTGATGGGCTTCCTTGTAAGATACTTCGCTCGGCATAAAGGACTGTATCAGATGAAAGGCTTTGTTTGTGTCTGCCTGACTGGTTTTTGAAAGGGCAAATTTGAAGTCATAAGCTGCGGTTTCAGGACTGCACCCAAAGGAAGAAATGAGGATACTTTCATCAGTTTTTGCCGGATCGCAGATGTAGTCTACTGCTTTATGGACGGTTGCTTTGATAGCATGGATTTTTGTGATTGCCATACCTGTTTCATCAGCTCCTTTACTTCTTTTACATCGGCTTCATAGACATTGCCCGTGGCGTTCATACGCTTTGCAATCTGGTTCAGATTGTTGCCGATACGGGCGAGGATTGTGTTGTATTCCCGCAGGTGTTCGTAGTCCACGTCATAGACATATCCGTACAGGATCAGGTGCCGTATAAAGGATGACTTGCTTTTCATACCGGAGATTTTGAATTTCTGTTCGAGTATGTATTGTTCATCATTGTTTAGATAGATTTTCAATTCATTTTGTCTTTCTCTTTTTGCCATTGCTTAATCCTTCCCTTTCCTTTTTAAATAGAAAATTTTTGATATGCCGTTTCCGGCGGTGTGTTTTTATAAGCGTAAAAAAATCAGAAATCCCGGTGGGGTAATTACTGATTTTTGCAGCGCATAGGGGGCCAGGGGGATATGCCCCTTGCAAGCCAGTTTTCTCAAGTTTCCACTCGGAAGAAACTTGGGAAAATGGTGCCTGTGAGGGAACACAGGCAGTGCTTGCTATTCTTCTGCAAATTGCCCGAAGGGAATTTGCGTGTTGTACGAGCTTAGGCGAGTGTCCTATAACACATAAGGGCGTTACCGCCCGTTTTTCGGATAGCCTTTAGGCTGTCCGGCTGCGTAGTTTTGCAGAAGCAATAAAAAACTGCTACGGCTTGCAAAGACATGGAATGCCCGCAAAAGCTCATAGCAGTTTGAGTGTTTTTATAAAGTTGTGATTTTATCCATAAAAGATTTTAGCAAGCGGAGGGGAGAAAGTCAACCAAAGAAAGCAGGGGAGAGGGAGAAAAATAATAAGCCGGAACATACGGACAGGCAGATGAAATTTCAGTGAAAAAAATTTGCAAAAGAAACTTTTAACAATAAGCAAAGTTCTTGCGGGGTCTGCCTTTACAATAAATTTGGAGGACTAACAGAGAGGAGGTGAAGCATGAATACGATGAATCGCAGAATAGAGATTATCAACATTCTTATTATCAGACGGCATACAACAGCGAATGAGCTGGCGCAGGAGCTTGGCGTTTCTATTCGCACGATACAGTACGATATTCAGGCTTTATCTCCACAGTATCCGATTTACACGAAGCCGGGAGAAAACGGAGGGCTTTTTATAAGGGAAGATTACAATCCGCATATCAATTCACTTACTCCGATGGAGCTGGAAAATTTGCGTGAAATGTATGAGCAGACGGAAGGGGTGCATAAGAAGGTGCTGTTGCAGATTATCCGTAAGTATGGACCGGATAAGCTGAAACTCTAAACTTGTCATTCTTGTAAAGCACATAATTTTTACAGAACCGTTCATAGCAGACGGGAGAGTGTTTATGTGCTTTTTGGGCTGATAAGTCCGATTTGATTTTATCCAAAATGCAGGCGTCAGCTTGCGAGTGTACCTTGACAATTTCATAGACAAATACATACAGGACGTGTGAGATATGTGGAGCCACTATGCGGACACGCCATGAGATACCTGCTTTCATTATTTTGTGAAAGTGCATACGAGGGAATATTGATTGCTGATATTGAAGTTAAGGTAAGGAGCGATGAATGTCTGGCAAAATGCACAGCAGTTGTGTGGGGCGAGGATACATATTTTTGATAATGATACTTCCGGAGATTTCCGGTCAAATTTGATTGACGGTGCGATACCGATGTGGGCGGTGTAATGAGCTGCCACCTGTATGGATTTTTTGAAAAGATTATTTGTCTGCTGATGAGAGCCGGAAAGAGTTTGCGGCTGTCATGGGCAGATAATAAGCTACATATTTTATGTCGGAAAGAGGTGATGATAGTGGAGCGAATGAAAAACGGAAAGAGATTTGTTCGTTACAAGGAAGGTGCAGAAATGTATAGTATGTGTCAGAGTAAATTTGAGCAGATGGCGAAAGATGCAAAGGCAATATATAAGGTCGATAAGCTGGTACTTGTAAATTGTGATATTTTTGAGCAATATTTGGAAACGTTCAGATTGTATGTGTGACAATTTTGGGGTTTGAGAGATTTTGCAGTAAAAACACTTGACTTTTCGTATACGGAAAGTATAATGGTAGATAGAAGTGATTGGAGGTGCATACAGATGGCTAAAATGGGTAGACCAAAGTCTGATGCCCCGAAATTGAACACATTAAGTTTAAGGGTAACGGACAGCGAGCTGCGAGAGCTGAAAGATTATGCGGACAGTCACGGAATGACCATAACTCAATTATTGCATACGGGTGTTGATTTATTGCTTAAGACACCGGATGCGGAGGTGCAAAATCTCTTTCCTTGAAGAAAGGAGCAGAGATGGCAAAAGCAAGAAAAGATAACAAAGGCAGAGCTTTAAGAAAGGGGGAATCCCAAAGAACGGATAACACTTATGTATATACATACACTGATCCGTTCAAGAAACGCAGATTTGTATATGCCAGAGATTTACAGACACTAAGGGAGAAAGAAGCAGATTTGATTAAAAATCAGCTTGACGGATTGGATGTCTATGTGGCTGGAAGTGCAACCTTGAATTATGTTTTTGACAGGTATATGTCAACGAAGTATGACTTACGCAGGACAACACGCTCTAATTACCTATATATGTATGACCATTTTGTTAGGGAGGGGTTTGGACAGCGTAAAATCGGAGAGATTAAGTATTCCGATGTAATGTATTTCTACTATTACCTGTTGAATGAAAAGGATTTGCAGGCAAACACGGTTGACACAATCCATACGGTTTTACACCCTACATTTCAGTTGGCAGTGCGTGATGGAATAATACGCATGAATCCTTCTGACGGTGTTATGGCAGAAATCAAAAGAAAAGCAGGAAAGAATAAAGGCATTAGACACGCTTTGACGGTAGAACAGCAGAGAGCATTTATGAATTATACCGCAAACAATCCGGTATTTTATCACTGGCACCCGTTATTTACAGTATTATTAGGAACTGGGTGTAGAATTGGAGAAGTTATTGGACTGAGGTGGGACGATTTAGATTTTGAAAAACGTCTTATCAGTATCAATCATAGCGTGACTTATTATGCAAGAGAAGGGAACAAGACACGAAAGTCAGAGTTTGCGGTGTCACTTCCAAAGACAGAAGCGGGTATTCGGACTGTTCCAATGATGGATGCGGTTTATGAGGCTTTCAAAGAGGAATACGAGGTGCAGAAAGAAAATGGTTTTAATAGTACTGTAATTGATGGTATGACGGGCTTCATTTTCTGTAACCGTTTCGGTAATATCCATAATCCTCAAACAGTCAACCGAACAATCAAAAGGATTTTGGAGAATTACAATGCGGAAGAAGTGATAAATGCCAAAAAAGAGAGAAGGCAACCTGTCATTATTCCAAACTTTTCCTGCCACCACCTGCGGCATACTTTTTGCACGAGGTTCTGCGAAAAGGAAACAAATGTAAAAGTCATTCAGGCTGTCATGGGACACGCTAATATCGAAACAACAATGGATATATATGCGGAGGTCACAGACGCAAAGAAAAAAGAAGCAATCGAAAACTTATCACACAATCTTGATATATTTTAGGAGAGAGTCCTAAGATTAAATGTGTGAATTATAACAACAAAATAACTGATATACTACAAAGTTACTACGAATTTTGCTTGCATGGTACGGAATAATACCTTATAATACGTTTTGAAAATGCAGCAAATATGGGATAATACCTGATAATGTGGAATAATACTTTATCCTCTTGGGTATTCCCCACAATGAAACCCTTGAAAGATGTAAATGCGGGAAATGATGTAGTAAAAAATACTCCTGAAAGCGTCTCAAATGATGTAAAAGCTGAGCCGGAGAAAATCGACTTTTCCAAGGTGGAGATCGAGCCGCTTTTCAAGGATTTTGTGGATTTTGAGACTTTCTCCAAGTCTGATTTCAGAGCAGTCAAGGTACTTGCCTGCGAAGCAGTACCAAAGTCTAAGAAGCTTCTGAAGTTTACCTTAGACGATGGCTCAGGCGAAAATAGGACGATTTTAAGCGGTATTCACGCATATTACGAGCCGGAAGAACTGGTCGGCAAGACCTGTATCGCTATTACCAATCTTCCGCCAAGACCGATGATGGGCATTGATTCCTGCGGTATGCTGATTAGTGCAGTACACCACGAGGAAGGCGAAGAAAAGCTCCATCTTTTGATGGTAGATGACCATATTCCGGCAGGTGCAAAGCTCTATTAAGATGTATCGTTTTGCCTGTTAAAACGGGATGTACTTTATATCCGGAAGACGCCCTGAAAGTACACTACTACATCAAATTTACATCATTTTGTGCAGGAAAGTGTGCAGGGGCAAAAAAATCGCATAATTTTGAATTTAGACCTTGAGAGAGCAACCTCTTTCAAGGTCTTTTTTCGTTTAGGGGGATATTCGCAAACTATAAAAAAACCCCTCCCCCAATATAATGTAATCACAGAGGAAGGAGGGGATTCGATATGAGTAATCTTTTATCAGAGGTACACCCTGAGCTTGTTGCGGAATGGTCGGAGAAGAATTTGCCGCTTACGCCGGATAAGATTACATACGGATCAAACAAAGTTGTTTGGTGGAAAGGCTCTTGCGGTCACGAATGGCAGACCAGCGTTAAGGCTCGCTCAAAAGGCGAGAGCTGTCCAATTTGCTCAGGAGCAAGAGTGATAGCGGGTATCAATGATTTGACAACGCTGAAGCCGGAACTGGCTGCTGAATGGTCGAGTAAGAATGATCCGTTAAAGCCGACAATGGTAACAGTAGGCTCACATAAAAAAGTAATTTGGAAAGGCAAATGCGGTCACGAGTGGGTAGCTACGGTTAAGAGTAGGGCGATAAGCGGCACAGGCTGCCCGTATTGCTCTCATAATAAAATCTTAGTGGGATTTAACGACCTTGCTTCACAACGCCCTCAAATCGCTTCTGAGTGGTCTGAGAGAAATTACCCATTAAAACCTAATATGGTTACAGTTTTTGCGAATCGAAAGGTATGGTGGAAGTGCAGCAAAGGTCACGAATGGAATACCCTTATTTCCACTCGTTCAGGTGGCAGTGAGTGCCCTTATTGCAGTGGGCAAATCCTGCTGAAAGGATTTAATGATTTTGCCACAACGCACCCGCAGCTTGCACAGGAATGGTCAGACCGGAATCTTCCGCTTACTCCTGATATGATAAATGAGAAATCCCGTAAAAATGTTTGGTGGAAATGCAGAGAGTGCGGGAACGAATGGCAGTCGGTTGTATATGCTCGGATAAGAGGAACAATATGCCCCGTTTGTGCAGATCGGGCAGTTATGACAGGATATAATGATTTAGCAACAACGGACGCATATCTTCTTTCAGAATGGGATTATGAAAAGAACAAAGGCATTTCCCCAAATAAAGTATCAAGGAACTCAATGCGGAGTGTGTGGTGGAAATGCTCACTCGGACATTCTTGGAAAGCTAAAATTTCAGAAAGATCGATTGAGGAAAAAGGCTGTACGGTATGTGAGAAAGATTATCTGACGGTTTTCCCGAAGCTGGCGGTTATGTTTTATGCGGCAATGAAGCATATAAAGGTACAATTTGATACAGACAAAGTTATCGGCATACCGCTTGAAATGTATGTACCTGAAGAAAATGCGGCGATTGAGACAGTCAGCGGGACGGAAGAAATTGAAACCTTAAAGGCGTACCTATGTAGAAAGCGGGAAATCAAACTCATAAAAATCCCTTATACATTAGGAAACAGCGAAGCCGACTTCGCCGAGAAAATCAAAAAAGCGTTTCGCAGCATACATATTTTCATAACCTCGAATGAAGATGAAGATATAGCGTTTATCCGGCAGAGGTTTTTTGAATGGAGAAAGGAACAGCAAAAATAAAGGAGGCAGTCCAATGAAAAATGATAAGTTCCATATATATCTTGATGATGATGAGTACAGACAAGTCGTACAATGTTTGATTTCTCTCAAAAATGCTCTCATCGAGCAAGGCAGATACACGGACGCAGTAGATGAAGTCCTTATCAAATTCACGAAAGCACGAAAGAAAAAGGTTGCCGTTCAATACATCTGAATAAAAAATAGCCAAGCCGCTTGTTTCTCTACGGAGAAGCAGGCGGCTTTTTTGTGTTTTTAGGACAATTTTCAAGGTCAAAAAAATTTTTTTCAAAAAATTTTTCAAAAATAGGTTGCGTTTTGGCACTCCAATTCCAAATAAGTGAAGGGACTAATTTCCGAACACGAAATCTCCCCCTTCACAGTACCTTGAAAATTGAATAGACAGGCACTAAGGACATTAGTTCTGATGAATAGCCCGAAGGTGGGTACGCCGTGACTTTTCCTATTGATATACGGAGAACGAGCGAGAATCCCCGACCTGAAATTCAGCTTGCTACTGAAACGGCAATGACAGTCAGAATGATAATGATACTTCTCTACGGAGCTGGCGGAGTACCCGGCAGAGGTGAGATTCCTATGATACGGTTTCGCAAACCGTAACCTTAGTGCTTCCCGTACAAAGCGACTTGCTTTCCGCAGGGGGCGTTGAGAACAAATACTGCGGTCTTTACATAGCCGCCTCTTATTGAGGCAGGCTGTGAAATCTATGAAAGGAGGTAAAGCCGGAGATGTCAAACTGCAAGACCATTGCGGTATGCAATCAAAAAGGCGGTGTGGGCAAGACCACGACTACGGTCAATTTAGGCGTCGGACTTGCTATGCAAGGGAAAAAGGTGCTTCTGATTGACGCTGATCCGCAGGGCGATTTAACGACCTGCCTCGGCTGGAGGGATAGCGACAGCCTTTCCGTAACGCTGACAGAGAAATTACAGGCAATCATATCGGAGCAGGAGCAAAATCCTTTTGACGGTATTCTGCAACATAAAGAGAAAGTAGACCTTGTACCGTCTAATCTCAGTCTATCGTCATTGGAAATGACGCTTGTAACGGCGATGAGCCGAGAGAGCGTCCTGAAGAATTATCTGAGCCTTGTAAAAGACAAATATGATTATGTCCTCATTGACTGTATGCCGAGCTTGGGTATGATTACCTTTAACGCTCTAACGGCGGCGGACAGCGTGATTATCCCTGTTCAGGCGCAGTATCTTCCCGCTAAGGGAATGACGCAGCTTTTGGGGACGATTGCGAAAGTGAGGAAACACACAAACGCCGATTTGAAAATCGACGGTATTCTTCTGACGCTTGTGGACGGAAGGACAAATCTTGCGAAAAGCACAGTGGAAGCACTCAGGGAGAATTTCGGCAGCCATATCAGGATATATAGATCAATGATTCCGGCAGCCGTAAAAGCCGCAGAGGTATCTTCTAAAGGGACGAGTATCTACGCCTACGAGCCAAACAGTCCGGTGTCTAAGGCTTACGCCAGTTTCACAAAGGAGGTGTTAGCCGATGGCAGGCAGAAAGAGCGACTTCACGCTGCCCACGAACACGCTCGATGAGCTGTTTTCCTCTCAGGAGGAAAGGGACGAAGCGAAGCTGTCTAAAATCAGGGATATTCCGCTTGAGGAAATCGACGATTTCCCCGACCACCCGTTTAAGGTGCGGGAAGATGAGGATATGTTTCAGCTTGTGGAAAGTATCAAAGAGCGTGGCGTGATTACTCCCGCTACGGTAAGGCAGAAGGAGGACGGCAGATACGAGCTTATTTCAGGACACAGGCGAAAAAAGGCTTGTGAGCTTGCCGGATTTGAAACGCTCAGATGTGAGGTGGTAGACCTCGACCGTGATGAAGCTACGATTTTAATGGTCGAAAGCAACTTCCAACGGTCGCAGATACTTCCCTCGGAAAAAGCCCACGCATATAAAATGCGGCTTGACGCTATGAAAAGACAGGCAGGCAGACCGAGAAAAGAAAATTTAGTCCCAGTGGGACAAAATTATTCAAGGGAAGAACTTGCGTCTCAAAGCGGCGAGAGTCAAACGCAAATCCAGCGTTATGTGCGCCTTACAAATCTTGTTCCTGAATTGCTCGAATTTGTAGACGAGGGCAGGATTAAAATGCGCCCCGCCGTTGAACTGTCCTATCTGAACGAGGACTGCCAAAGGGATTTGGTGGACGAAATCGACTTGAACGATTGTACCCCGTCCCACGATCAGGCAATCCGTATGCGGAAGTTTTTCGAGGAAGGCAAGCTGACAACAGAAGCGATTTCTGCGATTATGAGCGAGGAAAAGCCGAATCAGCGTGAGAAGATTGTTTTGCGTGGGGACAGGGTGCGAAGCCTGATCCCGAAAAATATCCCCATCAACCAAACGGAGGAGTATGTCTGCAAGGCGCTGGAGCATTACAACAAGTTTTTGCGTAACCGTGCCGAGCGTGACAGCAGGTAAGGCGGAGTGTGTTTTTCTTCTTCCCCTTCCTCACACTCCAACCCCTAAACTATCTCACTATCCGAAAGAATAAAACTATCTCACATACTTACAGCTATCTCACCTAACTCAATCTATCTCAGAAAAACGCACCATTCCAAAACACAGGAGGTATGTCCTATGATGTAAGATTAACCTTCGTTTCACACCTTTGCCTGAAATGCTGTTTCGCATTACAATGGCGGCAGAAAAGGAGTGAAACGCAATGAAAACAAAAACGGTTGTTTTTTTATTGGCTCTTTTGCTGATCGTGCTTGCAGGCTGCAACAATACCCCGCCGAATGAAGATAAGCCGCAGCCGTTTTCTTTTTCGGAGAGTGTTCAAAGCACCTCTGAATCCGAAGCGCCTGCGGGAAAGGAAAGCAAGGAGGTTGAAACAACGCCTGAAGCCGTACAGGAATCAGAGCCGGAAAAGCAGGAAGAAACAACGGAAACGAATACGGTCAGCTCCGAACAGCCTCAGACTGATTCTGATAACAGGCAGGCGGCACAGTCCGCCGAACAACCCGATAAAGCGGATAAGACCGAACATTCCGTATCCACACCGCAGCCGGATATACCAAAAGAAAGTGAAACGCCTGAGCCGCCTGAAATGGAAGAAACGACGAGCGAAACTAAAACTGACTTTGACATTGACTACTGGATTTCCTTTGCAAAAGGTTACGCTCAGAGCGTGGGGCTTCTGTTAGACAGCGAGGCGGTTTACTGTTGGGATAATCCGATCCGTGCCGGAGCGCACTGCAAATATCTTGAAAGGGATATTCACAGCCGCTTAGATCGGTACAAGGCTGACGAAGAAATCACAGCCGTATGGATTTGGGCGGAGGAAGTCTCCGACGGAATCTATGACATCTATATCGGCTATGCTTAAATTTAATATTCCATTTAGAGAACGCACCGAAAAAAACGGTGCGTTTTTTCATTTCAAGGAGGATTTCAGATGAAAATTAAGAAACCAAAACGCATTATGTCGTTGTTTCTTGCGGCTCTGATGTGCGTGACTTCCCTTGTGGGGATTGGTACGACAGCTTATGCCGCCGAAGAAACCGATGATGTATATCTCGTTTCGTTCCCCCGTGACGGGGACTCGAATTACAACGCCGAATGGGGACACAGCAACCTGAGCCTTATGAACGGCTGGAAAACAGGCACTTCCCGTTATACAACCGTCCGTGCGATGGGATCGTACAATGGAAATATCTGCTACTGCATTGAGATCGGCGTCCCGCAGCAGACCGGAGACAGCTTTACCAAAAAGGGCGAGGATTTTTGGGACAACTACCCTTCGTCCTATAACAGCACCATTTCTCCTGACGATATTAAGCTGTTCATTGGTCGTATCTTCCAGTACGGCTATACGGGAACAATCTCAACCTCGTGGCGTTCTCAGAACGAGGGCGGCGATAAGCTGGCTCACGCAGTCGCTACACAGCTTCTCATTTGGGAAACCGTGATCGGCGAGCGTGATGAAAACTTTAACAAGGTCAGCACAGGCGGCAAGGACGCTGTTCTGGATCAGATCAGCCCTAACCACCCTCTTTATGACAAAATTATGAGCTACTACAATTCAATGGCGGCAAGTGTGCAGAAGCATTCCAAGCTGCCGAGCTTCCTTTCCAAAACGCCGGGAAGCGCACAGGAGATCGAGCTTGAATGGGATGGCTCTAAGTACACGGTTACGCTGACGGACAGCAACAATGTCCTTTCGGGATATAAGTTCTCGTCCAATGATTCGGGCGTTCAGTTCTCCGTAAGCGGAAACAAGTTGACGATTACTGCCGAGAAAGCGCCGAGCGACGGGCTGACGATTACCGCAGAGAAAACAGCGCAGAGAAAAGGCGTTATCACTTGGACGGACGGTATCTATGGACCGAACGGCGGTGTGCAGGATACCGTAACCTATGCTCAGACGGTCAATGATCCGGTTAAGGGATTCCTTAAATTAAAGGTTTCCTATGGATCAGCGAAAATCGTCAAAACCAGTGAGGACGGAAAAGTTGACGGTATTTCCTTCCGTATTCAGGGTAACGGCATTGATAAAACCGTTAAGACAGAAAACGGCGGTCAGATTCAGGTAGATAACCTAATGCCCGGAGTATATACCGTAACCGAGCAGGAATATGACCGCTACGAGCCGCAGGAGTCCCGCAGAGTAACCGTAGTTGCGGGGCAGGTTGCGACCGTCAATTTCAACAATACGCTGAAGCGTGGCGATATTGAGGTTATCAAATCCTCGGAGGATAACTTCAATGAGGGCGTGACCTTCCACCTTTACGGCACATCGCTCTCCGGTATTGCCGTGGACGAGTATGCGGTTACGGATAAAAACGGTGTGGCGACCTTTGAAGATGTGCTGATTAGCGGCACAACGCCGTACACCATCGAGGAAGTGGATACAGCTATTCGCTATGTCGTTCCCGCAGATCAGACCGCACCCGTCAAGTGGAATGAAGTCACTACCCGCAATTTCACGAATATCCTGAAGAAGTTTACCGTTACCGTGACCAAGAGCGACGCTGAGACGGGAACGGCTCAGGGGAACGCCTCGCTTGCAGGTGCAAAATACGGGATTTTCAAAGGCGACCAGCTCATTGACGAATACTATACCGATGAAAACGGTCAGTTTGTCACGCAAGAATATATTTGCGGCTCGGATTGGACGATTAAGGAACTGGAGCCGAGCGAAGGCTATTTGCTTGATCCGACCGTCCATAAGGTCGGCGCAGAGCCGGAGCTTTATACCATCGAGCATAACCAGACCGCAAATGATGTAAACGAACAGGTCATCAAGGGCAATATCGCCATTATCAAACATACGGACGATGGCGAGACGCAGATCGAAACACCCGAAGAAGGCGCAGTTTTTGAAGTGTATCTCAAGTCCGCAGGCTCTTTTGCGAACGCAAAGGAATCCGAGCGTGATACGCTCATTTGTGATGAGAACGGCTTTGCACAGACAAAGGATATGCCTTACGGTATTTATACCGTCCATCAGGTATCCGGTTGGGAAGGCAGGGAGCTGATGGATGATTTTGATGTGTTCATCGCAAAAGACGCTCAGACCTACCGCTATCTGATTAACAACAGCAATTTTGAAAGCTATATCCAAGTAGTCAAGGTAGACGCAGAAACGGGCAAGAACATTCCCTATGCGGGCGCAGGATTCCAGATTTATGATCCGTCCGGCAATCTTATCACGATGGAGTTTACTTATCCTACCCCGACAACCGTTGACACTTTCTATACCGACGCTAACGGTTCGCTCGTAACGCCGGAAACACTGCCTTACGGTCAGGGCTTTTCTATCGTTGAGGTACACAGCCCTTATGGATATGTCCTTGATTCCACACCCGTCTATTTTGATGTAACAGAAGAAAATTCTTCTGAGGAAAGCGGGGTAACAGTGATTAAAGTCGAAAAAACCAATATGCCGCAGAAAGGCACGATCAGCATTGAAAAGACAGGCGAGGTATTCTTCGGCGTTTCGGTAAGCGGCGGAACAGATGAAAACGGGCAGGAGCTTCCCGTTATCTATCAGCCGGTTTATGAAACACAGGGGCTTCCCGATACCGTTTATGAAATCCGTGCCGCCGAAGATGTGGCAACGCCTGACGGAACTCTCCGATACAGTAAGGGCGAGCTGGTCGATACGGTTACGACCGATGAAACCGGCTTTGCAAAAAGCAAGGAACTCTACCTCGGAAAATATGAGATAAAAGAGGTCAAGGCAGGCTATGGAATGGTGCTGAGCAGTGAAGTCCATACCGTAGAACTCATTTACGCCGGACAGAATGTAGCTGTAACCGAAACGGCGACTTCCTTTGTCAATGAACGGCAGAAGGTTGAGGTAAGCCTTGAAAAAACGCTGGAGACAAACGAGCTGTTTGGTATCGGCAATAACGGAGAAATCAAAAATATCAGCTTCGGTTTGTTCGCCGATGAGGAGCTTGTATCCGCAAGCGGCACTTCCATTCCAAAAGACGGACTGCTTGAAATCATCACGCTTGATGAAAACGGCAGAGCGACCGTGGGGACTGACCTGCCTTTGGGCAGCTATTATGTAAAAGAGCTGGCGACAGACGAGCATTATCAGCTCAGCGGCGAAAAATATCCCGTTGTATTTGAGTATGCGGGACAGGAAACCGCAACGGTTGTGATTGCCGTAAATGACGGAGAGCCGATGGAAAACAAGTTGATTTACGGCTCGGTATCCGGCAAAAAGGTTGATGAAAACGGCGAAGGACTCGGAGGAGCGCTCATTGGTCTGTTTAAGACGGATGATGTGGAATTTACCGAAGAAAATGCCCTGATGACCGCCGTATCCGGCGATGATGGCAGCTTCGCCTTTGAGAATGTACCTTACGGAAACTGGTATATCCGTGAGATCAAGCCGTTGACGGGATTCGTCCTTAATGAAACCGTCTATGATGTGAACATCTCGGAGAATGAACAAGTCGTTGAAATTGAAATCGTCAATGAGCTGGTGCGTGGCAATATTGCTCTTACGAAGGTGGACGCTGAATATACCGATACGAAACTGACGGGCGCTGTGTTTGAGGTCTATAAGGACTCCAACGATAACGGCGAGCTGGACAGCGAGGACGAGCTGATCGGCACACTGACCGAAAAAGAAATCGGGCAGTATGAAATGAACGATTTGCTCTACGGGCGCTACTTCATTTTGGAATCAGCAAGCCCGGATTCGTATATCCGTGACGAGGGCGTGTACGAGGTATTCATCGACACGGACGGTAAGACCTATCAGGTGGAAAACACAGAGGGCAAAGGCTTTGCAAACGAGCCTATGCGTGGGAACTTAAAAATCGTGAAAACATCGTCTGACGGAAAGGTGGAAGGTTTTGCTTTCCGCATTACCGGAGCAAACGGATATGATGTTACCCTTGAAACAGATGAAAACGGCGAAATCTTCCTCGAAGGACTGCGGATCGGCGAGTACAAGATTTCCGAAGTGAACAATTCGGCTTCCGCTATGTATATCCTGCCTGCCGACAAGGAGGCTGCGGTACAGACAGGCTCTACCACGGTCGTTGAAATGCACAACGAGCTGAGAGATACGCCGAAAACCGGAGATGACAGCAAGCTCGGTCTTTGGCTTGTCCTTGCGGGTGTGTCGGTAGCAGGCATTGCGGCTTGCGGTATCATCGGCTTTAAGAAAAAGAAGAAGGAGGATAACTAATGGAACTGAAAGCGATTATCGGAATTGCTTTGGTCGTCTTTATCGTAGGCGGCTTTATCTTTTTGCAGATCCGTAACAGAAAGAAAAAGTAAGAACTTCTGCGGGGGCGGGGCTTAAAAACTCCGCCCCTTCTTCTATTTTGGGAGGCTTATAATGAGAAACCTGAAAACGATTGAAAACCGAGTGCTTGCGGTGTTAAAGGAACACCCCGAAGCACGAAATGACGATATGAAGCTGTACCTGCTTATCAGCAAAGCGTGTATCTATGATACTTACGGTATCGCAGATTTCAGCTTTGAAGATGTGATGAGCAATTACAAGGCTTACGGTATCCCTTGTTTTGAGAGTATCCGAAGGACACGACAAAAAATTCAGGCAAAATACCCTGAACTTGGCTGTTCCCCCGAAGTGCGCAGAGCAAGGCATAAAATGCAGCGTGTCTATTCCGACTACGCTAAAAGCTAAGATGGGAGGTAAAAGAAAATGGCAGCTAAGAAAAGCACAAACACCGCTTTGCAGCAGAAAGTAAAGGTGCTGGCGAAGCTCTATGATTCCGGCTGTAAAACCGAAAAGGATTTGAAGGCGCTGAGCCTGCAAAGTATTTTGAAAATCCCCGATATATCCGTTTCCGATATGACGGTTATTACAGAGCTTCAGGAGCAGATCGCAAAAAACAGGCTCTTTTCCTATTTGGGAGGTGCGGATGATGAGCAAAAGTCAGAACAGAACGGTGGATAAGCATATTATCTGGAGCGATATGAATCTCAACCCTGATGATTGGCGTGACAGCTATAAGGATTTCCTTGAAATCAATGAAATCGACGGGAATCCGAATGACGAACACGGGCTGTACGAATATATGGTTGAAACCAATGGCGAGTATCTTTCCGATGAACGGGAAAATCTTAATGTCCAGCTTGCTCAGCCGATTATTGTCATCGGCGACATCGGCAGATGGAACGGCAGAGTGATGGGATACAAGATGATTGATTCCGGCAATATTAAAGATTGCCTTTATTCTGATACGGATATGACCGAGTGGTATGTAGATCGGTACGGCGACCTTCGTGCCGACGCTGTTCATCACGACGGGACAAATCACTATCTGTACCGTGTGTTTAAGGATACTGCCTCGCCGGAACAGATTGAACGCTTACAGGAAAAAATCTATTACGGCAAAGCGACAAGGGCAGATATAACAAGGGTAACAAAACGGCTCGGAGATGAAATAGCCGCAGTTTACGGCTTTCATATACCGAAACAAAGAACAGCAATGGAGCAAGCGAGGTGAGAAAATGAAAATCCGACCGCTTCATACGGACGAACAAAAATACACTTACAGGCAAAGTACGCAGATCGAGGGACAGACCGGAAGTATCGGTTATCTGCGTGGCGATTTCGGCGCAGGCGGCAAAGAGTTCTTTTCCTCTTGGTTTGATCACAGGCGGGATTTGAAAACAGATGAGTTCAAAAGCGCTCTGGACGAGGTTATCAACGCCCTGCGTTCCGAAGAATACGGACTGTTAAAGAGCCGCACGGCTATGGCGCAGTATGCGGGGAAATATCCCGTCAGCGCCTTTCAGGGCAACTATACGACCGAGTACGGTTTCCGTGCCGATACCGAAAAACACAGCTTCTTGATACGGTGTAATCCTGCCCGTGGGGACTACAATTTTTACTGCTACTGCTATGTGCGGGAATGGCTTGACCGCCATATGGAAAAGGCGAGCCGTGGAATCCGCTTTATCACGCCGGATTACAAAGAAAAATTCAAAATCCCCGATGGAGATAAAATCAGGATCACTTTAAGCGACGGGGAACAGCTTGACCGCACCTGCCGATATATTGACGACTATCATTTAGAGGTTGGCAGCAACCTCTACCATATCTGCGAGTTTGCCGAGCGGATGGAGCAAAACGGCAATACCGTGATTCCGCTCCGTTCTTCTCTGCCGGAGCAGTGCTATGTGTTCGTGCAGACGGAAAACTGCGTCGGCATTGTCAAAAAGGGCGAAAGCGGATTTTACCGCACGGATATTCAGGGCGGCAAGCCCAGTGAAACAAACGCCCTTGTGAATGAGATGAACAAAAAGCTCGGCTTGTCAAAAGGTCAGGCAGAGGCGATGAAGGCAGGTTCAATGTTTGGTTGGGATACCCCTGCCGCCGATCCGAAAAGCTATGATAAAAACGGTATCCCCGTAAGACCGAAACAGAAAGACTATGAAAGATAGGAGGTGCATAACCGATGGCACGAAAGTACGACCTGATTTCCGAGCTGTACCGCCGTACCGCACACGCTGTTGTGTCCGATGTTCAGAACTGGCAAGCCTTTTTGCGCTGCGCCTGCCGGAACTATCGTCTGCGCTTTGACGAGCAGCTTCTCATCTACGCCCAAAGACCGGACACAACGGCAGTGCTGGAGATCGAGCGCTGGAACGACAAATTCGGGCGTTGGGTAAACCGTGGCGCAAAGGGTATCGCCGTATTTGAGGACGCCGACCGGAGCAGGCAGCGCTTAACCCATTACTTCGATATTTCCGATACCCACGCAAGCCGCTACTCCCGCCCCGTCCCGATTTGGGAGATGAAGCCGGAATATACGGACGATGTGATCGAATCCCTTGAAAACACCTTCGGCGAGCTGGAAAACAGGGAAAGCCTTGCGGACGCTGTGCTGAGCGCCGCTAAAAACGCCGTGGAGGATAATATCCCCGACTATTTGGGCGATCTGATGTATGCCGCAGATGACAGCTTCCTCTACGGTCTTTCGGAGGATATGATTACCGCTATGTATAAGAAGGCGGTAACAAACAGCGTGGCATATATGATGATGACAAGGCTTGGGATAGATACCGAGCCGTTTTTTGAAGCGGAGGATTTCTCTGTCATTACAAATTTCAATACGCCGGAAGCCTTAAACGCCCTCGGTATTGCGTCAAGCGATATTGCGGAGATGGGGCTTGGGGAAATCTCCCGTACCGTCCTTGCCCTTGAAAGGCAAAATCGCATCATTGCGGACAGAGAGAAACCGGAATACAATAAGGCTGAAAATAAAAGCGAAAGGAGCTTTGAAAATGAACGAGCTGACATACACAATGCAGGGCGATTACAATCTTCCCGACTTGACAATGCCCAAGCAGCCGGAAGTGACTTTGGGCAGGTACGCTCAGATGAGACGGAAATTTCTCAGGGAACACCACAAAATCCGGTACTACAATCTTCTAACGAGCTGCACCCTGACACAGCATTTGGCGGAAACAGAGCAGACAGCGATGAAGCTGGAAGAAACCCTGATGAAGCAGATGGCGGCGCAGGAGGGCTTGACCGAGAGCCTGAAAGCGGCGGATATGATGAAGTGGGTACAGGGAATGAACAATCTGAGGAACAGAGTGCAGGAGATCGTGAAAGCGGAGATCATCTTCGCTTAGATTATTACGACCGAAGCAACGAGGACAAGAGCCTGCCGTTTTTCGGCGGGGACGATACCATTCGTGAAATCCTCGGTACAACGCCCCACCTGAAAGCCTCGAAAGAGGAAATTCGTGCTTTCTATGAAAGCAATCCCGATAACGCCGCCCGTACCGAATATATCAAGGGTATTTTCAATAACGATTATACTGAACTGATTTTGAGCGACGGGCGGCGAGTCGGGTACAAAACTTGGCAGAATGTGCTTCAGCTTTGGGAGGGTAGCTATCTGTCCCGCACAAAGCAGAGCTTCTATGATTGGGGCGTAATCGCACAGCATTTTGAAGCAATGCGGCTGCTCGGCGAATTGCAGGATACGATGAAGCCGTTACCTTCCGTAGATGGACAACTGAACTTTTTGGATATGCAGGCAGAGGAAAAAACCTCTGCTTTTTCTTTTTCTCAGGAGATCATTGACGCTGTTCTCACCCGTGGGAGCGGCATATCTGAGGGAAAGTTCCGTATCTATGAGCAGTTTGAAAAAAGCTTGTCCACAAAGGAAAACGCCGATTTTCTGAAAGACGAATACGGTTGGGGCGGCGCTTATCCTGTTATTGTCGGCGCAGGCATTGACGAGCAGCACGACGGGAAAGGCATTTTGATCTCAAAAGGCATTGGGGACGATAAGCCGCATATCCGGCTGAATTGGAATCAGGTAGAGAAGCGGATTGCCGAACTGATACGCCTCGACCGTTATCTCAATCCAAAGGAAAAAGAGATTTACCCGCAGTGGCTTGAAAAGCAGGAGGAACGCCGAGCCGAACTTGCCGAAGAACAGAAAAACCGTGAAATCCTCTCCTCTGCTCCGCCCAAGCAGGAATCGGTGCAGGCGGCTGAAAGCGAGCCGCAGCAGGAGGCGCAGTATGCCTATCATCTCGGCGATACAGTGTATATGGGCGCTGACGAATATGAAATCCTTGCCTTTGATGATAAGCGTGTCGTTCTTCACGATATGCAGTATCCGTTGTTCCAAAAGGAATTGGAACGGGATGAGTTTGACCGCAGGGTACGGGAAAATCCGATGAATGACCACCTGAAGGTAATGAATCAGGCGGCGGTTGCAGAGCAGCAGCCTCGTTTCAATTCTATCGAGTTTGAAAAGCTCATTCCCCACCATATGCGTTTCAAGGAAACCGATTTGGTAAACGGCAATGAGATGTATTGGGTAACGCAAGAGATTTTTACTGCTGGGGATTTAAGAAAGTTCCAGCAGGCTGTTCAGAGCTACGACGGGGATATTAAAAAGTTTTATGTTACACCCCGTGATCTAAGCCCGTCCTACTCTTTTGAGGAGGATATGGAAAACAAGGTTTTGGCAGTTATCACGCCCGACACTATCCTGCAAGACGATTATATTCAGGCTGTCCGAAGCGAAGGACTCGGCGATTACCTTCAGCCGGAGGAAAAAGCTGATTCGGCTGAAGCGCCTGCCTTTGACATTGGTATGGGGTATCTCGGAAACGGTCTTACCGTCTGGAACAGAGCCGTTGAGGAAAACGGCGATTACCAAACGATTGCTCATATCAGCAGCGAGGGCGAAATCCGCTACTATGTGGACGGACTGCCCGATGATGTAGTGTCAAGGATTGAGCAGGCGGCGGCACGGGAACAGCAAAAAGCGTTGTTTTCTGCCGCTTATAAAGTCGGAGACAGAGTGTATTTGGACGGAAAGCCTTTTGAAATCACACGGGTAGATGACTGGAATGTGGAGTTGATGGATCGCTCTGTGCAAAATCCGCAGCCCCGTTTGGAGCAAAAGGACAGCTTTATGCGGCTTGTTCAGCAGAACGAGCGCAGCGGCTTTACGGACACTTATCGTCAGTACAGCGAAATTAAGAGTGCTAATCCCGACAGCCTCGTGCTGTATCAGATGGGCGATTTCTTTGAAGCCTACGGTGCGGACGCACAGACCGTAAGCGAAGCGCTGGAGCTGAATCTTGCTTCCCGTTCTATCGGCGGCAATCAGCGGATACAGATGTGCGGCTTTCCGGCAAACCACTTGGAAACTTATGTCAATATGCTTCTTGACCGTGGCTTTGATGTAGTTGTTTCTTCCCTTGAAAACGGAGAGCGCAGCACCCGAAACATCGTATCGACCAATAAGGAAGATCCGGTGCAGTCGAAGCCGGTCGGCAGGATCGACTATCTGCACACGGACGGGACGGTGCGGGAAAGCGTTGAATACACCAGCCCCTATCAGTTGGAAAAGGATATAAAGGAAGAAAATTACTACGGTGTTCCTTTTACTGTCGTTTTCTATAAGGATAAAGATGGGAACACCATACCGCAAAATTTTATCAGCGAGCTTGATCCACAACCGAAAGGTGTAGAAATCATTGATTCGCCCTATCTTGCAAACGACAGGGCAGATGAAATGCTCAGGCAAGCGGAGCAGATTGCAGGAGAAAATACGCTTCCGCCCGACGAAAGATTTTTCGTCATTGAAACCGATGATGGCTATGCCATTTGGGACGATTTGACGGAAGCGATCTATATCGACGATGAAGGCGTCAGCGAGGAGTTTAAGAGCGAGTGGCAGGCAAACGACTACTTGGAGCAGGTCAAGAAATCTGTTTCCGAAAAGGAAGCTGCCGAATGGCTTTATGTGGAACGGGCAAAGCAGGACACATCTGCTAAGCAGCCTGAGCAAAATGAAGCCGAGCCATTCACGCCTGCTTTCAGCCAGCCGAAGCGCTCACGGGTACAGACCTTTGATCTGCACCCTGAAATCCCGTTGTCCGAACGGCACACCTTTGACCTTGCTTCTCACGAAGTGCCGGAGGCAGGCAAAAAAGAACGCTTCCGCAGGAATATGGAGGCAATCAGGGTGCTGAAGGAATGTGAGTTTGACAACCGCTTTGCAACACCCGAAGAACAGGAAATCCTTTCGCAGTATGTCGGCTGGGGCGGTATCCCCGAAGCCTTTGACGAGAACAACTCCTCGTGGGCGGACGAGTTTATCGAGCTTTATACTGCCCTTTCTCCCGATGAGTATGAAAGCGCAAGGGCAAGCACCCTGACCGCTTTCTATACTCCGCCCGTTGTCATTTCCTCGATTTACAAAGCAATGCAGCAGATGGGCTTTCGGGAGGGCAATATCTTAGAGCCTTCCTGCGGTATCGGCAACTTTATCGGTATGCTGCCCCAGTCTATGCAGGACAGCAAAATCTACGGCGTGGAGATTGATAAGATTTCGGCGGGTATCGCACAGCAGCTTTATCAGAAAACCTCGATAGCGGCGCAGCCGTTTGAGGAAGCAAATATCCCCGACAGCTTTTTTGACGCCGTGATCGGAAATGTGCCTTTCGGCGATATTCGAGTGAATGACAGGAGGTATAACAAGCATAACTTTTTAATCCACGACTACTTTTTTGCGAAATCCTTAGATAAGCTCAGACCGGGCGGCGTGATGGCGCTTATCACGAGCAAAGGCACAATGGATAAGGAAAATCCCGCCGTGCGGAAATATATCGCACAGCGAGCCGACCTGCTCGGCGCTATTCGCCTGCCGAATAACACCTTTAAGGGAAACGCCGGAACAGAGGTCGTTTCGGATATTTTGATATTACAGAAGCGAGACAGACTTATTGACCTTGAGCCGGAATGGGTACACCTGAACACCGATGAAAACGGCGTGAAGATGAACGCCTACTTTGTCGATCATCCCGAAATGGTACTTGGCGAATGGAAAACCGTGTCCGGCAGATTTGGCGAGGAAGATACCGTTATCCCTTATGAAAACGCTGACCTTGCCGAGCTTTTGGACGAAGCCATTTCCAATATCCACGCAGAGATCACGGATTACGAAGTGGACGAGGAACTGACCGAAGAAGATAACTCCATTCCCGCCAATCCCGAAGTCCGCAACTTTTCCTATACGGTTGTGGACGATAAAATCTATTACCGTGAAAATTCCCGAATGACTCCGGTGGAGTGTTCCGCTACGGCTGAAAACCGGATCAAGGGTATGATTGCCATACGGGACAGCGTTCGCAGCCTGATTGAAATGCAGACCGCAGACTATCCCGATTATGAAGTCGAAAAGGAACAGCAGAAGCTAAATGCGCTTTACGATAACTTTTCCAAGAAGTACGGGCTGATCAATTCCCGTGCGAATGTATCCGCATTTTCGCAGGACAGCTCCTTTGCCCTGCTTTCCGCACTGGAGGTGCTTGATGAGAATGGGGAGCTTGAACGCAAGGCGGATATGTTCACGAAGCGGACGATAAAACCGCACACCCCTGTTACCTCGGTGGATACCGCCAGCGAAGCGCTTGCCGTATCTATGGGCGAAAAGGCTCAAGTGGATATGGAATATATGTGTTCCCTTACGGGCAAAACCGAGCAGGAAATCTATGAGGAATTAAAGGGCGTTATCTTCCTAAACCCGATGTACGGCTACGGAAACAGCACCGAGCGAAAGTACCTGATGGCGGACGAATATCTTTCCGGCAATGTGCGGGAAAAGCTCGCTTGGGCGAAAAAATCCGCAGAGGTCTACCCCGAAGATTACAAAATCAATGTGGAAGCGCTGGAAAAGGTACAGCCGAAAGACCTGACTGCCAGTGAGATTTTCGTGCAGCTCGGCACGACTTGGCTGCCGGAAGAAGTCGCACAGCAGTTTATGTACGAGTTTTTGGATACGCCCGTTTATGCGAGATGGAATATCAAAGTCCATTACTCAAAGCTGACGGGCGAATGGAATGTGGAGGGAAAATCCTATGACCGTGGGAACCTGAAAGCCTACAATACCTATGGCACAAAGCGTGTCAATGCCTACAAGATTATCGAAGATACGCTCAATATGAAAGATGTGCGTGTTTTTGACTATATCGAAGATGATGAGGGTAAAAAGAAAGCTGTCCTCAATAAAAAGGAAACGGCTATCGCCCAGTCTAAGCAGGAGCTTATCAAGCAGGGCTTTCAGGATTGGGTATGGCGTGATCCCGCAAGACGGGAAAAGCTGGTACGGCTGTATAACGACAAATTCAACAGTATCCGCCCCCGTGAGTATGATGGGAGCCATATCATTTTTAGTGGTATGAATCCGGAAATCGAGCTGCGGGAACATCAGAAAAATGCGGTCGCTCATATCCTTTACGGCGGGAATACCTTATTGGCACACGCTGTGGGTGCGGGCAAGACCTTTGAAATGACTGCCGCTGCAATGGAATCCAAGCGGCTCGGACTTTGCAATAAATCCCTCTTTGTCGTGCCGAATCATTTGACGGAGCAGTGGGCGGCGGAGTTCTTGCAGCTCTATCCGGCGGCAAATATTTTGGTTGCTACGAAGAAAGACTTTGAGATGAAAAACAGAAAACGCTTCTGCGGCAGGATTGCCACAGGCGATTATGACGCTGTGATTATCGGTCACTCGCAGTTTGAAAAAATCCCGATAAGCATTGAAAGGCAGAGGGCTGTTTTAGAACAGCAACTTAGTGATATTATCGAAGGAATTGCGGATATAAAGAGAAACCGTGGCGACAGGTTTTCCGTCAAGCAGCTTGAAAAGACGAAGAAATCCCTGCAAACGAAGCTGGAAAAGCTGAACGATCAATCAAGAAAGGATGATGTCGTAACCTTTGAAGAACTCGGTATAGACAGGCTTTTCATAGATGAAAGTCACTATTACAAGAATCTGTATCTTTACACGAAAATGCGGAATGTGGGCGGTATCGCTCAGACAGAGGCGCAGAAATCTTCCGACCTTTTTATGAAGTGCCGCTACCTTGATGAAATCACCGGAGGGCGTGGCGTCGTGTTTGCAACAGGTACGCCGATTTCAAACAGTATGGTCGAGCTGTATACGATTCAGAGATATTTGCAGTACCGAACGCTTCAAGAACACGATTTACAGCACTTTGACGCTTGGGCGTCGATGTTCGGCGAGACGGTCACGGCAGTTGAGCTTACACCCGAAGGAACAGGATACAGAGCGAAAACACGCTTTGCAAAATTCAATAACCTGCCCGAATTGATGGCGATGTTCAAGCAGGTGGCGGACATCAAAACGGCGGATATGCTCGATCTTCCCGTACCGAAAGTGGAGTATCATAACATCGCCGTGAAGCCGTCACAGGTGCAGAAGGAAATGGTCGCTTCTCTCGGCGAACGAGCCGAAAAGATAAGGGGCGGCGGTGTGGATTCCAGCGTAGATAATATGCTTAAAGTTACGAACGACGGGCGGAAGCTCGCCCTTGACCAGCGAATGATGAATCCAATGTTACCCGATGAGGAAGGCAGTAAAGTCAACGCCTGCGTAAATGAAGTATTCCGTATATGGGAGGAAAACAGCGATAAAAAGTTGACGCAGCTTCTCTTTTGCGACCTTTCCACTCCAAAGGGAGCAGGCGAATTTTCCGTCTATACGGATATACGACAGAAGCTGATCGAGCGTGGTATTCCCGAATCGGAAATCAAGTTTATCCACGAAGCGGATACCGAGACGAAGAAGCAGGAGCTGTTCAAAAAGGTGCGCCGTGGCGAAGTGCGAATCCTGATGGGCAGTACGCAGAAAATGGGCGCAGGAACAAATGTGCAGAATAAGATCATCGCTTCCCACGACCTTGACTGTCCGTGGCGACCTGCTGATCTGGAGCAGCGAGCCGGAAGAACAGTGCGACAAGGCAACGAAAACCCAAAGGTCGGTCTGTACCGCTATGTTACGGAAGGCACTTTTGACGCATACTGCTGGCAGCTCGTTGAAGGCAAGCAGAAGTTCGCAAGTCAGATTATGACGAGCAAATCGCCCGTGCGTTCCTGCGAAGATGTGGACGCTACTGCTCTTTCCTATGCGGAGATCAAAATGCTTGCGGCGGACAATCCGCACATCAAGGAGAAAATGGACTTGGATATTCAGGTGCAGAAGCTGCGCCTTTTGAAGTCCAATTATCTCTCCGAAAAATATGAGTTGGAGGACAAAATCATCAAATATTACCCGACAACAATCGCCCGGATAAAAGAGACGATTGCGGGACTGGAAAAGGATAGATCAATTGCAAAAGAACACCCGAAACCTCTTGAGGATACCTTTGCGGGAATTGAGGTTAAGGGTGTTTCTTATTCCGAAAAAGCGGAAGGCGGACAGAAAATCATTGACGCCTGCAAAGAGATGACATCGCCTGATCCCGTCCCTCTCGGCAAGTACAGAGGCTTTGATTTGGAGCTTTCCTTTGATACCTTTGAGAAAGCCTATCAGGTAAAAATCAAGGGCAGCCTTTCCCGTTCCGTCTCTTTAGGCACGGACGCTATCGGCAACATTACCCGAATCGATAATGCCATTGAGAAAATCCCTGAACGGCTGGAGGCGAAAAGCAGAGAGCTTTCAACTCTTGAACAGCAATTCGCCACTGCGAAAGCAGAGGTTGAGAAACCGTTTGACAAGGAAGAAGAACTGACCGAAAAGACAAATCGGCTCAATGTCCTTAACGGCTTACTCAATGTGGATAAGCGAGAAAATGAGTTGGTGGACAGTGCGCCGGACGAGGGCGACAGCGTACCCACTCCAAAGGAAAGAGCCTACGAGCGCTAATTCTTTTGCGGTATGGGAGAAATCTCATACCGCCTTTACATAGTAAGTTCTCTGAACTGCTGTGTCAGTAAAAATAGAACTGTGGCTTCCTTGTGCGAGTAATGCTTTGGTTTTATAATATGAGACATCATACAAAGAAAAGAGGTAAAACCCGATGGAAGAAAACTGTTCTATCAAACTGTTTGAAAGCGATCTTGAAAGTATGCTGTCTCAGGTACTCGCTAAAGCCCGTTCCCGTGATGAGAAATTGAAGGCTGCAAAGGAAAAGGCGGTAGAGCTTAAACATCAAAACGAGACAATCAATGATGTCTTGGATTTGGAAAAGCCAGCTTCTCTTACCAAAGAAGAATGCAAACTTTTAATCAAGTACCTGCTTGCAGAAAACAATGTTGTATTGGAAGAATACCGCATTTGTTATATGCGGGGGCTGATGGACGGAATGGAAATCAAAAAAATTGTAGAGTGAAAGTTTACATAGCCGCTTGGTTTTACAAAAAATCAGGCGGCTATATCTATCACGGCAAGGTGGAAAAAGACATAGTAAAGTGATATAATAAAGTGGCTTTTTGAGAGTCAATGTCAAGAAAACTGAGGTTATTTGCCTATGAAAAATATTTTGATTCACGGCTTGGGACAAAACAGTAAGGATTGGGATACCATTAAAAACGAGTTGGAAACGAGGGGAATTTTCCCTATCGTTCCTGATTTATTTAACCTTACAAAAGGCGGGAAATTAGACTACCCCACAGTATATCAGGCGTTCAGCGAGCTGTGCGAGTCTTACAAAGACAAACTAAATCTTTGCGGGCTTTCCCTCGGCGGTCTGCTTGCGCTCAATTATGCTATCCAGTATCCGAAAAAAATAAACTCTCTTGTTTTGATCGGAACGCCGTTTGAGATACCGAAAGGACTGCTGAAATTCCAAAATATTGTATTTAGATTTATGCCCAAAGCTGCATTTCAGAATATGGGCGTAAGCAAAAAAGATTTTATTCGATTGAGCAAATCAATGGTTGATCTTAATTTTATGGATTCGGCGGCAGCACTTGATTGTCCCGCCCTTATTCTTTGCGGCGCAAACGATAAAGCAAATATGGAGAGTGCAAAGCGGTTTCACGAAGCGATGAAAAACAGTAATTTGGTTATCGTGGAAGATTCCAGTCACGAAGTAAACAAAGATAATCCTCGAAAGTTAGTTAGTGTTTTGCAAGACTTTTGGGAAGGAAATTGATAAAGCAAATCTTGAATGGAGACAGAAAGATGAAATATATCGTGGACGATAAAAAGCTGGACGCAGCAACTTTTATTGCCTTTGTCAATCAAGTATGGCAAGGCAGCTATGATGTCGAAAAAACGCAGTGTGCATTGGCGAAAACGATCAACATCACCGCTTATGATAATGAGGCGCTGATTGGTTGTTTGCGTATTCTTACGGACGGATATTATTTTGGTACAATTACGGAGCTGCTTGTTCTTCCCGATTATCAAAAACAAGGAGTAGGCAGTAAACTTTTACAACTTGCAAAGGATAATACCCCTACTATGCTGTATTTTGGAGCGCAGCCGGGGATAGAAAAGTTTTATAAAAAAAACGGTTGCAAAAGAAGCTTGCAATCCTATGTGATTGAAAAGGAACGGTCATAACGAATATTTACGAGGTGTTTAGTGTGGAAGTCAAAAAAATAGATGATACTCAAATTACAAATGCCATTGACTTGATTTGGCAAACTTTTTTACAATTTGAGGCTCCCGATTATTCTGAAGAAGGAGTTAAGTCGTTTCAGGATTTTATTGAGAACAAAGAGATCGTCAAAACATTAGAATTTTGGGGCGCTTATGACGAAGAAGAACTAAAGGGAGTTATCGCAACAAACGAAAATCGGAAGCATATCTGTTGCTTTTTTGTGAAAGCACAGTATCAAAGACAAGGCATTGGTAGGGAGCTGTGGGACTTCCTACGAGAAAATAGTTCAAGCAAAACCATTACAGTAAATTCTTCTCCGTATGCAGTTCCGGTCTATCATAAACTGGGTTTCGTAGATACCGATACGGAGCAACTTTCGGATGGTATGCGATATACACCTATGAAATTTGAAAATAATTAGGACTTATAAAATAACAAATTCATTACATAGCCGCTTGGTTTTTACAAAAATCAGGCGGCTATATTTTTTGTTTAAGGAGGTGTTCGCTATGGGCGAAACAGACTACAACGCCCTGCTCTACGACAAGATGAAAGCTGAGCAGGATAAGTACAGGGACTGGCTGCTTTCACAGCCGCCGGAGAAAATTCTGAATCATACCTACGAGTATACGATGAGAGAGGACATTGTGATGTGTATGGAGGAACTGGAGCTTTCTCCGAAACAGGCAAAGGCGTTGCTCCGCTCCCTCTGCCCGCTTGATGATGTCTATAAGGAGTTTAAGGACAGAGAGGTTGAGCATATGGATACCATTCGGGATTCCATTGAAACAAGGGCAAACGATGTACTCAAACGGGATAAAAACAGAGAAAGCAGGTGAGAAAAATGGTGTGTAAATTAAAAACCGTCCGTGCGGATATGCTGGTGTTGCAGTGCCAGCTTGAAAGAGAATTGATCCGATATGTGAAGCGGTATCTCTGCCAGCCGCAGGTCACAATCATCACAAACGATAAGCAGTTTGCCTTTATGTGCGAGCTGTACGACTATGTGGAGAATACGGAGCTTCCGCCTGAAATGGTAAGTTCCCTTATGAAAACGAAAAATGTTTTGGAGCTGTCTTGGGACGAGTGGCTGATGAACGCCGATGTTGAAGATATAGAAGATTCCATTGAGAAGGTCGCAGAGCTTCTCAGGAAAGGGAAGATCTGATATGCCATATATCCCGCCGGAGGTGGTCGAACAGGCTCGGCAGATTGACCTTTTAACCTATCTGCAAAACTGTGAGCCGCACGAGCTGGTGCGGATTGCAGGCAACAACTATACTACCCGTACCCACGACAGCTTAAAGATTTCAAACGGCAAATGGATGTGGTGGTCGCAGCGGATCGGCGGATATAACGCTCTTGACTATCTTGTGAAAGTCAAGGGCGTTTCTTTTGTGGAGGCGGTCGAAACCCTGATGGGAAAGGCGGCGGTTATGCCTACCCTGACCGTCAGACCGAAGCAGGAAGAAAAGCCGAAAATTCTCTTACTGCCCGAAAAAAGCAAAACGACCGATAAGATCAGGGAGTACCTGTTTAGCAGAGGGATTGACGCAGCCATTACCGACGAATGTATCAAAAAAGGCGTTATCTTTGAGAGCCTGCCTTACCATAATATCGTTTTCGTCGGCTTTGATGAAAAGCAGAAACCGAAATACGCCGCTTTCCGGGCGACCAACAGCCGCCGTATTTTGGGCGACTGTTCCGGCAGCGATAAACATTATTCTTTTCGTTTAGCAGACAGCACAAGCAGCGAAGTACACCTTTTTGAATGTGCCATTGACCTGCTTTCCTACGCAACGATTTCCAAGCTGTCCGGCAGGGACTGGCGGCAGGAAAACCTTGTTTCCCTTGCGGGCGTTTACCTTCCGAAAGAGAAAATCGAGGACAGCACTACCCCCGCCGCCCTTGTGCGATACCTTGAGGAAAAGCCGCATATCCGGCAAATTCATATCCATTTTGATAACGACAGCGCAGGAAGGAAAGCGGCTAAGGCGCTGCAAATCATCTTGCCAAAGCGGTACGAGGTCTTTGACGAGCCGCCGAAGAAAGGCAAGGATTATAACGATTACCTCTGCATACAGCTTGGAATCTACAAATCCAAAGAAAGGAGCTATGAGCGTTGAATGTACGAATTTATCAGATCAATATGAAGCGTGACGCCAACAATGTCGCTTTTATGAATTACGAGAGCCTTCCAAAATTTCAGGGCAGCTCAGAAATCGACAGCAGCCTCTATGATAAGGTGTTCGAGGGAGAAGTAAACTGCTTCACGCTGGAAAAACTCTATGAGATTTTCAATCTTAAACACCCCGCAGGATATAAAGGGCGGTCGATGTCCGTATCCGATGTGGTGGAGATCATTGACGGGAATACCGGAAAAAGCTACTTCCACTTTTGCGACAGTATCGGCTTTCGGTGGATTGACTTTGCGCCGGAAAAGACACAGGTCAGCGACCGTTTTCTATCGCTTGCCGAGCAGGAGAAAATATCTGTCCTGCTCGTTCCGGTCGGCAAATCTCCGATTGTGAAAGAGATACCGAACACCTATGAAGCGATGAAAGAACTGGTCGGCGGGGGCGGTTTAGACGAGTATATGCCCTTTGAAGATGACGCCGCTATCGTCTGCAACCGTGATGGGAAACAGGAAAAGCTGCCGATGAATCGGGCTGTATACCAGCCGCCAAAGCGTACAGAGATGAGTTACAGCGACCTGAAATCCCTTTTTCGGGAAGCGGAAAACAAAGGACAACATCTTTCCGCACATATTGTTTTTACTGCCGATACCTTTAAAAAACCGTACAGCGAGTTTGAACGGACTTACGAAGTAAGCTCGGATAACAAAGCCTTTCAGTCCCGTATGGGCGGTTATTCAATTTACGGTGCTTCTCTTGACGGCGTTGATCCGTGCTTGAGAATGGAGGGATTGATGGCGGACGAAATGGGTGGAAAAGACGGCTGGAAAATTGAAAAATGCTATTTGCTCGACAATACAAGAGAGGTCGCCGACATCATTCACGGCGACTTTTTTATTGCCCGTTCCAATGTCGCCAATGAAAAGTACAGTAGCTTATCCAGCGAACAACTACTGAAATATAAACGGCTTTTTCGGTATCCTGAGCGATTCCACGAAACCGCACACGGAATAGAAATCGAGCCGTTTAAGCCTGACAGGGCGGACAAAGAACGATAAATTTCAGGAAAATACGGGGCAGCCGGACAGGTCTGCGTTATCTTAGCGAGCAGACTGTTTTTACTCCTATCGGGTAAAAACAGTAAAAGCTCGTTAGGGGCTGCCCCTAATACCCCAATACAGGAAAGGATTTTGACTATGCACGAAGTTCTATTCTTTATGATAGGCTTCCTGCTCGGCGGCGTTATCGGTATCTCGATAATGTGCCTTATGCAGATCAACCGAATCAGCCGCACACCAAATATCCGAAAGGAGGACGAGGAGCTGTGAAACGAACAGTCAAAAAACAGTTTTGGTTTTCAAAGGCGGAAGCACAGGACTTGCAGAAGAAAGCAAAGAAAGCCTGTCTGACCGAAGCGGCGCTGATTCGACTGCTGCTTCGTGGCTATGAGCCGAGAGAAAAACCGGACGAGAGATTTTATGACGCTATGCGGGAACTATCCGCTATCGGCAACAACATCAATCAGCTCGCCATTAAAGCGAACGCCCTCGGCTTTGTGGATTCGCAAATGCTGAAGAATGAGGTGCTGAGGTGGCACAAGTTTCAGGCGGCGATTGAGCGTGAATTTCTGCGCCCTGAAAAAAGCGGTCTGAAATGGCAGTAACAAAGCTTTGGAAGGTAAGCGTCCGGCTCGGTCAGGTACTGGACTATACGACCAATCCTGAAAAGACCGCCAACCCCGAATATTCGCTCGAAGATTATCAGGCGCTCAAAGATGTGCTTGCCTATGCAAAGGACGAGGAGAAAACGGAACACGAGTTTTTCTGCGACGGTATCAACTGCAATGTGGCGATGGCTCGTGACCAGTTCATTACCGTAAAGGAGCAGTTCGGCAAGACGGACGGGATTCAGGCATATCACGGGTATCTGAGCTTTAAGGAAAACGAGGTCACGCCCGAACAGGCGCAGCAGATCGGAATGGAGTTTGCAAGGAAGATGTGGGGCAAGCGGTTTCAGGTGGTCGTCACTACCCACCTGAACACCAAACATCTCCACTGCCATTTTGTCATCAACTCCGTTTCCTTTGTAGATGGGAAGCGGCTGAAAGACAAAGAAAAGTCTTGGTACTACTTCCGCCATATCGCCGATGAGATATGCTTGGAACATAAGCTGTCCATTGTAGAAAAGCCGGAGCTGCACAGATCGCCCGCCTATCTTACGATGAAGGACGAGGCGGGTATGCCTACCCGATACAACAACGCAAAAAAAGCGATTGACGAAGCGATTGCGATGAGCCGCAACCTGCGGCAGTTCCAATATGAACTGGGCGTGATGGGCTATCACTCGAATTTCAGTCCCAATCGTAAGTATGCGACGGTCACACCGAAAGGCAGTGAAAAACCGATACGGACTTATCGGCTCGGCGAGGAATACACCAAAGAGAAAATCCTTGAGAGGCTTATCGCCAACAGGGATAATATCGTGTTCAAGCCGTTCCAGCCAAAGACCTATATTGTCCGGCAGTACCGCCTGCCCACAAGAGAACATAAAATCCAAAAGGTCGGCGGGCTTTACGGCTTGTATCTATACTATTGCTATCGGCTCGGCTACCTTCCGAAGCACAATCAGAAACAACAGAATACGGCGAGACTTCACTATCTTCTCAAAGATGATTTGATGAAGATGGACGAACTCACCAAACAGGTAACGCTGCTCGGCAAGCACCAGATCGGTACGGACGAGCAGCTCTTTTCATATAAGCGGTCGGTTGAGGACGAAATCAAAACCCTTACCGCCGACAGAACACATCTCCGAAATGAAATACGAAAGGTAGATATATCAGATGAACGGCTGTCGGCGGCAAAGGCGAAAATCTCTGCAATCTCCGAACGCTTGAAAGAGCTTCGCAAAGAAGTAAAGCTCTGCGACGGGATTGCGAAGCGGTCAGGCGTAATTGCCGATACCCTTTCGCAAGTCAAGGCAGAGGAAGAAAAATCTCAAAGAAAGGAGTCCCGAAACTATGAACAACGGCGGTGACGCAGCAGAACAAATCGTCAGGCTGTCGCTTGAAGGATTTGAAGTGGCTGTCCGGCTCACAGGCTCGGCGGCGAAGAATATCGCTATTCTGTTAGCTTCCGTGCTGAAGCAGGAAATCAGCCAGTCGAATAAGACACGAGGAAAAGCACGGCTTACCAATATGATTAAGTCCGGCAAGGAGCTGAAGGTTTTTTCGTTCCAGCAGAAAGATTTGCCGAAGTTTACCGAGCAGGCGAAACGGTACGGCGTCCTTTACTGCGTTCTGCGTGATAAAAATACCAAGAGCGATACGGCGATGGTCGATATTATCGCCCGTGCGGAGGACGCTGCGAAAATCCAGCGAATTTCCGACCGCTTTGAACTCGGTAAAGTCGATAAGGCTTCCATTGTTTCCGAAGCGGAAAAGGCTGTGGCAGACCGTGAAGCGACTGCCAATGAAGTGCCTACGAAATCAAGAGGCGAGATCATCGTGGAAGAAGCGATGGGAAAGCCAATGCAGAAGGAGGGAAATTCCCACCAAAACCCCTCGGTCGCAAAGACAGACAAAAGCCCTCTGTCCGAGCGAGACTCAGAAACGACAGGTACGCACACTGATAAGGGTGTCGCAAAGGCGGCGGATAAAAAGCCTTCGGTCAAGGAAAAGCTCGACCGATACAAGGCGGCTGCCAAAGCGGAAAAGGAAGCAGAGCGTACCGTGCCGGAGGCTTCCAAAGAGAAGCCGAAAACCCCTGAAGCCAATCGGCAGACCGTTCACAGGCAGCCGAAAAAATCCAAGAAACCGAAAGAGAGGTAAATCAATATGACCAACGATTTTAAGAGTAAGCAAAGCAGCGGCGCAAGACCGCCGAGACTTTCGCCGGAGGAATACGCCGCCAAGAAAAAGGCGGAGAAAGAAGCCATTTATCAACTGCTCGACAATACTGCTTCGGAAGTGGTGCAGTCGCCGGAAAAATTCAAAGCCTACCTTGATGTGCAGAGCCGTATGGACAGGTACACGGCGAACAATGCGCTGCTGATGTATAAGCAGTTCCCGCAGGCAAGCCAGATCAAGGAATTTGACGATTGGGCGGCTGAGGGTGTTAAGGTCAATAAAGGCTCCAAGACCTTTATTATCCTTGATCCGTATGAGTACACCAAGAAAGACGGGACAATCGGCATTGATTTCAACTTGAAAAGAGTGCTGGATGTTTCGCAGACCAACGGCAAGCGCCCCGCCGCCCCGACCGCTAACCGTGATCCGAGAAAGCTGGTGGCGGTTATGCTCGACAGCGCCCCGATCAACATTGAAAGCACCAATGAGTTGCCCTATCCCGATATGGGCGCTTTTTATAAAAATGAAGATCAGACGCTTTATGTGAAGCGGGACATCGGCGACAGCGTTGCCCTCTGCCAGTGCGTCGCTCAGGAACTCGGTCACGCCGAGCTTTCTATGAACAGCGAGGTATACAGCCGCAGGGATATGGGATTTCAGGCGATGTGCATTGGGTATATGCTTTGCAGAAAATACGGAGTCGATACGCAGAATTTCGCTATCGACCGTATCCCCGACGAACTGAAAAACAAAGAGCCGAAAGAAATTAAAGCTGAACTCGGCAAGACGCAGAAAGCATTTAAGGAAATTACCGCCCGTGTTTCCGACGAGCTGTACCGCCAGCGGGCGGAGCGCTCAAAGGAACAGGAGAGATAACCGGAGGTAGCTGCGATGAAAGAAGAACTCTACCATATCGCTTTGGACGATTATGAACACGGTGTTGTAATCCGTTCCCTGAACGATAAAAAGACCGACCTCAAAAAAGAGGGCAAGTCCACCGACGCCGTAGACGATCTGATTATTAAAATCGGTCACGCCCCAAGACGCAAGTTCAAAGTGGTAGAAAAGGAATCCTGCCGTGAATCGAGATAGCAACAAGCAGTCTGCGATTATCCTTGCGGTTATTGGGATTCTTCCCGTTGTGTGGCTCGGCTTATTGATAGCGCCGTCCGTCAAGGGCGGTCTGCCGGAGATACTGCCGAGCCTTTTGACGGCATTCAATGATCCGTTCCATATCGAGCTTTGCGGGGACAGCTTAAAAACTGTCCTCGTTCTGCTTTTGCTCTATGGAATGGGGATTGGGATTTATCTGTCTACACGGAGGAACTACCGCAGGCGTGAGGAACACGGCTCTGCGAAGTGGGGCAGCGCAAAAGCCATTGACAAAAAGTACCGTCAAAGCCCGCCCTCGGAAAATAAGCTGATGACGCAGAATGTCCGGATCGGACTCAATGCGAAAAAGCACCGCCGCAATCTCAATACTCTGGTGTGCGGCGGCTCCGGCGCAGGCAAGACGAGATTCTATTGCAAGCCGAACTTAATGCAAACAAGCAATTCCTCTCAGGTAATTTTAGATCCAAAAGGGGAAATTCTGCGTGATGTCGGCAATCTGCTTGAAAAAGCAGGCTATGAGATCAAGGTGCTGGACTTGATTTCAATGGAGAAAAGCCATTGTTACAACCCGTTTGTCTATCTCAGGAACGACAACGATATTCAGCGCCTTGTGACCAACCTTTTTAAGAGTACCACCCCGAAAGGCTCTCAATCCAACGATCCTTTTTGGGATACTGCGGCGAGTATGCTTTTACTCGCCCTTGTTTTTTATCTGCACTACGAAGCGCCGGAGGAGGAACAGAATTTTGCTATGGTAATGGAAATGCTCAGGGCGGCGGCGATTGAGGACGAGGAGGACAACCGCCCTTCTCCCCTCGACAACCTGTTTGCCGATTTGGAAATGGATAATCCCGACCATATCGCCCTGAAATACTATCGTTCCTACCACTCCGGCTCGGCAAAGACTTTGAAATCTATTCAGATTACCCTTGCCGCAAGATTGGAGAAATTCAATCTTGAAAGCTTAGCGGCGCTGACTTCCGCCGATGAGCTTGACCTTGCTTCAATGGGCGAGAAGAAAACGGCGCTGTTTGCGTTGATACCGGATAATGATTCGAGCTTTAATTTCCTCGTCAGTATCCTTTACACACAGCTTTTCCAGCAGCTTTTTTACTCCGCCGACCATATCCACGGCGGCAGCCTGCCGATACCCGTCCATATGCTTATGGATGAGTTTGCCAATGTGAGCTTGCCCGATGATTTTGACAAGATACTTTCCGTTATGCGTTCAAGAGGCGTGTCGGTATCCATTATCCTGCAAAATCTGGCGCAGTTAAAGGCTTTGTTTGAGAAGCAATGGGAATCCATCATAGGCAACTGCGATGAATTTCTCTATCTCGGCGGCAATGAGCAGAGTACGCACAAGTATGTGTCCGAGCTTTTAGGCAAGGAAACGATTGATACGAACACTTACGGGAAAAGCGAGGGGCGGAGCGGGAGCTACTCGACCAATTATCAGATTTCCGGTCGTGAGCTGCTTACCCCTGACGAAGTGAGAATGCTCGACAACCGCTACGCTATTTTGTTTATCCGTGGCGAGCTTCCGGTAATGGATTTGAAGTACGACATTTTGAAACACCCCAATGTGGTGTATACCGCAGACGGGAAAGGAGGCGTGTATCAGCACGGCGAAGTCACAAAAAATGTGGCGACCATTGAAACCTTGTATGTTGATCTCGACAGTGTTCCCGAAATGGAGCTTTCGGAAACGACTTACGAGCTGTTGTCCGATGAGGACTTTGAAAACTTAACAAATTGATTGGAGGAAAACAGAATGAACATTTTTCATAAGACGCAGAAGAAAGAAACCCGCAGACTGCCGATGACCGGAAAGGTAAAGAAAGGCTTTCGTTACTACTGTATGGCGGTTTTGAGCCTGACCGCTATTTTTGCGATGTCTACAACGGCTTTTGCCGCAGGCGATCCGCTTACCGTTGTCAATAACCTGTCCGATTTCATTTTCGGCTTTATCCGTGCGATTGGTCTGATCTTGCTCGGCTTTGGTATCGTTCAGGTAGGTCTTTCCCTGAAATCCCACGATCCTTCGCAGAGGGCAAACGGATTTCTGACGCTGGCTGGCGGTATCATTATCGTTTTTGCGAAAGAAATCCTCACTCTGATTACGGGCTAACCCTTACGCAAACGACACTCAGGGGCGTTCTTGGATTATTTTTCAGGAACGCCCCATTTTTCTTTTTAAGGAGGTGCTACGAAATTGAGTGATAACTGGGTAGTTCAGAATCTCCAGAACGCCCTCGAAACTTGGAATGAAAAACTCGCTGAGATATGGCAGCTCATTACGACTACGCCGCAGAACTTCAAAGGCGGCGGGATATGGGCGGTCATTGTCAATATCAACGGCGCTGTGCAGGCGATTGGTCTTGCGCTTTTGGTACTGTTCTTTGTGGTCGGTATGGTACGCACCTGCGGCAGCTTCAGTGAGGTAAAAAAACCGGAACACGCTGTCAAGCTTTTTATCCGATTTGCTATTGCAAAAGCAGCGATTACTTATGGTATGGAGCTAATGCTTGCCCTTTTCAATATCGTGCAGGGTACAATCGGCACGATTATGACCGCCGCAGGCTTTACTTCCGCACAGCAGACAACCTTGCCGCAGTCAATGATCGACACGATTGAAAGCTGCGGCTTTTTTGAGAGTATCCCATTGTGGGCGGTTACGCTCATCGGCGGCTTGTTCATTACGGTTATGTCATTCCTGCTCATTATGACGGTGTATGGAAGATTTTTTAAGTTATATATGTATACGGCGCTCGCCCCGATTCCGCTTTCCACCTTTGCGGGAGAGCCGAGCCAAAATGTGGGGAAATCGTTTATCAAAAGCTACTGCGCCGTGTGCCTTGAAGGTGCAGTGATCGTTTTAGCCTGTATTATCTTCTCACTGTTCGCTTCTTCCCCGCCTGTGGTCGATCCCAATGCGGCAGCAGTTACGCAGGTATGGTCATATATCGGCGAGCTGCTCTTTAATATGCTCGTTTTGGTCGGCTCGGTGCGGATGTCTGACCGGATTATCCGTGAGATGATGGGACTGTAAGGAGAACAGAATGAAACGAATATACAACAAATTCAAGGGCTACACCCTTGCAGACTGCGATTGCAGATATTGCCTGTATTACGGAGGGCGGCGGAAAGGCAAAGTTACTTGCCTTGCGGACAAATGTGTCTGCGCCGATGAAATCCGGCAGGCACAAAAACGAAAAGAAAGGAGTTCCTAAATGGAAGTCAAAATCAACAGAGAAATCAGGAATTACACAGAAGCGATGTTTTTCGGACTGTCACTGCGGCAGTTCATTTTTTCTGCCTGTGCCTGCGTGGTGGCGGTGGGTATCTATTTCCTGCTCAAGCCCTATGTCGGCACGGAAACCGTATCGTGGATGTGCATTTTGGGAGCCGCACCCTTTGCGGCTCTTGGTTTTGTTAAATATAACGGAATGACCGCAGAGAAATTCATCTATGCGTGGATCAAATCAGAGTTTTTAATGCCGAAGAAGCTCACCTTCCGTTCAACGAATACCTACTACGAGCTGTTCAAGCCGAGTATTGAAGCAAAAGCAAAGGAGGCTATGAAATCGAATGATTAAAACACTTACCAATCTCCGCAAGCAGGAAAAGGAAAAGTTTATCGTGCCGAAGGGCGTTCAGGATGTGATCCCCATTACCGCCATTTATGACGACGGTATTTTTCAGATCGGGAAAGACAAGTTTTCCAAGACCTATAAATTTTCAGATATTAACTATGCTGTTGCCAGCCGTGAGGACAAGGAAGCAATGTTCCTTGAATACTCGGAACTGCTCAATTCCCTCGACTCCGGAGCAACGACAAAAATCACAATCAACAACCGCCGTTTAAATCGGCTGGACTTTGAGAACAACATTCTTATCCCGATGAAAGGCGACAGCCTCGATGAATACCGTGAGGAATACAACAAAATCCTTTTGGAGAAAGCGACGGGAGCAAATGCTATCGTGCAGGATAAGTATATAACGATTTCCGTCAACAAGAAGAATGTTGAGGACGCAAGGAATTATTTTGCCCGTGTGGGCGCTGACCTAATCGCCCATTTTAGCCGGCTCGGCAGCAAATGCGTGGAGCTGGAAACCGATGAAAGGCTGCGTATCTTCCACGACTTTTACCGTGTGGGGGAGGAATCCTCTTTCCACTTTGATATAAAGGAAACCCGCAAAAAGGGACACAGCTTCAAGGACTATATCTGTCCCGACTCAATGGAATTTGAAAAGGACTACTTCAAAATGGGCGACCGTTACGGGAGAGTCCTTTTTTTGCGTGAGTACGCTTCTTATATCAAGGACAGTATGGTGGCGGAGCTGACCGATCTTAACCGCAATCTGATGATGTCGATTGATGTTGTCCCTGTGCCGACTGATGAAGCGGTACGGGAAGCGGAAAACCGTCTGCTCGGTGTGGAGACGAATATTACCAACTGGCAGAGGCGGCAAAATTCCAACAACAACTTTTCGGCGACCGTTCCCTATGATATGGAACAGCAGAAAAAGGAAATGAAGGAATTTCTCGATGATTTAACGACGAGAGATCAGAGAATGATGTTCGCCGTGATTACTTTCGTGCATACGGCGGATTCCAAAGAACAGCTTGATAACGACACGGAAGCGCTGCTTACCACAGCGAGAAAGCACCTTTGTCAGTTCGGCGTGTTGAAATTCCAGCAGGTGGACGGGCTGAATACGGTTATGCCATTCGGTGTGCGGAAGATTGATACCTTCCGTACCCTTACAACTGAAAGCCTTGCCGTGTTTATCCCGTTTCGGGTACAGGATATTTTTCACGAGAACGGTATTTATTACGGGCAGAATGTTATCAGCAAAAATATGATTATTGCCGACCGCAAGCAGCTCCTCAATGGTAATTCCTTTATTCTTGGTGTATCCGGCGGCGGCAAGTCCTTTGCCGCAAAGGGCGAGATTGAGAATGTGATTCTTTCATCAGAATCAGATGTTATCATCATTGATCCGGAGCGGGAATATTCACAGCTTGTGAAGGCGCTCGGCGGCGAGGTTATCCATATCTCCGCTACTTCCCAAAATCATATCAACGCTATGGATATGACGAAGGAATACGGCGACGGGGCGAATCCAGTCATTCTGAAATCGGAGTTTATTATGTCCCTGTGCGAGCAGCTCATCGGTGGCAGCAACCTCGGCGCAAAACAGAAATCCATTATCGACCGCTGCACCGCCAGCGTGTACCGCACCTATCAGCAGAATAACTATCAGGGCGAAGTGCCGACCTTGCAGGATTTCAGGGCGGAGCTTCTCAAGCAGGACGAGCCGGAGGCGCAGGAAATCGCCCTTGCCATCGAGTTGTTTACCAACGGCAGCTTGAACACCTTTGCGAAGCATACGAATGTGGATACCAATAACCGCCTGATCTGCTATGACATTTTAGACCTCGGCAAGCAGCTTATGCCGATTGGTATGCTGGTCGTTCTCGACTCCATCTTAAACCGCATTACGCAGAACAGGGCGAAAGGCAGAAACACCTTCATCTTTATTGATGAAATCTATCTGCTGTTCCAGCACGAGTATTCTGCTAATTTCCTCTTTACCCTTTGGAAGCGTGTGCGTAAATACGGGGCGTATGCGACGGGTATCACGCAGAATGTGGACGACCTTTTGCAGAGCCATACGGCAAGGACAATGCTCGCAAACTCCGAATTTATCATTATGCTCAATCAGGCTTCCACGGACAGGCTGGAGCTGGCGAAGCTCTTAAATATCTCCGACCTTCAGATGTCGTATATTACGAATGTGGAAGCCGGACACGGGCTTATCAAGGTGGGCAGCTCCCTTGTACCGTTCGCAAATAAATTCCCGAAAAATACGAAGCTGTATAAGCTGATGACAACAAAACCGGGCGAGAGCGCATAAGCTCCCGCCCCTTGTTTTAGAAAGGAAACGGCAATGAGAAAAAAGATTTGTATTGCACTGATGGCGGCGTTTATCGTCTTGCTCGGCGTCAGCAGCTATTTCATTATCGACCATTACAAGGAGGCGAAACATCAGGAGCAGATGTACGATTCTCTCGTACAGCTCGTAGAGGACAGCGAAACCGAGCCTGCCGAGCCGATTATCTATTCGGAAGATAAGACGATACTGCCGGAGCTTACCGAGCTGTACCGTCAAAACAATGATTTGGTCGGCTGGATTTGCGTGGAGGATACGAACATCAATTATCCCGTTATGCAGACGGTGGATAACCCGAACTACTATCTAAAGCGTGGATTTGATAAAGAATACAGTTCTTACGGCTGCCCGTATGTGCAGGAGGATTGTGATGTCTTAAAGCCCTCGGACAATGTAGTAATCTACGGTCATCATATGAACAACGGCTCGATGTTCGCCGACCTTGAAAAATTCAAGGACAAGGATTTCTGGCAGGAACATAAAACGATTGCTTTTAATACCCTGACAGAGAAAAATGAGTACGAAATCCTTGCGGTTTTCAAAACCGTTGTCTACACCGACAGCCCGGAAGCCTTCAAATATTACCGCTTTACGGACGCTCAGTCGCCGGAGGAATTTGACGCTTATATTGATAAGTGCAAGGAGCTTTCCCTTTACGACACGGGCGTATCGGCGGAGTACGGCGACAAGCTGATAACGCTTTCCACCTGTGAATACTCCCGTACAAACGGAAGGCTTGTCGTTGTGGCGAAAAAAGTAACAGAAAGCAGTGGTGCAAATGCTCCCGCAAATGACGGGGCGGCAGAGATACCGAGCTAATGCCCTGATAAAGAAGCTGTGCGCCAATTATGATGACGGGAACTGTCTGCTTCTCGATGAGGGGGAAGGCTGCGTCTGCGTACAGAGTATATCCTACTCGCTTTTGTGCAGGTATTTCCGCAATGCGGTGCTTCCGGCAGATCCGGCGTTGGAAGCGGCGATACTTGGAACGCACCCTGACAGGTGCGTTTTCTGCGGCGCTCCCATTATCAAGCGTGGCAACAGGAAAAAGTATTGTGAGAAATGCGCCGGTATCGCATACAAAAGGCAGCAGGCAGAGTACGCAAGAAAAAGGCGCACAGAATCGAAAAATAGAGGGTAAAAAGTCCTTGATTTAAGCGGCTTTTCAGCCCTCGCACTTTGAGGGGCAAGGTGTTGATACCTTTTCCCCTCTTTTTTTACTTCAAAGCGTCCAAAGGCGCTTGGAAAGGAGGTTTTCTATGCCGGATATTAAGACAAGGGATACTCTGAAAGGCACGATCAAAACGATTGATAAATCGGCGGTTGCCGCTGAGCGTATGAAATCCGCCTTTATCCAGACCAAAGAAAAAGCGGAACATTCCGTTGATGTCCCTGAAAGCAGTGCGGAGGAATACGCTTCCAACCGTTTGGAAAGCGGTATCGACCGAGTTTCCCACGAAGCCATACACCAATTTGACAAGCAAGGGCGCAAGGGCGTTCAGGCGACAAAGCAGAATATCGTCAAGGCAAAGGACGGTATTCAGAAATTCAAGGAAAAACGGGCGGCGCAGTCGCTTCAAAAACAGGCGCAGGCGGCAGTTCCACGAAAAAACGTCGGTCAGAGTATCAAGACGGTGGAACAGCCGAAGAAGGCAGTAAAAGAGTCTGCCCGTTCCGCAGGGAAAAAGACGATTAAGACGGTTGGGAAAGGCTCGGCGAAAACAGCGCAGAAAACGGTAAAAACCGCAGAGCGCACCGCTAAAACGACCGTCAAGACAGCGCAGCGTACCGCAAAGGCGGCGCAGAAAACGGCGCAGGCTACGGTCAAGGCTTCTCAAAGGGCAGTTCAGGCGGCACGGGCAGCGGCTCGTGCCGCCGTTGTCACGGCGAAAGCAATCGCAAGAGCGATATCGCTTGCGGTCAAGGCGATTATCGCCGGAACAAAGGCATTGATCGCCGCAATCGCCGCAGGCGGCTGGATAGCGGTTTTGGTCATTATCGTGATTTGCCTGATTGGTATGATTATCGGCTCCGTGTTCGGTATCTTTTTCTCAGGCGAGGATTCCGGCACGGGTATGAGTATGCAGACCGTTGTGCAGGAGATCAATACGGAATACGATATCAAATTGCAGGACGAAAAAAACTCGGTATCTTATGATGTCCTTGAAATGAGCGGCAGCCGTGCCGTTTGGAAAGAAGTGCTTGCGGTGTATTCCGTCAAAGTCAACACCGATCCGGATAATCCCCAAGAGGTTGCGACGATGGACGAATCGAAAAAGCAGCTTCTCACGGACATCTTTTGGGAGATGAACGAAATAAGCTCCAGCACCGACACCAAAAACGAGACGGTCATTACTGAAACCGATGACGGTCACGGAAATATCGTGGAGACGGAAAGCACGGTCACGCAAACCTATCTGTATATCACGGTCAGCCATAAAACCGCCGATGAGATGGCGGCGCAGTATGGATTTAACGAGGAACAGAAAGAGTATCTCGCAGAGCTGCTTGTCGATGAAAACAATTCGCTGTGGTCGCAGGTGCTTTACGGGATTATGGGAACGGACGATCAGATTGTAACCGTCGCCCTCTCTCAGATTGGAAATATGGGCGGAGAGCCATACTGGTCTTGGTACGGTTTTAATTCCCGTGTTGAGTGGTGCGCTTGCTTTGTGAGCTGGTGTGCTAACGAGTGCGGGTATATCGACGCTGGCGTGATTCCGAAATACGCAGGCTGCGTCAACGGCGTACAATGGTTTAAGGAGCGTGGGCAATGGCTGGACAACAGCGCCGAGCCTACACCCGGAATGATTATCTTCTTCGATTGGGCGGACGAAAGCGGTCAGGACGGATTATCCGACCACACAGGTATCGTCCAAAAGGTGGAAAACGGCAGAGTTTATACGGTTGAAGGTAACTCCGGAGATTCTGTTCGTCAGAAAAGCTATCCGGTAGGATATTATGAGATACTCGGCTACGGTGCGCCTGCCTATTAGAAAATAAATAGGCGTTGCCGACTGGCAACGCCTTACTTACATAATAAAGAATAATTCTAAGTGATGTCAAGATAGGCTGTTTGCTTTCGTAAAGTATGCCACTTGACGAGTCCAATTTAGACTTCAAAAATTAATTATAATTATACATAGTGTTGTCGGATTTGTCAATATGTCGGCAGAAAATAGCGAAAATTTTCGCTCGAACCGATTTTTTGGAGCTCATAAAAGGGACTTAGGGGCATTAAAAGATAATAATAGCCGTCATTTTTTCCGTCAATACAAAAAATAAATGGAGGAATGACTTATGTCAAAAAAAGGTGAGAACATTTACAAAAGGAAAGATGGACGATGGGAAGGCAGATATATTCGGTGCTATGATGAAAATGGAAAAGCAAAATACGGATATATTTACAGTAAAACATATAATGAGACAAAACAGAAGCTGATATTGAAAAAGAGCGATACAGGCAAGCAGTTTGAGAACCTATCTAATAGCACTACCCTGTACAATGAAATTCTTGATTCGTGGTTGCAGTCTGTAAGGATCAATGTAAAGGAATCTACATACGCTCGTTATTCACACTTAATAGATACTCATATTCGTACTCACTTAGGTCAATATCAAATTACAAAAATTAGTACGCAGCTTGTAGAAGGGTTTGTAAATAATCAATTAAACAATGGACGATTAAAAGATGGCAGTGCTTTATCATCTAAAACCGTAATAGATATACTGACAATAGTTAAAAGTTCAATGGAATATGCAAAATACAATAATTTAAATGTAATTTGCAATCTTAGTAAACTGACAGTAAAGAAAAAAGACAGAGAGATGAGAGTGTTAAATTTATCGGAACAAAAGGCGTTGCTCAATGTTCTACTCCATGATATGGATTTGTGCAAATTCGGAGTAATACTTTCCCTGTATACGGGTATTCGAGTCGGGGAATTATGTGCATTGCAATGGGAAGATATTAGTCTTTCTAATTCCATCCTCAAAGTACGAAAAACTATGCAGAGAATTCAAGATACCAATGTTGGCGCAACAACAAAAACCAAAATAATTATTACAGAACCTAAAAGTCAATGCTCAATTCGTGATATTCCTTTACCAGCATTTATTGTTGACATAGCAAAACAATTTGCCGATGTACCAAAAGCATTTATTCTGTCGGGTGAAAAAAAGAAATATATAGAACCACGCACAATGCAAAATAGGTTCAAGGCATTGGTTGTAGAGAGCAAAATTGATGATGCAAATTTTCACTGCCTTCGGCATACTTTTGCGACAAGATGTGTAGAAGTTGGCTTTGAAATTAAAAGTCTAAGCGAAATTCTCGGTCACGCTAACGTAAATATTACGCTTAATCGCTATGTTCATTCGTCATTTGATCTAAAGTATAGCAATATGAACAAGTTGTCACTTCCCGCTTAAAGCCGTCAATATTTCCGTCAATAAGCAGCACAAATGTCCCGTAAAACAGGGCTTTTGTGCTGCTTGTTCTTCAAGTGGCATACTTTACGAAAGTGTTTTACAGGAGGGTGATATGCAAGGATGACTCAGCCTATTACAAGGAAAAACTATATGGATTATTGGCGATTCACACCTGAAGAAAAAGATCAACTTATAAATCGCTTGGCAAAAGAACTTCCCGCTCTTCGAGGTGCAGCTAAAGCTACTCAAGATGAACTCGCAAATGCGATTGGTGTTTCCAGACAAACATATAATGCCGTAGAAATGCTAAAAAGAAAAATGACATGGAGCACATATATGGCTTTAATTTTGTTTTTTGACTATAACCCTAACACACATGATACTATTAGACAGCTTGACGCATTTCCATACCATTTAGATGAATGCTGGTTAGCTGGAAAGATGGATCAAATGAAGGGGGATTAATATTGAGGGCGGAGAGCATAGAAAAAGAATTGCAAACTTTCCAAGCTGCAATAAAAAATTTAAGTTCAGATATAAGTAACGCTTCCTGTCTATGGAGCGATGAAAAATTTTCGCAATTATCAGCTTCAATAGGAGTAATTGCAAATCAATCCAAAGATGTACTTGTCGCAGGCGAAAAATGTTGTGCATCGATTGCTAAGCTAAATAAAATCATGGAAGAAAAGTATTAGGAGGTCGTAGCGTGGTAGATGTAACAACAGAAGCATTACAAACTGTAAAAAGCGCTTTGGCGACCTTTCAATCCGACATAGATGGTTTATCTATGCGTGCAACCAATAATGCAGACGATATTACAGAAGAATGTAAAAATCATATTAAGCAAACTAAAGCGGAAATTGTTCAGGTAGAAGCACAGATTGCAGCGTTAAATAAACAAATTGCTGGCATGGAAGCGAAGATTGAACAAGCGACAAGTCAATATAGCACTTTCCTTACAAAAATTCCCCAATTAGAGAATAATATACATTCTCTAAATTCGAGGATTTCGGCATTAAACTCGCAAATAGCATCGTTGAGATCGCAACTTGCTAATACTGAAGATGATAACGAGCGTCAGCAAATTCAAGAACAGATAAATGTGTTAAGCCGTCAAGTTTCACAATGCGAAACAGAGAGAAGTCAGTTGGAAAGTGAATTACAAAATTCCGAGCAAAAGAAAGCTGAACTTCAGCAAACGATAAATTCAGCGAAATCTCAAAAATCACAATGCGAGAGTGAGCTTTCTGTTCAGAAGAACAGATGCAATAAAATGAAAGATAAACTTGAACGCTTGAATACGACGTTTAGCCGAGTTGAAGGAGATTTGAACGCTTATGTTGAAGCAACAAAAAAGTTTGAGGGTAACTCGTTAGATAAAGTTAAGCACAATACGACTGCTATTGAAAAATGTGTAGAGAGTATCGAACAATATTTATCTACATCGCTTTGATTTTTTCGGAGCAAACACTAAACAATAAAAATAATTAGGAGGTCATAGTATGGCAAGTGGTGTTTCAGTCAAAAGTGAAGCCATTAAATCTGGAATCGGATGTTGTAAAACAGCAATTCATGAGTTACAAACGGCATCTCGAGAATTGTATTCGGGCTATCAACAGGCAGGTTCTGGAGGTTGGAAGGATCAAAAGTATGCAGCTTTAGGTGGAATTGTGGACGAATGTTGTAGTGCATTAACCGATCCAATTAGCGATTTACAAGATTGCATACAAAATTTACAAGCATTGCTTCATGCTGTTCAAGCATATGAAGAGACAAGTTTATAAGGAGGACAAGATAATATGGCAGTTAAAGCATCTCCAGAAACAATTAGAGAAATGAGAGGTATTATTGCAAATACCATTAAAGATATTGAAAAAATTAGCAGCGGTATTAGAACAGGTATATCTGCTACAGAAGATTGGGAAGATACACAAGCTGCTCAGTTTAACATGTTAATGCAGCGGATAGCAAGATTTACTGAGAAGCCAATAGAAACACTTCAAAAGGCTTTACCAAAATTGGAAAAATTGGCTCAGTCTTTAGATCAATATAATAGAGTGAAATTTTAGTTTACGAGGAGGAAAGAAATATGGCTTTTTGTACCAAGTGTGGTTCTCAAATATCGGATGATGCTAAATTTTGTACTTCATGTGGACAACCAATATCAACCAATGGAGAAGAAAAGGGGACTGGAAATACTGATATTCCGGTATTCACACCTCCAAATAGTGGACGGAAGCAAAAAAATGAGGACAATGGAATTCCTACATTTACCCCTCCGTCCCCCACTTTTGAACCCCCCAACAATCCTAAACCGCAATTTAATGGTCCTGCTTGCTATTATCATAATACTGAACCTGCTGTAACAAGATGCCCTCGCTGCGGAAAGCCATTGTGTCAGGATTGCGCTGAGTCTTATGGGTTTACTTCTGGTGAATATGCCGGAAAATCACTCTGTTATGACTGCACTATGGAGATATGGAAGAACGATGAGGCAACATTAAATGCAAACTATTCGAAAATTAGGACGCAGAGAGTCTTATGCCTTGTCGGTGTAATTATTGGTGCAGTTATTGGGTTGTTTTGGGGACTCAGTTCTATTGGTAGCGGGACTGCTGGAGAGGTGTTTGGAGCTACACTAATCTTGACTATCGCCTGTGCTGCTATAGGCGGAAGCTTTTCAGTTTATATTAGAGGCGTTGGTTCTCATCTGGCTGGATGTTTTGTATCAACAGGAAATATAGTTCTTTCCATATGTATAGGTATAGCTAAGTTCATATTCTGGCTTATAGCTTATGCTGTAGTTGCACTAATCGAGACTGTAAGAAAGTTGATATCTTATACGGCATATATGAAACATACAGCAAACTATGTTGAACAAAATAACCGTGCAATGCAGTCTTTGCAGGATTACATGGAATATACACTTGTTAGAAACCAAAATAAAGGTGTTGATATTAAGACTTTACTTGCCGAAGATAGCAAACTCGCTGACAATTCTTTTGCTCAGATGGTTCAACAGCAAGGCGAAGATGCAGCAGAAGCTAGTATTCGTCAACAAGTTGCCTATATTAATGAGTTTGGTGAAGTTGTTAGAGATTTTGCAGCTTAGAATTAGTTGTGATTTTTGCAAATTAAAATAGGAGGAATATATCATGGACAATAATATTGAAAATGCAGTTGCTGCGAGAAGAGCATTATTGGCAGAAATGTTGAAAAACGGAGAACCTGTAGCTGTAACAGCGACTGGTGAAGTTATGGATACACAAGAAGCAGCTGAACAAGGATTATCAAATATTCAGCCTCCTGAAGGTAAATTGGCATAAGGAGGGTGCGAAATGGCTTATTATTGGTATCAAAGTGATCCGCAGCTTTATCAATTAGAAGTTACTGCGATGAGAAAATATTTCCCTTCTTTTTCAATTAATCAACTTCAAGATGGTTCTGGAAGATTATATTGGCGAGGAAAGGTTCAGCCTGCCGGTAAAGGTGGAATGGTGTGGGATATAATGCTTATATATAAAAATACGCATCCTCATGCCGAAGAAGGAGAATACGGTGGTTCTGTACAAATATTGCCTTTAAGCCCGAGACTGAAGGATATAGCACAAAAGACTATGCCACTTATGGAAAAAGCATACGGTTCATATGAAAATGCTGCGGCGCATGGTTTTGGATTAGGATTGCCCCATATTTATCGTAGCAATTTTGGGAGAGATGAAGAGTATTTTATATGCACAGCCGATCCGAAGTATTTTAAGGCTGGCCAAAATCGGTCAACAACAGCGGCATCAGCTTTAAGCTGGGCATGTAAATGGATTCTTCTATGCGAGATGTGGTTAAATGGGGAGATTGGTGACGATGTAGCTCTGGAAGGCAATTATTAAATGCTTAAACCTCCAAACTCTCTTGCAAGTGCAATGAGGGCTTGGAGGTTTCATATTTGGCAGGAGGTTATGGCAAATGAGAGCGGTTTTTTCAAACAGAGCATATGCCTCTGTTCTAGCGGAAACAACTGAAAAAATCAAAACGGAAACAGGTGGTCTATTTTTAGGAACAATACAAAATGATACTTGGTATATTATTGAGTCTATAGACCCTGGACCAAAATCAATTTTTGAGGTTGCATATTTTGAATATGATCAAAAATATACTAAGCATTTAATTAACAAGATCGCTAATTTATACGATACAAAGTTTGATTTAATTGGTCTGTGGCATCGTCATCCCGGATCTTTCGACCAGTTTTCATCTACTGATGATGGTACAAATGCAAAATACGCTTCTATGAGAGAAGAAGGGGCTATTTCTGCACTCGTCAACATAGATCCTACCTTTAGGATTACGATGTATCGGGTAGACAGACCTTGCAATTATCAGAAGATTGCATATGATGTTGGCGACAATCTTATTCCAGATGACCTTTTGAAATTCAAAACACCAGAACGTTTTTTTGACATTATGAATAAGATTCGGTATTCGTCTTCTACAAGAGGAAGCTCTGCTGAGGGATACCACAAATCAATCAGTTTGGCATCATTTATGTCTTTTATTTTGCCACAGTTAAAAAATAGTGAGCGTACGAAACATGAAGATAACGGCGTAATATCTGTGCCGGCGGGGGAATTTATACCACCTAAAAAAGAACATGTACAAGAAATGCTTATTGACGAAGTCATTGATGACATAACTTTTATGGCGGACTCGCTTGGAATTGAAACATCTATTTTTCAAAACGAATATAACGGTCTTACCGTCTGTCAGGAGGCAATAGACGAAACAACAAAGCTTTCTTTTAGTCTTAATATCTTGGAATCTACGGTTGTACTTTCGTATAACAACAAGTTTTATAATTATCGAAAAGGTCTATTTACAGAAGCCTTTGGTAAAGCCAAAGCTGAACGAGAGAGAAAAGGCGAATCGGAGAGTAGAGTTAAACCGAGAAAACAAGCAGGAGTTATTGACTCCGTTATAAAGATAATTAGATTTAACAGAAACGAGGAATAAGAATATGGAGATCAAAAGACCTAAAAATTTCTTCGGAGAGGATATACCTCTTACAGTTTTTATTTCCGAAGAACAACTCCACAACAAGGAGTGTGTAAAAGTTTACGGTAAGTATTTTGAGGATACAGGAATTTTCAATGTTTTCCCTGCTGAATTATCTGATAAGGGCGAATATCTTGGTGATGTTCTTCCTGAAGGTAGCACACCTTCCGTTGAAGGCTTCTGCGGTGTAATTACTAATGAAGGAATTGAGTTTTATTGGAGTGGAGAGAAGATTGTAACCGAGTCATATGGTTTATATCAGAGTATTTTTTCAAGAAACAAAGGTATTCTTGAAACTGACGTTATGAAGAAAAAATGTGCAGTTATCATCGGTTGTGGCTCTGTTGGTAGCTTAGTAGCTATGGAGTTAGCAAGAGCAGGCGTTGAAAAGTATGTATTGTGTGATGCTGATACGCTTGAATATCACAATGTATGTCGTCATCAATGCGGTATTGAAGATGTTGGCGATCTGAAAGTAAATGCTCTTAAAAGAAAGATCTTGAATATCAATCCGAAAGCAAACATAAAGACTTTCGGCGGTATCATTCAGAATATTCCTAAAGATATTCTTGATGAAATGTGTGTCCCGTTTGAAACTATATTTGTTGGATGTGGTGATAACAGAACAGCCGATGTTTATGCAAACAAGATTGCTATCTATTTCGATGCAGCTTTTATTTCTATAGGATTTTGGGAAAGAGCTTATGCTGGAGAAATCTTCTATTATTTGCCGCATAAGAATATGCCTTGTTATAAATGTGCATTAGGCAGCGGAGATCTTTCCGGTCGTGTAGAAGCAAACCATCATGTTTATTCAAATCAAGAAAATGTTGAGAGCGTTAAGTTTGAACCCGGTATTTCTGTTGATATTAATTTTATTACAAGTATTGGTATAAAGTTAATTATTGATATTTTGAACTCTACTAATGAGGGGTATATTCCTCGTTTGCTAAATAACCTAAAACAATACACTCTCGTTTGCAACACAAGTAATCCTGAGATTGGCGGCGAAATGGTCGAAATCTTTAGCTATCCGTTGCAGGTTACAACCTCTTTGGTTGTAGGATTTGGCAAAGAGTGTGACGGTAAGTGTAATTTCGAATTAGAAGCAAAGTAAGAAATAAGCCTATTTAGGAGAAAGGAAGGCATTTATGAAAGCTTTAGCTCAAAGTGAAATTATTGCTTTGATTACCGACTTGAATGCGTTTGCGGATAGTGCTGAAACACTCATCAATACTACACAAACGAATTATGACAAAGATAAAAGACTACTCCTAAATAGGCATAGTAGTGTTTTGTCAACATTGGACAGTACATATAAGGCAAACTGTGCTTCTGTTGAAAATAAATCGAAGCAAACTATTTCTGATGCGAAAAAAATACTTTCAGAAATTACTAAATTAGATGAAAAGTTATCGAGTGTTGACAAGTATTATGTAAAAACAAAAAAGAAGAAAGAAGAACTTTTGTCAGATACCACAAGTGATGTTTATGATGATGCGACCGACTATTTCAGTACACTCGAAACCATAAAGGAAAGCTTCAAAACAATTTATAAGAAGTATTCAGAGGATATTCTTCCCGGTCTTATCAACGGCTTAAATTATCTGTTTTCAAGCCAACGTAAAAAGGACTATGAGGAACTTATTATTCTTAGAAATACGGTTGCAGCCTTTGTAAAAGAAATCGAAGAAATGCTACCACCTCTTACGGAAGAAAATCTTGCTACGCTTAAAGAGGAATACTTTACCCAGCGTGGCACTACGGTTGAAAGACAAAAAAGCGAACTTGCCATTTTTGAAAATAATCACTTGGCAACATTAGATAAAGTTGCAGATAAAATATGCACTGACCTTGATAATATTCTTCCTGATGAATTTGTTGAGTATTTGTTTGAAATAATAGCGAATTATGCAAAATCGGTACATAAAGTAAACGCTTCAACAGATATTCAAGATGAGGTCTTGAATATGTGTTATGTCGATTATCCCGTTGACTTCTTCGTCGAGTCAAAAATTGTTGCGTCTATCATCAAGGAAAAGTGTTCTAAACTTTTAGTTGAGGGCGCAATTCGATTACCGATAATGATGTCTACGAGAAATGCACCTGTTTGGATGATTACAAACGATAACAGCAACAGTATGGCAGTTCAAGCGTTTACTCATTCAATTATGTATGGATTGCTTTCTTCTTGCCCGGTTGAAAAACTAACATATACCATTGTCGATCCTGAAAATCGTGGCAACAGTATAGCGCCTTTCTTTGATGCGAAAAAAAAGCTACCGGAACTGTTTGGCGAAAAAATTTATATCAGCAAAGATGAAGTTGCTGCAAAAGTTAGTAAGCTGAATGAAAAAATAGAGAATATTCTTCAAGACAGACTTGGGAATCAGTATGACAATATCTTTGACTATGCAAAGGATACGCCTGATTACGACCTTAATGTTGAACTTATTATGCTCTATGATTTTCCAAGAGGTTTTGATGAGCGAACTCTTGCAGAACTCAGAAATGTTTTGCGTAACGGCAACAAATGCGGAATTTACACAGTAATTTCATATTTGCCTGATTCTGATAATACTCGATCAAGAGAATATCAGCAGAGTTTACAGTCCATCATTGACCTTTCGACTGTTATTAACCAAAACGGCGAAAACTTTGTACTGCGTGGACTTCCCCTCGTTTATTACACAATGCCTGAAAAGATTGAATTTTCTAAGTTCTTTAGTAAATATATGCTTATTTTTGAAGGTATTAAGAATCGTGGTATTGCTTTCTCACCGCTTATTAGAAAGCTCATTGAAGCGAAAGACTCTATAGAGCTTGACGCACATATCGAGCAAATTTGCGAGATGATGAAGAACTACGAAAGAGCGTATGCACAAGTACCGGAAATCAATGCGGTATTTCCTTCATTGGTTACTTTAGGAAATGTTCTGTATCCCGCCGATGTATTTTCTGATAGTGTTGGTTATCAACACATCGTTGAAAAATTTGGAATGGAACGCAAGGCGGATACCGAGAATACTTCTTTTGTCGAGTTACCGCTTACATTCGATTTGAGAAACTCTTTCAATTTGTTCCTGAATTGTCCTGAAGTAAGTAGTAAAGCTATGCTCACCTTTACACACCACGTTATTTGGAGTTTTCTTTCTTTTATGCCTGTTACAAAGGTAAATATATGTGTGTTTGACAGTGAGCAACGAGGAAATAGCATTATTCCGTTCCTCGATTTCCGCAAACGCTCTCCTGAAACTTTCGATCAAAAGATTTATACAGGGCAGGAACAGATGTATGATCGTCTGCAAAAAATCAATTCTCAGATTGACGAGTTCATACAAGAAAAATTAGGAAATAGATACAAAGATATTCTTGATTACAACTTGAACACACCGAACAGAGCTGAACCCGTCACACTTTTGGTTTTATATGATTTTCCAAGTGGTATGGACGGAAGAAGCATTGACTTGCTAACAAATATCTTGAGAAATGGTAACAAGTGCGGAGTATTCACTATGATCTGCTACAATCCGAACATAACATTTTCTCGTTACGAGAGCATTGATGAGCGATTGGAACAGATTTCGAGATATTGTGCATCTATCGATTATAAAGATGGTCATTATAGTCTGTTACCTTACAATTTGCAGATTAACACACCTGAATTGCTTTCTTACAATGCAACTGATGCGTTTATCGCAGATTATATTGAAAAGAGTGAAACAATCAAGAAACAAGGACTTTCTTTTAAGGATATTATTTCTAAGGATTTGTTCTCCTTAGATTCCTCTAAATCACTGAAGATACCAGTTGGTGTTGGTGACGGAGATAGTATTATCAATATTACTATTGGCGAAGGTTCTTCTCATCACGGACTTATCGCAGGTGCAACGGGTTCAGGTAAATCTACTTTACTTCATACCCTTATTATGAGCAGTATGCTCCACTATAGTCCTGACCAACTCCACTTGTATCTAATGGACTTTAAGAGTGGTACTGAATTTAAAATTTATGAGTCGGTAAAGCTTCCTCATATCCAACTTCTTGCTTTGGATGCTATGCAGGAGTTTGGTGAAAGCATTCTTGAAAATCTTGTAACAGAAATGGAACGTAGAGGTTCTCTGTTCAAAGAAGCGGGACAAACAAGCCTAAAAGGATATGTTCAGGCTACCGGACAGCCCTTGCCAAGAATTTTGGTTATTATGGATGAATTCCAAATCTTGTTCAATGACTCTACAAACCGTAAGGTTGCAATGAATTGCGCCGAATTAACCAAGAGAATTGTTACAGAGGGGCGTGCATTTGGCATCCATTTGCTTATGGCAACACAATCCACTAAAGTTATCTCTGATCTTACTTTATCACGAGGAACTATTGAGCAAATGCGTATTCGGATTGGCTTGAAATGTGGGGAGGACGATGCTCGTTATTTATTTTCAGACCAAAATGATACAAAGGCTTTGGCTATGATGAAGGGGCCTATCGGTACTGCCGTTATGAACTTGGACTATACCGAACAGTCCAATATCGGTTTCAGAGCTGCATACTGTGACGATGCAACACAGAAGTATTATCTTGATTTAATCAGTGAAACTTTTGCCGAACAACCGTCTACATTGCAGACCTTTGAGGGTAGCAGAACAACTAACTTAGTCGATTATTTTGCGGATGCCAATATTGGCACAACATCCGAGCTTCCGGCTCAAATTCATATGGGTACACTTATAAAAGTTGCTCCGCCTTTCGCAATTTGTATTGACAAGAAAAAGAAACACAATCTTTTGGTTTGTGGTTCTAATGAAAGAATGGCTAATACCATTTCTAATAACTATATGATTTCGGCCTTGCTTAATCGCAATGCAACAGTCTACTGCATTGACGGTGATAAACTTGTTGGCGATGACGATTCGGCAGATTTCTATGATGCTCTTGGTGAGTGTAGCACTCGATTCAAAGTAGCACAGGATCGTGCTGATATTATTAAGTTCATCAATGAAGTTTATCAGAGTTATCAGTCTTGGAAAAAGCAGAATAGCGATGATGTAATTTTCGTGGTAATCAAGAACTTACAATTTCTGGATATTGTTAAATCCATGTTCAAAGGCGATGTAATTGATGAGAGCGAGTTTATTGATGAAGTTTCTGCTGAACCTGAGTTTAACCCTGCCGATCCGTTTGCAGCAGTAAATAATATGTTTGCAAACAGAGGTAGTGACGATAATATGTCGGTCGGTGAAAAACTCATTAAGATGATTGAGGATGGTTCAGGCTTCGGTATTCATTTTGTGGTTACTTCACTTGAATATCAATCGGTAAGAGAATGTATGTATTACGGTGAAAATATCCTTACTAAGTTCCCTGAACGCATTATTTTCTCTCTTGGTTCGAACGACGCTGATAATCTTATTGAGAATGTTTCGGTTGCAGGCTTGAGAGATAATACAGTTTATTTCACAGATGGCGTTAAAAACACATTTCAAATGAAACCTTATATTACACCTTCTGCAAGTGAATTGAAGAAACTGTTTAATTAAGTGGGAGGCTATGCCATATACACAGAGGTTTACGCCTTTGTGTATATGGCATATTCCCAAAAGAAGGAACAAGAAATTATGATTGATGGATGAATCCGAGGTGATATTTTGAGTGTAGTTAATTCTGATTTGAATACTTTATTGCAAACTGTAAAGAATATGCAAACTGCAATAGATAGTATTGAAACAACAAAAGCTTCAATATCTACAAAATATCAGCAACTTGGATACGGTTGGAATGATAAAAAGTATAAGGACTTAGGCGACGTAGTTAACGCTTGCTCAAAGTCGTTAAATACAATCTTAAAAACGCTTTTACAAGGAGAAAAATATGTTGCACTCCTTGTGAAAAGTTTGCAAGAATATGAGAATGCTAATCTTGCCGGTGGAACTCCACCGCCAACTTCTAATCCTGCATCAAACACAACTAATTCCTTGTCAGGAAATGATAATAATGCAACAGTAAAATTGGCGGGTAAAGAATGGTCGGACAATCTATCGCCTTCTGAACGATCAGCCATAAGAGATTATACAGGCACTTCGTATGTTAATATTAACGCTGTTTTAAGAGGATTGGCATCTGATTTTGACGCCGGAAATCACGAGAGGGCATCTTTAATACATAGTGCTTTAAGTCAAAGTAGTATCCCTCAGTCTTGTACCGTATATAGAGGTGCATCGCTTAGTTCGCTTGGCAATTATGCAAATGCAACCGATGAGGAACTAATAGGCAACATTATAAGCGATGATGGTTTTATGAGTACAAGCCTGAATAGAGAGGATGCGTTTGGCGGAGAAATCAGATATGAAATATCAGTTCCTGAAGGAGCGAATGGTGCTTATGTTGGTTATTTAAGTCACGCACAACACTATGAAAGTGAAGTGTTATTCGATTGTGGACAGATGCTACAAATAACTGATGTAAGACGAGATATGTTTGGAAACAGAACGATTGTTGCAAGAATGCTTGTGTAACGGAGGAATATTATGGATAAGTTTTGTTGGAAAGAAAATGAGGTAGTTATCACAAAATCACAATGTGACTTATGCGAATTTCAAGCCCCAAAATGCAAAGATAGTTGTGCTAAATATGAAAGCAAACCCGCAGAGGTGCTTTCAAATACCATTAAATGTCCTTGCTTTAGTAGAAAAGGAAGAATTAAATTATAAATCTTGACCTTTACACACTTATAATGCAAGGGTGGGATAATATTGGGAATAGTAAATGCTGATGTTACTGAACTACTGCAATCTTGGAATAATATAAAGACTGCAATTACAAGCATTGAAACAACAAAAACGTCAATGACGAGAAAATATCAGCAGCTTAATGGCGAATGGAAAGATAAGAAGTATAAAGAGTTGGGCGATGTTGTTCAAGAGTGCAGCAGAGCCTTAAACGAAATATTGAAGATCTTATCCAAAGGCGAAAAATTCATAGGTTCACTTGCAAAAAGTTTGCAGGAATATGATAATGTTAATTTAGATGGAAGTATGGGTTCAGACAATGCCTTTGTTCAAAGCCTGAGAAGTATGACATATTCCGCAGGTGAAACACCTTCCTATCAGTATTGTCTTGGAGTATTGACGAGGGGTAATGTTCCCGAAGGTTATCTTAATGTAATATCAGAAAGACACCAAAACGGCGAAACGAGAGTACGCAGAGTATTTGACCATTTTACAAATCAAATGTTGATACAAGATGCGAATTATCCACCTAACCAAACGGCACATTACGCACCGATGAACTATGAGGGACACCGCAGAGGTGTTTATTATAATGCAACATCGGATATGACTAATCCGAGAGGTGCAGGCACTACATATTTTCACGAGTTGGCTCATATGATCGACCACGCATCGACAGGTTATCAAGGGAATTTGTCAAATACTCCTGAATTTGGAAATGCGTTAATGCAAGACGGTCAACGGATATTACAATTATATAACAATCTGCCCCCTGATCGGCAGAATGCTTTTTTAACACGCATACGCTCAGATTCAGCACATTCTTTCTCGGACCTAATAGATGCTACAACAAATGGTCAATTACACGGAAGTTACGGACATTTAAGAGAATATTGGACTCGTTCAGGTAATCTACAAGCTGAAGCGTTTGCACACTTTTTTGAAGCGTCTATGGGTAGCGAAGATAAACTTGAAATGCTTGCTAATTTCTTCCCAACTGCGTTTGGCGTGTTTTCAGCACTTATTGAATCAATACAACCCGACCAATATGTTCGGGTATTAGAAAGGAGCAGATAACGAATATGAATATAGATAAAAAAGTTTCTGATTTTATGAACGCCTTCATTGACACACCCGAACCGAGTGTGGATCAGGAATACTATCAAATAGAAGAACAATACAAGGCTATATTTGGGCATACTGTTCCAAGAGCTATGTTGCCGGACAGTATTTCTATGGGCAGCATCAAATCCGCTATGAAAACTTGTATAGAAAACAAAAAAGATACTCTTTTTGAGTTGCTCGGTGTTGAACTGAATGACGAGTATCTGTACTAAAGGAGAAACAAATGGATAACGATAACATAATAATCTTAAACGATGATGAAGGCAATGAGGTTGAATTTGAGTTTTTAGATCTCATACCTTATCGTGGTAAAGAATACGTTGTTTTATTACCTACTTCAGATGATGCAGATGAAGTTGTTATTTTACAGCTTGAAGAAGCTGATGATGAAACAGAAAGTTATCTCAGCGTTGATAATGAGCTGACTTTGCAGGCAGTATTTGAGATATTCAAAGAGAAAGCAAAAGACACATTCAATTTTGTAGATTGATTAAACCAATAAAAAGGAGGCGGCTCAATGGATATATGGCATAGATTAGGGAGAATATTCAGACTTTCAAATTTAGGCACATTGATATTCTTCTTGTTAAATATCGGGCTAATTTTAGCATTGTTCTGTCCCTATGGCGTAACCTTTGAAGCGGCAGCTCCTTTGGTTGTATGTTACATAGTCACGGTTATAGTTAGTTTATCTCCTATTGGAGAATGGACGCTTGCAACTTTAGCAGGTGCAAAAGAAATCAAGCGTAAAGATATTAAAATTCGTTTGATTCCTTTATTAGAAATTGTTTTTGAGCAGGCTAAAGAAAGAACGCCGTCAATGATAAATTTTATACGATTAAAAATTATTCACGACCAATCCCCAAATGCTTTTGCGATTGGACGAAGAACTATTTGCGTTACAGATGGATTGCTTAACCTTTCTGATGAGGAAATAATGGCAGTATTCGCTCACGAAGTGGGTCATTTGGCTTACGGGCATTCTGCAATACAATTACTGATTGGCGGAGGTAATTTGTTCATTTCGGGATGCTTGCTGATAATTAAAGCAATTTGTTGGATTATAACAGGTCTTTGTGGATTGATAACCGGAATAGCAACCAGAAGCTTTTTAGCTGGCATATTTGCAACCTTAGCGGCAAGTATTTCAGCGGGATTAATATGGTTATGGACAAAATTCTGTATGTTATTTCTAATGTGGTCTATGCGACAAAATGAATTTGTTGCGGACGAGTATGCCTATAAACTGGGATACGGTGAAATATTAGCAAGTGTGTTAGATAACCATATGTGTTCGGCTCCCGAAAACGGATTATTGAAAGCTCTGTACTCGACACATCCCCATAGTGATGAACGGGTGGCTCGCTTGCAAGAGTTAGGATGCACTTATTCTCGATATTGAATTAGAAGATTATATTTTTATTTTAAATAAGCAAAAGACCGCCAATCGAAACTGGCGGTTTTTTGCTTACTTTATAACACTCCAATGTCCGGTTTTTTTGGAGCCTTTGCGTACAATCAAATCTTTTTGGAGAAGCACTTTTATGGCTCTATCTACTGTTCTTGTAGATATGTTAAGCTGATCGGCAATTTCCTGACGGGAATTTTGCGGAGCTTTTTCAATGAGATGATAAACCGCTAACTCGCTCTTGTTCAGATAAAGCAGAGCCGGATTTAATTCGCCATTTAACTCGCCATTGTCGTCATTTAACTCGCCATTTAATTCGCCATTCCGTATCGTGGCATTGAGCATAAAGGCATTATCACTATATTCCGGTGCAGGAAGTCCGGCGTCAGCCATTTCCTTAAACATACGGTCAACGCCTTCGCCAAATTCTTTCACATAATCATACTCTTGCAGGAAACGAGCGATTTTGGGATTGCGTGAAAAATGCACGGTACGGATATTGCTCAAACGCACAATGCCGGGGAGAGTGCCGGGACTCTCTACGGTAATATGATCGTCAAACATTTTTATCTGAATGTCCGTTCCTTTAATGCTGTAATCTCGATGGGCGATGGCATTGATGATGATCTCTTTCCAAACGAACTCAGGGTATTCCGGCGTGGTGTGAAATCTGCCATCGTTTCCGAGCCGTGTGCGCTCCTTAATTTGATCGCCTACAAAGTCAAGAGACTGGCGTACTATATCAAGGATTTTTCCCTCGAAGATTTTATCCTTGATAACATTCATTTCTGTGCCGACCTTCGCCTCTGTCCCGTCATAGCGGATAAAACGCACCCTTGCTCTCGGAAAGAAACGCTGCGGCTCTTTCCCGAAAAGAAGAAGCGCCGCTCCGCTCATTTCTTCTCTGCTATCGTGCCGGACAATGTAATCTTTGTTTTGCCTGATGTATTCCTCAGCGGATTTGGAATAGCCGATCTTCTTGCAGTATTCAGCGACAAAATCCATATCAATATCATCTAAAGCAGACCGGAACACAGGCTCATCTTCATAGTAGCGGGAGCCTTTGGCGTACATAAGCTGTAAGCGTTCGTCAAAGTTCAGTTTCTTTGACTTGTCTCCCATCCGGTAATATACCTCGTCTTGCTGGTTGGCGTGAAGCTCAGAGCTTTGGGGAATCGTCATAATCAAAAGATGATTTGGATTCCCGTCCTTGTCCCTGCACTCAACCGTTTCGGTCGTTACCATGACCGAAGGAGTGCAGTAATCAAAGGGGACACGGAGAATGTCGTTGATATTGTTGGTATATGCGTCTATACCCGTTATATCTCCATTGTCCTCAATACCAATGACAAGTGTGCCGCCATCTGCGTTGGCGAAGGCTACGATATGATTGGATAATCCCTTAGCGTCTTTCCTTGCGCTTTTGCGGTCAAAGACCTGATCTTCCTTTTTCGTACATAATTCTTCAATCGAGTATTTCATATATAGACAGCTCCAATCTGTTGCTTTATTTCAAAAATTGATTGCGGTATTCCTGATGACGGAAACGATAGCCCTGTGCGATCAGCGTGTCCGTTTTCAATGCGACCAAGTTTATATCCGAGTGCATTGCCCGTGCGATCTGCTGAATATCATACCCATTTTCGATATATTCCAGTATTTCATCATCGGGCAGGGAAATTTGGGAAGCAAAGATGTTTGCCTCGTACTCCATTCGGCTTTGCCTCATATCGAAAATATTAAATTCCTTGAAGCCGCCAGCCTTGACTGCTTCTTCTCTATGTAATGCGTCGTGTCCGATCTCGTGCAGCAATACGATACGCTCCATTACAGGGTGCAGATCGTCTTTTATAAAGATAAAGCGGTTACGCATTAAAACCTTGTATGCCCCTCGCTGCTTCTTGAACGATAATGGGATAACTTCTATCCCCAGTTCTCGTGCGATTTTATGCGGATCGTTTGTGCCAAGCTCATTTGTCAGACGATTCGCCTTTCTGACAATCTCCAAAGTCTGAATATCCAAGAGCAAACACCCCCATTCTACTGTCGGTAAGTATATCTTATCAAATGCACTGTCCGAAAAGGAGGACATCAAGCGCTATTTTCTATATTTTTTGGGAGTGTACTTTTTATTCTTCTCTTTGGCGATCCAGTACGCTTCCTGAATGCCTTTCATCATCTCGTCCAAATCCTCATCTGCAAGTTCGCCGCCTGCAAAAAGTCCTGTAACTTCTGCCATAAGCTCCTTTGCCTGTCTTGCGCCATTGCGTCCATATTTAGATTCGGCGTTCAGCAAAAATTCTTCATCATCTGTAAGCAGATAGTTGACATCGACCTTCAGGACTTCCGCCATCTTATAATAGGTTTCCCTTTTTTTCGGATAGCGGGTGCCAGCCTCATAATTCGATACTGTCCGCAGAGAAACGCCGATTGCTTTTGCAAACTCATCTTGCTTTAAGCCTGCCTTCGTGCGGGCTTCTTTTACCTTTTCACAGAATTTCATTTCATCTGACCTCCAAATTATTCGACCTGACTTAAAAATATCTTGCGTATCCATATTGACAAGCGCAAGTAAATTTCGTATAATGTCAATACGCAAGTAAGTTGCGTATATATAATAACCGAACTTGCGTGTTTTGTCAAGGGAGTTCAAAAAATTAGCTTGAACTTTTATCTACCAACAAATGATACCCGTTTTAAGGATTGAGGCGAACAGATGGGACGGAAAGATACACTCGCTGCGAAAAGCATTCGCAAAATGTACGAGCAGCTTAATTTGAATCAATCGGATATATTCTCGAAAACAAAATTGCTTCTCAGTGTATACCGTGATGTGGTCTGGATCACACTGAGCGAGTCTACCCGTGTGAATGAGGAGCTGGTATATTACGGAGAGGAACTGGACAGCGCCCTTATCTATTTGGAGCTGTTTGCGCCAGATACCGAGAAGCAGGAGTTTGAGAGCCGTATCAGTGCTTTATTTGAGAACAAGTGGATGGTTGACCTGATTGATACCGCTATGGCGAAAATATATGACTACCATAACAACGGCAGGCTGTACCACGAGATCATATCGAAAAGCTACCTGACGGCGTTTCGGTATACAGAGAGCGAGCTGCTCGATTTCTTGAATATGGAGCGCAGTACCTTTTACGACCGGAAACGGGAAGCGATTTTGCTTCTTGGCGTATCCCTGTGGGGATATGCTATTCCGTGCTTCAAAGGAATCTTCAATATGAAGGGAGCTGATGAAAACAGCGATATTCCCGATTTTTTCAAATAAAGGCTTGTCCGACTAAAGTCCGACGAAATCCCTACTGAATGTCCGACCTTGCGTATGCTACACTGTGTATGCTGCCCGAAGAACGGCTTTCGTTTACGGAACGAGGCTGAAAACAAAATGGCAGAAAATTGGCGCAGTTTTGCCGATGATACGAAAAAGCAAATCTGTTACAATTAGTATGCCTAAAGCTTTGAGAATTTTTCTTGATTTTCAAATGCTGGTTGAATATCTTTTAGGCGGCAATACAGCAGCTTAGGCAAAACGAATTGAATATGTGTTTTGAAGAAGCAGTTATAGCTTTCAGCCTTCGGGCTTGAATGTTATAGCTGCTTTTTTTGTGCAGCCCTTTTCGCTTTTGTCAGGCGGAAAGGGAGCTTTATGTCTATCGCAATATGGCAGGCGTTTATATGCAGGTATCCGTGATCTCCGAGTTTTTGATTTCAATTCAAAAATTCAATTTAAGGAGATTGCGAGATGGCAAACACATTAAATAACAAAAAAGGTCGAGACGATAAGAAGTATAAGGTCATCAATCTGAAGTATGAATATGAAGGATATGAGGGAAGCGAAAAATGGGCAATCATATCCGAACTGTCCGAAGAAGAACTGTTTGGGCTGTACCCCGATGAAATGCGGCGGTATAGCCCTTTTGTTTTGTTATCTGTTGAACAGGGAAAGGTAATCAGCGATTTCAAAGCAAATGAGGACAAGCATAGGAAGCGCAGCATAAACAATGAGGACTACTTTGGTTACAGCGAGGGACTGACGGAGAATTTACATGCCGAAGCTATCGTACCCGATTTTGTGGAGCAGCAGGAGAATGAGGAATATTGCCAACGGCGGGAGGAGCTTAAACAGCAACTATTCGCTCAAGCAATAGCGAGTCTTACCGAAAAACAGCGTAAACACCTGCTTTTATGGTATGTGGAGGGAAAGACCTCGGCTCAAATTGCAAGAGAGGATGGCGTTTCTGAACAGGCTGTGAGGAAGAACGCTCAGGCGGCAATCAAGAAGTTTGAAAAATTTTTTGGGGATTTTTTTAGAAAATAGGTTGCGTTTTGGCATTTCAATTCCAAATAAGTGAAGGGGTTATTTAGTCCGGACATAATTCCCTTCACATTTTGGAAAGTGAGGGCTTATATATGCAACCTAAAGATAGGAAAACAGTAAGGCGTGGAGAAATCTACTCCTACGATTTCGGAACAACCGAAGGCTCCATTCAAAGCGGTCGCAGACCTGTGTTAGTTATACAGGCAGACAATTTCAATGAAAAAGCACCGACAGTGATCGTGGCTTCCATTACCACGGTAATCAAGAAGCGCTATTTACCGTCGCACATCATTTTAGACGACCGCTTTGGACTGGAGAAACCGTCAATGGTTCTTTTAGAGCAAATTCAGACGGTAAATAAATCTTCTTTGACGGATTACATTGGATTTGTTGAAGATGAGAGAATCTGGAAACAGATCAATGCGGCTATTAAGCAAACCTTTGGGCTTTGGTTTTATAGTTTGCAGAGAACGGGCGATATTCGCTGCCTTTGCAGTAAATGCCTGAAGGACTATATGAACAATCCGAACTATATTGTTAGGAGGCTCGATCCATTCGCTTCTGAAAAAGACAGGTGCGATAAGTGCAATAACACAGGTTGGGATTACATCATTTTTGATAAGCGCAGCGCCCTGAGAGATAAGGGGGTGCAGAAATGAGCGAGAACAATGTAAAAAGAAAAGCGCCGAAATATGAAGTACCTTTATGGCATAAAAGCAATTTGTCGATTGAAGAAGCTACGGCATACACGGGAATCAGCAGAGACAAATTATACGAGATGACAAACCGTGAAGATTGTCCGTTCGTTTTATGGATCGGGAATCGCAGGTTAATAAAAAGGCAGGTCTTTGACGAGTATATTGCCAAGATGTACTCGATATAAGTTGTTTCGTCAAGTGTGCGATAGGTCGATTCGCATAATTGGCTTATCGCCTCACTTGCATTATGCTGTAACCACAAAACACAAGGAGGTTACAGTAATGAAGAACGAAAGCGATATAAGCCGGTCGTACCAAGTCCCAATTTGGCATAAAGCCACTCTTTCAATGGAAGAAGCAATGGCTTATACAGGGATAGGAAGGGACAAACTCAGAGAAATGACCAATCGTGAGGACTGCCCGTTTATTCTTTGGAACGGAAGCAAGAGATTGATCAAAAGGCAAGCGTTTGACGAGTACATTCTTAAAGTGTATTCCATTTGAGAGCGGAGGTGCTGAAACAGTATGGAAGAAAGAAATGTACGATTCGATGTCCCGATATGGCATAAGCTGAACTTATCCATAGAAGAAGCGGCAAAATACTCTGGCATTGGCAGAGCAAAGCTTTATGAAATGACGAATAGAGAGGATTGTCCTTTTGTCCTATGGGTTGAAAGTCGGCGATTGATAAAAAGAAAAGAATTTGACGAGTACATCAGCAAAGTGTACTCGATTTAGGAGGTATCGTTATGGACGATGAAATTTTAAGGTATAAGCAGCGACTTGAAGAACAAGCAGCGCAAACACCTATATGGGAAAAAGCGTGTTTAACGATTGAAGAAGCTGCTGAGTATACAGGTATCGGACGAACAAAGTTAAGAGCATTGGTACGGCAGAAAAAATGCTCGTTTTCAATGCCGATTGGCAATCAGATACTCATTGTACGGGAAAAGTTTGACGCTTATCTAAAAGGGCGAAAGCGAATTTAAGTGAGGTGGAATAGAATGGCAAGCACAAGGAGAAAAGACAAATCAAGAGTGGTACTTCGTGTCGGCGAACTTCAGAGAAAAGACGGTACATACCAGTATTCTTGGACGGATAAGAATAAGAAACGCCGATATGTGTATTCCAAGTCTCTTGATAATCTGCGGGAAAAGGAAGCGCAAATAGCAAAGGACATCAGCGACGGGATTAAGGCGGAGGCTCGGTATACGACCATAGATGAACTGTACGCTTTATGGAAAGACCTGAAACGGGGGCTGAAAAACAATACCTTTGAAAACTATAAATATATGTATGAAACTTTTGTCCGCCAGCAAATAGGGAATAAGCGGATTGCAATGCTGAAGAAATCGGATATTAAGAGGTTTTACAACTACCTTGCCGATGAAAGAGGCTTGAAAGCCTCAACGATTGACAGTATTCACACGGTACTCCATCAGATTTTGGATATGGCGGTTGACGATGACTATATCAGGAATAATCCGTCTGACAATGTTCTGAAGGAGCTGAAACAGTCCCATATATTTAAGACCGAAAAGCGCAGAGGTTTAACACGACCGGAGCAAGAGCTGTTTCTTTCCTATCTGAAGGACACGCCTAAATATCAAAATTGGTATTCGGTCTTTGCGGTAATGACAGGGACAGGACTTCGTGTAGGGGAACTCACGGGACTCCGTTGGTGCGATATTGACTTGGAGGAAGGTATTATAGATGTGAATCATACTTTGGTCTATTACGACCATAGGACTTCTGAAGGAAAGAGAGGCTGTTATTTCAATGTGAATACGCCAAAGACAGAAGCTGGAAACAGGCAAGTGCCTATGCTTGACTTTGTAAAGGAAGCCTTCAAGATGGAAAAGGAACGGCAAGAAATGCTGGATTTGCATTGTGAAGCAACTGTTGACGGATACACGGATTTTATCTTTATCAACCGCTTTGGACAGCCGCAGCACCAGTCCACATTGAATAAGGCGATTCGCCGGATTATCCGTGACTGCAACGACGAACAGTTTTTGAAGGATGAAAATCCTGAAGTGTTGCTTCCGCATTTTAGCTGCCATTCACTCAGGCATACATTCACGACGAGAATGTGCGAAGCAGGCGTCAATGTCAAAGTTATGCAGGATACACTTGGGCATAAAGATATTTCTACAACGCTTAACATTTATACGGATGTTACAAAGGAGTTGAGGCGCTCAGAATTTGAAGGTCTTGATTTTTACTTCAAAACAGTGTAAAATATCGGGTGTGTTGGATTTCCATAAAGGAATATCGGCACACCCGAATTTATTGTATATATCGGTTGTATTGGCTGGACGAGCTGACTACATCAACTACATCAAATCTTACACATTTCAATCCGTATAAGAGCGGAAACCTGCTGTAACCTTGAATTGAAGATTTTGATTTTAGCGAGATATAGAAGGCTCTCGTTGAAATCCGTAGCTTGTAAAAGGGAGTCTGCTTTCGTCCCAACGATGAAGTCCTTGGATAAAAAAGACCAATAAAATCAAGGGTTTGCGGACTTCCAACTTGTATGGTACGACAGGAGTACGACAAAATAACCTATCTTAAAGGGTTAAAACAAACGATTTTAAATTAAAATCGAGTCAGTTCAAGTTCATATTTTGTACTATAAGGACATTTTTCTAAAAGAAATTTTAGAGGAATGTCCTTTTTTGTTATGGTCAACGGAACAAAATAAGAAAATGGAGGAAGTCAGTATGAACAGTACAGCGTTAGGAGCAGAAAAAGAAAATATTAACTTTATTAGTGAAGCACATGAGAAATTCTACTATGAAAAAATTCAGAAAGTTAGAGAAGCAGATGTATATCACAAGGCACTTTGCTATTGCATTGGAATGAACGAAGATACACGAAGAAATGTGGATAGAATTTATAATTTCAAGACTGGATGTGTAAAACCGGAGTGCCTGCATGAAGGCTGGCAGACCAGTGGAAGTGCAAAGGTTGTCAGAATGGCATTTAATCTGTATTGCAATGGTACACCGAGCGTGGATGATGAACAGGACACAGAGGAGCAGGTGGATGAGTGCCGGAGATATTCAGTAGAGGATTTGTTCTGCTGTTGCTATGCACCATATTTCTGGCAGGCAATACAGATTCGCTATCCGGAGTATGCCGCATACAATAAAAATTTGTATGCAATGTTTGGAGGAAATGATTGATGTTAAAGATTCGGTTGATGGGAACAAAAAATGATATTACATGGTTCAAAAAAATCATGCAGAGACACCCAAAGGTAGAGGTTCTGGAAATGTCAGACCTCTATCCCAACAAGGGAACAGATAAATATTACAGATCGTATGTAGAAGTAAAAAAGAGCAATGTAAAAGAATAATAGTAGAATTTGGAGGAATTTCATCATGTGTAAAGTTATAGTAATCGGAAACCAGAAAGGTGGAGTTGGAAAGACCACCACAACAAGTAATCTAGGTATTGGACTTGCAAAAAAGGGGAAAAAGGTGCTTCTGATAGATGCGGATGCACAGGGAAGCCTGACAGCAAGTTTAGGCTTTCAGGAGCCGGATAAACTGGATGTATCTCTTGCAACCATTATGGCGAATATCATCAATGAAGAAGATATGGAGCCGGATTATGGCATCCTAAAGCACGACGAGGGTGTAGACCTTATGCCCGGCAATATAGAGTTGTCGGGATTGGAAGTATCACTGGTAAATGTCATGAGCAGGGAGCTTGTGCTTCGGACTTATATAGAACAGCAGAAAGAAAGGTATGATTACATTCTGATTGATTGTATGCCTTCCCTTGGCATGATTACCATAAATGCCTTTGCAAGTGCCGACAGCATCCTTATTCCGGTGCAGGCAGCATATCTGCCAGTAAAAGGTCTGGAACAGCTTATAAAGACCATAGGAAAGGTAAAAAGGCAGATCAATCCAAAATTGGAGATTGAAGGTATTCTGCTTACTATGGTTGATAACAGAACGAATTATGCAAAAGACATCAGTGCATTGGTTGTGGAGAATTATGGTAGCAAGGTAAGAATATTTGAAAACAGTATTCCGATGTCGGTAAGGGCTGCGGAGATTTCTGCTGAAGGTGTCAGCATTTATGAGCATGATCCAAATGGAAAAGTGGCGAGTGCCTATCAGTCATTGACAGAGGAGGTGCTTGCAGATGAATAAAACAGGAAGTGCCGCAAAGGTAAAACTGAACAGCTTCGATGATTTATTCGGAGATGGACAGCCACAGGCAGGAATAGAGCAGGTACAGGAAATTGCATTATCAGAACTGCATGAGTTCAAAGGTCACCCATTTAAGGTACTGGACGATGAAAAGATGCAGGAGACGGTGGAGAGTGTCAGAGAGCATGGCGTGCTGATGCCGGGTATTGCAAGACCAAGAGCTGAGGGCGGCTATGAAATTATTGCAGGACATCGCAGGAGACATGCGTGTGAACTGGTAGGACTTGAAACAATGCCGATGTTTATCCGTAATTATACGGATGATGAAGCCACGATTATTATGGTGGACAGCAATATCCAAAGAGAAGATATTCTTCCAAGCGAAAAAGCAAAGGCATACCGCATGAAATATGATGCTATGAAGCATCAGGGAAGCAGAACAGGCGGACTTACTTTGGAAGAACTTGGAGAAGCCGCAGGAGAAAGTGCAAAAACAGTTCAAAGATATATATGGATTTCACGCTTATCGGAACCATTGCTTGATATGGTTGATGCAGGGAAAATAGGCATTATGCAGGCTGTTGACCTTTCATTTTTATCCGAGGATGCACAGCAATGGGTATTGGTTGCCATACAGGACACCAATGCTGTCATAAGCAAACAGCAGAGTGCCATGCTAAAGGAGAGTGACAAAAAGGGAGAACTGACTTTTCCAATGGTGCGTATGCTTCTGGAGAAAGAAAAGCCAGTAGAGCGTAAGGTTGTTATAAAAACGGAACGCATTAACAGTTATTTTCCGGATACATACAGCACAGATGATATAGAAAAAATAATATTTCAGCTATTAGATAACTGGAAGAATACACAGTAGGAAGGAGGAGACGAGAATGGGAGAAATTTTGCAGCTAGATTATTATTACGGAATAGAAGCGGAACAGTTCTCATTCTATCGTGTTCCACGCCTGCTGATAAAGGACGAGAGATTTAAGAAGCTGTCCAGTGATGCTAAATTGTTGTATGGACTTATGCTTGATCGTATGTCGCTGTCTATGAAGAATGAATGGTTTGACGATGAAAATCGTGCATACATCATTTATACCATAGACAGCATTATGGAGGATTTGGGATGCGCTAAGGAAAAAGCTGTTAAGGTATTGGCAGAGCTTGATTCTGTAAAAGGAATTGGTCTGGTAGAAAAGGTTCGCAGAGGACTTGGAAAACCGGATATAATTTATGTGAAAAATTTTGCTTCTATTACTGAACAGATGGACGAAAAAGAGCCAGCAAATGCTGATAAAATCACAGAAGTCGGAAAATCGAACTTCAAGAAGTCAGAAAATCGAACTTCTGGAAGTCAGAAAACCGAACCACAAGAAGTCAGAAAATCGAACTTCCGGAAGTCAGAAAATCAAACCTCTGGAAGTTCGGAAATCAAACCTCAAGAAGTCGGAGAATCGAACCCTAATTATACTAACTATAATCAGACTTATATGAATCAGACTAATTATAACCAGACTGAGTTGAGTTATACCAATCCAATCAATCAATCTGTGACAGAAAAGCCACAAGCTGATGTGATGGATGCGATGGATGATGCACAGTCTTACATAGAACTGATTAAAGAGAATATCAGTTATGATCATCACATGAAGTATGATGGCTATGGGGAAAAGGAACTTTATGACGAATTGTTTGGGATAATCTGTGAAGTGGTATGCGTAAAAAGAAAATCAATCCGGGTTGCAGGAGAGGACTATCCGTATGAACTCGTAAAATCTAGATTTTTGAAACTGAATAGCAGTCATCTTGAGTATGTGATTGGTTGCATGAAAGAGACAATAACGAAGATAACCAATATCAAGTCGTATATGATAACAGCGCTTTATAATGCACCAGCCACGATAAATCATTTCTATCAGCAGGAAGTGCAGCATGATATGTATGGAGGAGGATGGCATGAAAAGGGTATTGTTTAAGGTGATTTTGCCGATGGCATTTATTGTGATCTGGTTGGATATGTGTTACTGGATATGTCTGGGAGAAAACGGTATGAACTGGTTTCAGTTCTGGATTATGGGTGGCTTTCCCTTCGGCATACAAAGGATGCTTGTATTGCTGATACCTCGTAATTTTGGAATAGCCGGGAGCATAGGAGTGTTGGCATTAGACGCAATCATCGGTGGCATGATCGGAGTGATTGCCCTTGCAATAAAAATTATTGCAATCATTAGGGAAGTAATCAATATCATAATGGAACTTGCAGGAAAGAGAATTTCTTGTTGAATAGGAGCAGGTATGAAATGAAAGTTTTTATACCTGCTTATTTTATAACTTCTGGTCACAGCGTCCAGAAGTGGAAAGGAACTGATATGGAATCAATGAGAGACACCAAGCGTATCATGGAGCGTGAAATCAAAAAAGGAAGCACACCATTATCTTTTGAACAAATGGAGATTGATACAAATAATTATCAAGAGATTACTTCTGTGGAGAAACTGACACAGGTATTGCAGTACCTTCACAGGGTAGGCAATTACAAGTCTTTAGCGGGAAAAACGGTGATCAATAATGTTTACACTTTTATGCGTGGAAGAACACCGGATTTTACCAGAGCAAGAAGTATATTTGACCGGGAAAAGATATATCATCAGATGCTTCGGCAGGAAAAGAAGATGAAGCCAGTTTATGACGGAGATTGTTATATCGAAACAGCAAAGTGCTATTTTTCATTGCCGGAGGAATGGGAAAAGCATAAAATGATGTATCTGAATAATGATGCGTTTGGTTTTATCCTGTCGAATAAGTATATTTTGGGATTGTATAAATATTGCAGGGAAGCAAGGCGGGATATTGCAATGGAAGCTAATGAAATACCAGAGAATACAAATACAATTATTCAGCGGCTTATAAATATGGATAATCTGGAAGTGTTGTCACATTGTTTGCTGCTTGATGATGTATGGATAGAAAATAATCTGATTGGTGCAAAGATGTACACGATTTTCAAATTAGGAAATTCTTCTCAAAGCACAGCTTTTCTGCTATAATGGGCATTAGCTTATTATGTCTGGAGGAAATGAATATGTGCGATGAAAATATGAATTTAGAAGAACAGGTTACTGAGCCTGTTGAGCCAAAGGTGGAAACAGAACCATTATTTGAGGAAATGGTGGATTTTGATACATTCAGCAAGTCAGATTTCCGTGTTGTAAAAGTAAAAGAATGTAGTGCTGTGAAGAAAAGCAAAAAGCTGTTACATTTTGTTTTAGATGATGGCACAGGAACAGACAGAATTATTCTCTCTGGAATCCATGCATATTATGAACCGGAGGAACTGGTCGGAAAGACATTACTTGCAATTACAAATTTACCACCTAGAAGTATGATGGGAATTGATTCCTGTGGTATGCTTTTATCCGCTGTTCATACAGTAAATGGAGAGGAAAAGCTGAATTTAGTTATGCTGGATGATGCAATTCCGGCAGGTGCAAAGCTCTACTAATTAAAAAGAATATAGAAAAATATACAGCGTTAAGGCAGATATGAGATCGAAAGGTTTTGTATCTGCTTTTTTTATTGCAACAACTTCTGGTCACAGCGTCCAGAAGTGGAAAGGAAAAGGAAATGAACAGAAAAGATGTGAAGAAATTATTGCTTGCTGTTATTGCTGTGGTAATTGTGGCAAAAATAGCAAGAGACATTATGAAAGCGAGAAAGCAGAAAGAAAACATTCATGCTGATACATTCGAGGATTTTTATGAGGAAGAAATGAACTGGTGGGATAAAGACCTTGAGGAAGGGGAGGAGTAACGATATGGCAATGAAAACACAGCTTCACAGGCTGTTTGTTCCACCCTGAATCCGACCGGTGCAGATAAGGAAGGAGGTACACCGTGCAGGAGGAAACAACACAGAAAACCATTGCTCTTGCAATCAAGACTTCCAAGCTGACCGCAAGCGTTTTACAGAAGGCAATGAAGATGTATCTGGAGCATCAGAAGCATAAGCAGCCTTCGCATGGAAAGATTCCGGTAAAGAAGCTGGTCGGTCAGGGAGAGGGTGCAAAGTCCATTGAGGTTACGGATAGCAATATTAAATCCTTTGAGCGTGTTGCAAGGAAATACAATGTCGATTTCGCAGTAAAAAAGGATAAGACCATGGAACCACCCAAGTATCTTGTGTTTTTCAAGGGCAAAGATGCCGATGTGATTGCACAGGCATTCAAGGAATTTGTCAAAGTTAATGAGAAAAAACAGCAGCGTCCGTCACTCAGACAGAAATTGAAAGGACTTCAGAAGATTGTTGCACAGAATAAGAATAGGGAGCGAAGCAGAGAGAAAAATAAGGACAGAGGACAGAGCTTATAAGCAAGGTCATTGACGGAATTAAAAAGGATTTACAGTCAATTCCGAAAACTCTCAAAGAAAAAACAAAAGGGGTAAATAAGAAACAGCTTGCCCTGAAGTGCGCTCCCTATGTGATCTTCGGGTATGTTCTGAATAAGGTTTCATGGCTGTATGGACAGCAGGCAGGTGACAATACATTACAGAAGGTGTTGGACACAATCAATGGGATTGGAGGTGCGTTCCATAATCCGCTTCCAAGTTTTCTGCCGAGAGATTTACTGGTAGGAGTGGGATGCGGAATAGGATTTCGTATGGTAGTTTATTATAAAGCGAAAAATGCAAAGAAATTCCGGCAGGGAGTTGAGTACGGTTCGGCAAGGTGGGGAACTGCCAAAGATATTGAACCGTATGTTGATCCTGTATTTGAAAATAACGTGCTTTTAACAGCAACGGAACGGCTTATGATGTCGGGCAGACCAAAGCAGCCGAAGTATGCGAGAAACAAAAACATACTTGTAATCGGTGGTTCCGGTTCCGGCAAGACCAGATTTTTTGTAAAGCCGAACCTTATGCAGATGCACAGCTCCTACGTTGTGACTGATCCCAAAGGCACAGTCCTCGTGGAATGTGGCAAAATGCTGTCCAAGAATGATTACCGGATCAAGGTGCTGAATACCATTAACTTTGCAAAATCAATGCATTACAATCCTTTCGCTTATATCCGTAGCGAAAAGGATATTCTGAAACTCGTAAACACAATCATTGTAAATACCAAAGGGGAAGGACAGCAAGCCTCTGAGGATTTCTGGGTGAAAGCGGAAAAGCTCTATTATACAGCCTTAATCGCATATATCTGGTACGAAGCACCGGAGGAGGAACAGAATTTTTCCATGCTGATTGATCTGGTGGATGCCAGTGAAGCAAGGGAAGATGATGAGAATTTCAAAAATGCGGTTGACCTGCTGTTTGAGGAGCTGGAAAAGGAGAACCCGAACCACTTTGCGGTCAGACAGTATAAAAAATACAAGCTGGCGGCGGGTGTTGTATGCTTTAAGAGACTTATTCATCACGATATGAGTAAGTCTCTTAAAACATATAAGGCTACAAAGCAGAAAGGAGACCCCCATGAGCAAACAGAAAATAACCGCCCTGTATGAGCGTTTGAGCCGTGACGATGAACTGCAAGGCGAGAGTAATTCCATATCCAATCAGAAAAAATTATTGGAGGAATACGCCGCACAGCAAGGCTTTACAAACTGTGTCCACTTTACGGACGATGGAATAAGCGGGACTTGTTTCGATAGACCCGGCTTTCTTGATATGATGCGGCAAGTCGAAGCCGGAAATGTGGACTATCTGTGCATTAAGGACATGAGCCGTCTGGGGCGTGATTATCTCAAAGTCGGTCAGATTATGGAGATTTTACGCCAGAGAGGTGTCCGTCTCATTGCCATCAATGACGGTGTGGACAGTGCCAGAGGAGACGATGATTTTACCCCTTTTCGCAATATCATGAACGAATACTACGCCAGAGACACAAGCCGCAAAATCAAGTCCACTTTCAAGACCAAAGGCATGACAGGCAAGCATCTGACAGGGACGGTCATTTATGGTTATCTCTGGAATGAGACGAGAGACCAATGGATTGTTGATGAATACGCCGCCGAGGTTGTCAAGCGTATTTTTGCTATGACGATTGACGGCTACGGACCGTATCAGATTGCAAAGAAGCTGTCCGAGGACAAGATACTCATTCCCTCTGCCTACCTTGCACAGCATAACGAGGGCGTGAACAAAAACAAGACTTTCAAGGATGTGTACGGTTGGGGTTCTTCCACTATCGTCAATCTGTTGGACAAGCGTGAATATCTCGGTCATACCGTCAATTTCAAGACCCGAAAGCACTTTAAGGACAAGAAAAGCCATTATGTCCCGGAGGACGAATGGACGATTTTCGAGAATACCCACGAAGCCATTATCAGCCAAGAGACTTTCGACCTTGCACAGAAAATCCGAAGCAAGGTCAGACGATACCCCGATGGATGGGGCGAAGCTGCTCCCCTCACAGGCTTGCTCTACTGTGCCGATTGCGGCGGCAAGATGTATGTCCACCGCACTAACAACGGCAAGCGTATCTCTCAATACACTTGCTCACAGTACACAAAAGTCCCTTGTGGAACGCTCTGCAAGACACAGCACCGTATCAATGAAGATGTGGTACTTTCCCTTGTCTCCGATATGCTCCGAGCCATAGCCGAGTATGCAAAGCATGAGCGAGCCGAGTTTGTCCGAGTGGTACAAGAAGCACAGTCCAGTCAGCAGACAAGCGAGGTCAAGAAGCAACGCACAAGGCTTGCTACGGCAAAACAGCGTGTTTCAGAACTGGAAGTTTTGCTCTGTAAAATTTATGAGGACAATGTATTGGGCAAGCTCCCCGATGCCAGATATGCCGTTCTGGATGCACAGTACGCAAAGGAACAGGCGGCACTTACCGCCGAGATTGCAACACTTGAAAAGGCTGTCGGAGATTATGAGAAGCATGAGAAATCCGCAGACCGCTTTATCGCTCTGATTGACAAGTATCAGAACTTCGACAAGCTGACAAATACCATGCTCAATGAGTTTGTCGATAAAATCCTTGTCCATGAGCGAGCCAGAAAAGGCAGTCGAGAGACTACGCAAGAGGTTGAAATCTTCTTTAACTTTGTCGGGCGTTTCGTCCCTCCGGCATTTGCCGAAGTGGAGCTTACACCGGAAGAATTAGAGGAAATCCGCAAGCGTGAGGAACGCAAGGACAAACTTCATCAGAACTACTTGAAGCGTAAAGCCAGCGGTGCCCAGAAGCGTTATGAGGACAAAATCAAGGCGGCAAAGAAAGCCGAGATGGACGAAAAGAAAAATGCCATTCGAGCCGAGGATATTGCAAGGGGCGTATTTATCCCTGTCAGCAATCTTCCGAAGCGAGAACCACAGAAAGGAGCTATCACAGCATGAACGAACTGAAAGCGAGAATCCATGAAAACGGCATTGACTATGTCCTTGTGGGAGATTACTATGTGCCGGATTTGAAGCTGCCGGAGGAAAAGCGACCTATCGGGCATTGGGGCAGACTTCACAAAGCCTATTTGCAGAACTACCGCCCCACCGTTTACAACGAGCTTGTTTTGTCCTGTCGGCTTCATTCCGTCCTTGCGGATCTGAACGAACAGGCAAATGACCGCTTCTCTCTGATTATGGAGCAGATGGCAAGAGCCGAGGGCGTGACAGAGCAAATGAAAGCGGAAAATCAGATGTTGTGGGTGCAGTCTATGAACTCTATCCGCAACCGAGCCGAGGAAATTGTCAAGCATGAAATGATTTACTGCCATTATAGCGGAGGGGGTGATTAAATGATTATGGAAGCGATTTTCGGCGGCGATATGTACCCATTGGAGAACATTGTACCGCAACAGGACGGCTACAAGGCAGAGGTCAAAGCCATTGCCGACCTTATGGACGAACTGGCGAACAGGTTTTCAAAAGCTGACTTTTCCAAAGTGGAGGAGCTTCATCAGCGAATGACGATTATTCAGCAGTACGAAAGCACCGAGCATTTTAAGTGCGGACTGTCCACAGGATTGCTACTTATGAAAGAAGCCTATGAATATCCACTCAATCCCAAAGAGGATTAAAAAAACAAGGTCTGAACCCGACAATTTAATACCGTAATTCAAGCGGCAAGTGTTTCGTTCTTCGTGAAATGCTTGTTGCTTTTATTAACCTTAAATCTTAATCTTTCAAGGAGGAACCCACTATGAATATGAACATCAATGAAAAGAAAGCTCTTTATGCTTTTGGCTGTCCGAATCGAGAAGCGACCGTTCAACGCTTGCGTCTTGTGGCTGCACTTGCTCCCGACCCTGCGGCTAAGAAGCTGTTTTTCGCTCTGGCAGTCAAGTTGAATGACAAGGACTGTGACCGTTGGTATCGCTGTTTCTTCTACAACATGAGGGTGGAAATGGAACGCTTTGCTCACCACAAGTATGTGCCGGACAGCTATCCTGTTCCGATTATGGAGGGGCTTTATGAGTAAGCTGACGAAGTATGAGAAAGAAACAATCGTCCTGTTTAATGAAGCAGACGAAGAAGCTCATATCCAGACTTACAATGCCGGACTTCGGAAACGCCTTGAAGCGTTCAGCAAGAAGTACCCCGACCTCTGCCGTTTGGATATGAGTATGGGGCAAGGCGGTGTGTCCTATTGGATTGACAAGTCCAGATTGTCTATCCGCTTTCAGCCGCCCATGAGCGAGGAACGCAGACGAAAAGCAAGCGAATTGGCGAAGCAAAACGGTTTTAACGGTCAGAACGGATAATGTAGCTTTTCGGGTCTGTTTGCGGTCAAAATGTCGGGTCTGTACCCGATGTTTTGACTGTTACATATCGTCAAGGTATAAAGTCCTTACCTACCCAAAAAAGGAAAAGTATGCGTTATGGAGCTAATATGAACTACGAATTTACCGCAAGAGTGTTGATTTATTCACACTTGCGTGATATAATAATAGAATATGTAAGCACAAGGAGGGTAAGCTATGGCGGTAACATATAAAAAGTTGTTTCATTTAATGATTGACAAGGGTATGAGCAATGCGGAATTGATGGAACAGGCAGGTTTTAGTGCCAACATCATAACCCGATTGAAACGAGATAATTACCTTTCCCTTGACACCATCGAAAAGATATGCAACACACTCCATTGCGGAGTTGATGATATTCTTGAATTTATACCTAACGAAAAAGGCAATGATGCCAGAAATCCTTTCAGCAAGGAGAATACATGATGAGTAAATTATTATTAGTGGAGGATGACCAAAGTATCGTATCCTCATTATCGGACTATTTAGGAAATGAAGGGTTCAAAATCGAAAGTGCTTCCGGGCAAAAAGAAGCAATAGAAAAATTGGATAACGACCAATACGATATAGCCTTGGTGGATATTCAATTATCAAATGGAAATGGCTTTTCTGTTTGTTCTGCAATTAAAGAAAGAGGAACTATGCCGGTTATTTTCTTAACGGCGTCTGATGATGAATATAGTGTTGTGGCAGGACTGGACATGGGAGCTGACGATTATATCAGTAAACCATTTAGACCAAGGGAGCTTCTTTCAAGGATCAACAGCGTATTAAGGAGAACTAAGAACACGCAAAACATTATCAGCTACCATGACTTAGTTGTGGACACAAATCAAGCAACCGTGGTAAAAAACGGAACAGAGATTTTATTGTCTGCTATGGAATATAAGTTGCTGTTAGTCTTTTTGCGTAACAAAGGTATTGTCCTTTCTCGCAGAAGATTGTTGGAGCTTTTATGGGACACTACCGGAGAGTTTATCAATGATAATACGCTGACTGTTTACATGAAAAGGCTGCGTGACAAAATTGAAACAAATCCACAGGAGCCGGAAATCATAATTACCGTTCGTGGGCTTGGCTATAAGGTGGGTTGATATGGACTTTATCAGAAATAAAGAAGTTAAAAGGCAGATTGTTGTCAGCAGTATTCTTATTCTATTTTGGGGCGGCATTGGCATTATCGTTGATAGCAAAGCTGTGTGGATTGTTCTGTCGGCTATCATTTCATCAAGTGCAGTTTCCCTCTTTTTTACATATCAGAGATACAAGAAAATTGCTGATTTTAGTTTGCATATTGATAGGCTGCTGCATGGAGATGAAACGATTTCTTTTGGGCAGTTTCAAGAAGGCGAATTATCTGTTTTACATGATGAAATATCTAAGATGACAAGACGACTTATTGAACAGGCAGAAGCTCTGAAAATGGAGAAAGGTAATTTGGCGAATGCTTTAGCCGATATTTCACATCAATTAAAAACACCTTTGACATCGCTGAATATCCTAAATGCTTCTCTGTGTAATGAGGAACTGACTGACGAAGAAAGGTATGAGCTGATCCGCAAACAGACTATGCTCTTATCAAGAATGGAGTGGCTGATAGCCACACTTCTGAAAATATCCAAGCTGGATGCAGGAACGATTACTCTAAAGCCACAGGAGATATACTTAAAAGATGTGGTAGAAAAAGCAATTCGTCCTCTGGAGATTGCGGCAGAATTAAAAATGCAGACAATAACGCAAGTGATTCCGGCAGAACTGAAACTTGCTCTTGATGCTGATTGGACTGCTGAAGCCTTGGGGAATGTAATTAAAAACTGTATCGAACATTCACCAGAGAGCAGCAGTATTGAAATCAAGGCAATAGAAAGACCTCTTTTGACACAGATCATTATAGCGGATAATGGAGCAGGTTTTCGGAAAAAGGATATACCGCATCTATTTGACCGATTTTATCAAGGAAGTGGCTCTACAATCGGTAATGCCGGTTTGGGGTTGGCTCTGGCAAAAACAATCATCGTCAATCAGGGCGGCGTCATCCAGGCGAAAAACCGGAAGTCAGGCGGTGCAGAATTTGAAATCTGCTTTTATCGGGGGACTGCTTAATGCAGCCCCTTTTTAAGTGACATTTTTGTAATGAAAAAGTAATGAAGCAGTCACTTGGCTTTGCTATACTGAATTGCAAAAATATATGGAGGAACTTTTTATGGAAATATTAAGAGTAGAGAATATCTGCAAAACCTATGAAATGGACAATGCTCCTGTCCATGCTTTGTCAGATGTTTCTTTTTCCGTCGATAAAGGAGAGTTTGTTGCAATCATTGGAGCATCTGGGTCTGGCAAGTCTACCCTGTTGCACATTTTAGGTGGTGTTGACAGACCAACTTCGGGAAAAGTATTTGTGGATGGACAGGATGTTTATGAGCAAAACGAAGATGAATTGGCTGTATTCAGAAGAAGGCAGGTTGGGCTTGTCTATCAGTTTTATAATCTGATCCCGGTTTTGACTGTCGAGGAAAATATCACGCTGCCGATTCGATTGGATGGGCGTAAAATCAATAAGGAGCGTTTGAAAGAACTGCTATCCACGCTCAAACTGGTAAAGCGTAGAAAGCACCTGCCAAGTCAGTTATCCGGCGGTCAACAACAAAGAGTGGCAATCGGACGAGCGTTGATTAACGCACCTGCGATTATCCTTGCGGACGAGCCGACGGGAAATCTGGACACGGAGAACACAAGGGATATTATGAAACTTCTGCGTGAATCCAATGAAGTCTATCGCCAGACAATGATCCTGATTACCCATGACCGTGAAATCGCAATGCAGGCAGACCGTATTCTGGAAATTCAGGATGGCAGACTTGTGAGGGATGAGGTGATACGCTGATGAATATGATTTTCACGCTTACACTCAGGAATCTGCTGTCGAATAAAAAGCGTACCCTACTCACACTTTTAACCATTCTTTTGTCAATCAGTATGATAACCGCTATTCTCTGTGGGGGATGGTCGTTGGTTGATTTTTTGAAAGAGAAAGAAAAAGTGTATGGTGGCGATTATGACTACTACATGGAGGATTTGACTTGGGAGCAGGTTCAAGAGCTATATAGTCAAAACAATGTAGGCGAGGTTTCGCTTCTCCGCTTTGCCGGAAACAGTTTTTACGGGGAGAAATCCAACAGTACAATGCTCTCCGTTGGCGAGATTGACGAGAACTTTACCCAAAGATTTTCGTTAAATCAGTATTTGCTTGCGGGGCGTTTCCCGCAAGATGAAAATGAGCTTGTTATTTCAGAATCTTTTTTGAAGAAAAACAATATGAACACAGAGATTGGAGATACGATTTCTTTAACCCTTGGTTCAAGAATTTGGGATGAATATAATGCCCAGCTTTCCGGGCTGACAAATTATAGGGGCGAAGAAGAAAGTTTCGTTCCAACGAAAGAGAAAGCGTATGTAGTTGTTGGTATTCTGTCAGATGTGAATGACTCAAAAATCGCAGCAAACTATAATGCCTTTGCAGGCGTTGACAAAACGGCATCCGATTTTGCTGCGTATGTCAAGGCAAAGAATTTATCCAATTCGATCTATACAGAAGCCGAAGAAGTGGCTGCGGCAGTAGACAGTCATGTAGCAAAGTTTCATTCTGAACTGTTAGTCTATCATGGAATTACCGGCGGCAAAGGAGCTGCCAAACTGATTGCTTTGGTAGTCATGGTCATTTGCCTTTTGATGGCTGCATCCGCTTCAATGATCAGCAACGCCCTCTCCATTTCCTTGCAGGAACGAATTAAGCAGATGGGAATGTTATCCAGTATTGGAGCCACAAAAGGGCAAAAACGCCTTAGTGTATATTTAGAAGCCTTTCTTTTGGGTGTGGTAAGCATACCTTTGGGATTGGTTGTCGGCATACTGCTGTCTGCTCTGTTGTTAAGTGTGGTCAGGGCAGCTTTTGGAGAAACATTCACTTTTGGCATTGTAGAACTGTCCTTAAAGGTAAACGGACTTATCCTACTCGTCAGCGGATTATCCGGCATTGCTTCTTTGTACTTCGGAAGCAGAAAGCCTGTGAAGCAAGCTGCTAAAATTACAGTTATTGAAGCTATCCGCCAGTCTAACAATGCGGTATCAAAAAAGAAATTCCGTGATGGAAAAATCGTTTCTTTGGTTTTTGGCATTTATGGTTCGCTGGCAGCTAAAAATATTAAGCGTAATCCAAAACGCTTCCGAGCAATTACTGGCTCTATTTTCTTGTCGGTGGTAATTGCCCTTTCCTTATACAGTTTGTCTGATTTTATGCTTTATCAGACATCCTTGGACATGAAGGAGGACGGTTCCTGTTATACTGATGTGATTTCGACGATTCAATACAAAGATATTCCTACCGCAATCGGGGCATTATCGGATGAAAATATCACTGCGGATGTTTCCTATTCTTTTCAGCGATATATGACTGCTGAATTTTCGCAGGAACAAATCAATCCTGATATGCAGGGATATTTTATCAATGGTACGAAAGCAGAGGTATATGTCGTAGGACTGGACGAAGAACATTTTACTTCCTTTTGTGAGGAAAATGGCTTTCATATTATGACTGGCAGCTCCAATCGTGGAATCCTGCTCAATCAGACAATGGGATATTATAATGCGGGTCAAAATCGAGTGATTGCAGGCTCCCCGTTTCTTATTGAACCGGGAACTGAAATCATTCCGTTGGGGGCATCCGAGGATGCCTTGCCGATTATCGTGGAAGAAATCGTTTCAGAAGAAAATGCAAATATCCAATCCATGTTTGTGAGAGATCGAGCTGTCCTCATTGTGCCTTTAAGTTATTTTAACTGGCTGATAGATGATAACGCCTATGTGGAAATGAGAATACAGACAGCACAGCATAAAGAAGCAATGGACTGTCTGGCTGACAGAGGATTTCCGCAAACTGTGGACATTGCAGCCGCAACGAATAATTCCAGACAGGTATATACGATTGCAAAACTGGTAATCTGCCTGTTCTCGATCCTGATGACGGTTATTATCAGTTTGAATGTTTGCAACACTATCTCAAATACAATTCATTTGAGAAGAAGCGAATTTGCTGTTCTGCGTTCTGTTGGTATGACTGCCAAAGGATTGAAATGTACGCTATTGCTTGAAGCTGTTTTGTACGGCGTAAAAGCATTGGTTCTTGCGTTGCCTGTGAGCTTTTTGATTCATTGTGCCATCTACTACTTCATATCGTCGGGTATGACACCATTTGCTTTTTATATCAACGGTGGTATTTATGCTCTTGCAGTTCTGGCGGTCGGTGCTATGGTATGTATCGCTATGCTGTTTGCTGTCAGAAGCGTATCAAAGGTGGAAATTGTAGAGGAACTGAAATTGAGCAATATGTAATCATTCAATCTAACAAAGCAACTGAAACGGAGGTAATAGAAATTGCGTAAAAAGAAACTGGTAAAGAGAGTTGCAGGCATTGCTTTGACTGTTGGTGTAGTTATACTTGCCATTGTATGTGTCGGTAAAGTAAATCGCATTCAGAACGAAAAAGATATTATTGGCACATGGAAGGATACAAATGCGGAGGAGGTATTTACCTTTCAAGAGAACGGGGAACTTGCTGTGAGTAAAGATATGCCCGATTCGGGTCTGTCCTGCGGTAACGCATCTTATGGTTTTTCTTACTCGGATATAATCTGCGTGACACAGGGAGATAGTAGTGTAGAATTTGAGATAGAAGTAGATCATGACGAATTGACAATCTTCTTTATGGGGCAAGAATACTTAGCGTTAGAAAGGTAATGGTAGAAACTCTCTTGTTTCGTAAAAACTGAATAGAATGAACAAACCAAAGGCGACTAACCGTAAAAAGTTGGTCGCTTTTGCTTTGCTCATTTGCAAAGCGGATGTGTCGGAAACGGCATATCCGAAAAGTGGAGAAATCCGATTTGACGAAATTGGACTTCTCCATTTTTTTGTGAAAGTCTCCGATGGAGAGTTTCGCAAAAACCGATGGACTGCAAATGTCGGCAGCTGACGATGTGAAGCAGTTTATCGGGCAGGAGTACAGAGGGCGGCAAGCCCTTTGTGCATGGGTACAGGGAATGCAATATCCCTGTGCAGGTCAAGGGCGGCAGCCTTGCCCAGTTAAGTGGCGTTTCGCCACTTAGTACTGGGTATTACTTGTCGCAAAATTGCAGCAAGGATGGCAGCTTCGCTGCCCCTTTCCCCTGCGGGGAAAATCTGAACGGAGGTTAGAAATGGTTTGAAATTAACAAGACACAACGGTCGCTCCGGCAAGCATGGCACTTACAACCCGAAGCACAATGACCGCACTTTTGATGTGAGCAACAGCGAACACATTGACGAAGAACGAGCCAAGCACAATGTCTATTGGGACTGCTTCAACGGCTATCGCACCTTTGCAGAGAAGCAAGTCCAGAGCGAGCTTGCAGACACTTTCGAGGAAGTGGAGGAACTGTTCTACTCCGCAAAATACGGTGCTTATGTCGAAGCACAGAACGCCAGAAACGATAAGAACAGGCACTCGGAACGCAACCGCACCACAACGGATTTGCTTAAAGACAAAAGGACTTGCCCGGAGGAAACCATCTATCAGATCGGAAAGATGGGCGACCATGTTTCGCCTGATGTTCTGCTGAAAGTCGTGACGGATTTCTTCGTGGAGATGGAACGGCGTTTCGGCTCTCATGTTCACATTCTGGATTGGGCATTACATCTGGATGAAGCGACACCGCACATTCAAGAACGCCATGTATTCGACTGTGAAAACCGCTACGGCGAGATTTGCCCACAACAGGAAAAGGCACTTGAAGCATTAGGCTTTGAACTGCCAGACCCCACCAAGAAGCAAGGCAGACACAACAACCGAAAAATGACTTTCGATTCTGCCTGTCGTGCCATGCTCTTTGATATTGCAAAAAGGCATGGTCTGCATTTGGAGCAAGAGCCGGAATATGGAGGGCGAGCCTATCTTGAAAAACAGGACTTCATTCTTGCCAAACAAAAAGAGCAGTTGGAGGTACAGGAGCAGAGATTAGAGGAACTGACTTTGAAAATCGAGGATGTGGAAACGCTGATTGATGATGTTGCCGATATTGCCTATGACAAGGCGGTGGAGGTCGTGACAGATACAGTCAGAGTGGAAACCCACAAGGAGGACATTCGGCTGATTGAGGAAACAAAGACATGGCTTCAATCGCCGGAACGCAAAGCACCGAAGAAAGAGCGTGACTATGCAATCAGCCGTTTGGATGGCGTGATTGGCAAAATCAAAAATGCCATGCAGTCTGCATTGCAGAAAATCCAGTCCAGACTTCTTTCGCCGGAGGTCAAGAAAACGAGCAAAGAGCAGATTAAGGAAAAGGTCAAGCCCTCCATCCTTGCCAGACTTGAAAGAAACAAGGAACTGGCAAAACAGGAAAATGAAGCGAGACGGAGCGAACACCGTCCGCACAAAAAACAGAATATGGAGCTTTAAGGCACTTGCCATTTTCGATTTGAGAATGACAGGTGCTTTTTCCATTTTGGGAGGTTGATAATGAATGTATTTGAAGCAGTAAAGCAGTCGGTCACGACAAGGCAGGCGGCAGAGTTTTACGGCTTTCGTGTAAACCGAGCCGGAATGATAGCCTGTCCGTTTCACAATGACCGCACACCGAGCATGAAAGTGGATAAGCGTTTTCATTGTTTCGGCTGCGGTGCGGATGGGGATGCCGTTGACTTTGTTTCCCGACTGTTTGAATTGCCGAGCAAAGAAGCCGCTATGAAACTGGCTGACGATTTCGGTATCGCTTATGACCGAAACGGCAAGCCGTCCATCGTGGCAAAAATCCGAGAGCCTACCGCCAAACAGAAGTTTGAAGCGGAGGAAAAACGGTGCTTTCGTGTGCTGTCCGATTACTTCCACAAGCTCCGAGCGTGGGAAAAGGACTATGCACCGAAGCAGCCAGAGGACGAATGGCATCCGCTATTTACAGAAGCCTTGAACAAGAGAGATTATATTGAATATCTCCTTGATATTTTGATTGACGGAACACTTGAAGATAGAAAGGCACTTGTAGCCGAGCAAAGAAACGAGGTGATGAAACTTGAACGAAGATTTGCAGACAGCCGCCAGAGAGGAAATTCGAGACCGATTAGAACTGACACAGCAAGGTAAGCCTGCGAATACCGCCATGAATTACAAGACGGTATTTCAGAATGACCCTCTACTGAAAGGTGCTATCCGCAAAAATCTGTTGACGGAACGCACCGACATTGTAAAGCCGCTTGGTTGGTATCGTGAAAGCTCCACTCTGACCGATGTGGATATTAAATATCTGCTTCTCTACTTTGAAGAACACTACGGCTTGACGGTTGAGAAGAAAATCGAGGATGCCGCATTGGTTATTGCCAACGAAAACCGCTACCACCCTGTCTGCGATTTTCTGAACGGCTTGGAGTGGGACGGACAGGAACGCATACGCTTTTGTCTGCACCGCTTTCTTGGGTCGGATGCCGATGATTATACCTATGAAGCCTTGAAGCTGTTTCTGCTTGGGGCAATCAGCCGAGCCTTTAAGCCGGGGTGCAAGTTTGAAGTCATGCTATGCCTTGTCGGAGGGCAAGGAGCCGGAAAGTCCTCTTTCTTCCGTCTGCTTGCGGTCAAGGACGATTGGTTTACCGATGACCTTAAAAAGCTGGATGATGAAAATGTGTACCGCAAAATGCAAGGGCATTGGATAATCGAGATGTCGGAGATGATAGCCACAGCCAATGCAAAGAGTATTGAGGAAATCAAGTCCTTTTTGAGCAGACAGAAAGAGACCTACAAAGTCCCCTATGAGACACATCCGGCAGACCGCAAGCGACAATGCGTGTTTGGCGGTTCGTCAAATACTCTGGACTTCCTACCCCTTGACCGCACAGGCAACCGCCGTTTCGTGCCGGTCATGGTTTACCCCGAAAGAGCCGAGGTGCATATCCTCGACAATGAGGAAGAATCCAGAGCCTACATTCATCAGATGTGGGCAGAAGCAATGGCGATCTACCGAAGCAGAGACTTCAAGCTGCGGTTTAGCCCGACAATGAATGAGTATCTGAAAGCACATCAAAGGGAGTTTATGCCGGAGGACACCAAAGCCGGACAGATACTTGATTATCTGGACAGCTACACAGGCAATGCCGTCTGCTCCAAACAGCTTTACAGAGAAGCATTGGGGCATGAGTATGACGAGCCGAAGCAATGGGAACTGCGAGAGATAAACGACATTATGAACAATGTTGTCAAAGGTTGGAAGTCTTTCAGCAATCCGAGACACTTCCCGAAGCCGTATCTTCGTCAGAAAGGTTGGGAGCGTGAGTTGCCCGACAACGGAGAAGCTGACAACGGAGACGGAAGATTTATTCCTCTCTCCGATGCGGAGCTTGAACAGATGGAACTGCCGGAGGGATGGCGATAGAAAATTGCTATCCTGTTGTCAGCTTGTTGCCGAGCCGGTTGTCAATCCCGTTGTCGGGCAAAATCCGAAAAAGCCTTGTCAAGACTGGACTTTTCTCTCTCTGACAACCTTGACAACCAAGATTTCAAAGAAAAAGTAAATAGTAAGCAATAAGAGCCGCCCGATAAGATAAAAGGTTTTTGAATGTCCGTTGTCAGGACTTCGTTGTCAGCCTTTCCTTGTCGGGCATTTTTCATTCACAGGAGGTATTGAATGACAGAAAACAGAAACACAGCAGCACAGACCACCACCCAGCACACCGCACCCACCGTCAGAAAGCAGATAAACGGCACGACCTATATCGTCCGTGTCCACTTCAACGAGAACGCCAGAGAGACAATGGAGGACAAAATCAAGCGTCTGCTTCGCAACGAGATTCAGCAAAATGTAACTTGTTTGTGAATTTGATGAAAAAGTCCTTGACTTTTCGTCTCTGGAAAGACAGCAAAATCAATTCTGATTAGCTGTGGTGCGAGGTTGGCACCATTTGATATTAAGGAACTGCGTGACCTGACTTCTTATGATGAACTGGAGCTTGATACTCTGGGAGAGAAAAAGACAGCATTGTTTGTCATTATCTCGGATACCGATGCAACATTCAATTTCATTGTAAGTATCATGTATTCACAGTTATTCAATCTGCTTTGTGACAAGGCAGATGATGTATATAATGGGAGACTGCCGATTCACGTCCGGTGTTTACTGGACGAGTTTGCGAACATTGGGCAGATTCCGCAGTTTGAGAAGCTGATTGCTACCATTCGTAGCCGGGAAATATCAGCTTCTATTATTTTGCAGTCAAAGTCACAGCTAAAGGCTCTGTACCGGGATAACGCTTCCACGATTGAAGGAAACTGCGACACAACCCTGTTTCTGGGAGGAAAAGAGAAAGATACTCTGAAAGATCTGGCAGAAATCCTTGGAAAAGAAACGATTGACCTTTATAATACCTCGGATACGAGAGGTACGAGCCAGTCCTACGGTCTGAACTATCAAAAGACCGGAAAAGAGTTAATGAGTCAGGACGAGATTGCGGTCATGGATGGCAGTAAGTGTATCATGCAGCTTAGAGGTGTAAGACCATTTTTCTCAGATAAGTTTGATATAACGAAGCATAAGCAGTACCCGTTGTTATCCGATTATGACAAAAAGAATGAATTTGACATTGAAAAATACGTCAAAAACCGGAATAAACTGCGTTTTAAGCAGAATGATATGGTGGATGAGGTATGCGATGTCGGAGAAATTGCTGAGTAACTTCTGGTCACAATGTCCAGAAGTGACCTTACAACTAAATATTGGAACTATTGTTATGGGAGTTTTTCTGAAAAATCATAAATCAGAACAGCTCCCTTTTTTCATTTAATTTTCAAGAAAAAGGAGACAAACGAATGAGCTTTTTTACAACATCAGTAACAGGACTTAAAACAGTAGTAACCGCAATCGGAGCAGGTGTAGGCGTGTGGGGAGTTATCAATCTTCTCGAAGGATATGGAAACGATAATCCCGGTGCAAAATCACAGGGCATCAAGCAGCTTATGAGTGGCGGTGGTATCATCATTGTGGCACAGACGGTAATTCCACAGCTTACCACTCTGTTCTCATAATTCATGGGCGGGATCATTGATAAGATTACTGAATTCATAAAGGAACTGTTGCAGGGGTGGGTTCTGACCAACTTTGAAACCATGTTTACCGATGTCAATGACAAAGTAGGCACGATTGCAGGGGAGGTCAGCAAAACTCCAAGCACATGGAACTCCGGTATTTTTGATATGATAAAAACCTTGTCCGACAATGTGATGATTCCCATAGCGGGAATGATCATCAGTTTTGTACTCGTCTATGAGCTTATTTCCATGGTCATTGACAAAAATAACCTGCATGACTTCAATACAGCCATTTTTATCCGCTTTTTTATGAAAGCGTGTATTGCAGTCATGCTTCTTAGCAAGACTTTTGACATTGTAATGGCGGTATTTGATGTGGGAAGCCATATCGTAAATTCTGCCGCATCAGCGATTACCGGAAGCACCAGTATTGATGTGGCAAGTACGCTGCAGACGATGTTCAATGAGCAGTTTTCGGAAATGAGCATAGGAGAGCTGTTGGGACTGGGAATGGAGACCATGATCGTCAGTTTATGTATGAAAATCATGTCAGTCCTTATCACCGTCATTCTTTATGGGCGAATGATTGAAATATATCTTTATGTATCAGTAGCACCAGTTCCCTGTGCAACCGTAACCAACCGGGAATGGGGAACGATAGGAACGAATTATTTTAAGGGGCTTTGTGCTCTAGCATTTCAGGGATTTTTTATGATGGTATGCGTTGCAATCTATGCAGTGCTTGTGGCTGGTGTGGCAGTATCCGACAACCTGCATACGGCACTCTGGTCGGTGGCAGCATATACCGTTATTTTATGCTTTTCACTCTTTAAGACTGGTTCATTATCGAAATCTATCTGGAATGCGCACTAAGGGAGGAACGATATGGCAATATCCGTGCAGGTACCGAAGGATTTGTCCGGTATCAAGACAAAAGTGGCACTGAACTTAACAAAGAGACAGATCATCTGTTTCAGCGGTGCGGCAGTAGCCGGGATACCCTTGTATTTTTTAACCAAGGGACTGATCGGAACATCAGCCGCATCACTTCTTATGATGGGAGCAATGCTTCCATTCTTCTTTTTTGCAATGTATGAGAAAAACGGATTTCCGGCAGAGAAGATTTTGTATTTTATGCTCCGGCAGAAGATACTCACACCGGGCATAAGACCATACCGGTCAGAGAACTTATACAAGCAGTTGGAAGAAAAAGAAAAATTACGAAGGGAGGTTCGTTATCTTGAAGAAAAAGCAAAAGGCAGAACCGGAAAGCCGCAGAAAAAGCAGTTATCAGGGCAATAGCAGGAATAACAGCAAAAGCGGTGGACTTACCTTTTCAGAGAAGAAGCGTCTTATACAGTTGAAACATATTTTATCGGGAAAGAGCAATGAGAAAGAAAAGCCGACTACCGCACAAAAGACGATTACTTTTGAAAAGATGTTCCGTGACGGTATCTGTCAGGTCAGCCACCGTTATTATACAAAGATGGTGGAATTTTTTGATATAAACTATTCGCTTCTGGAAGTGGACGAGCAGGCGGACATACTGGCACAGTACAGCAAGCTCATCAATTATTTTGATCCGTCTGTGAGGTTTGAACTGGTGCTTTTCAACAGGCAGGTCAACGAACAGATGCTTACAGAACAGTTTGACATTCCGTGGCAGGAGGATGATTTTAACGACATTCGTGAAGAATATACGGAGATGTTAAAGAAACAGGCGGCAAAGGGGAATAACGGTATTATCAAGTCAAAATATCTGATTTTTGGTGTGGAGAGCAACGGCTATAAGGAAGCAAAGAGCCGCCTTAACAACATCGAAAAAGATGTCATACGGAACTTAAACAACATAGGAACCCTTGCGAGGGGACTGGACGGAAAGGAAAGACTGCGCATCCTGCATGAATATTTTAACCAGGATACCATGGAGCCTTTCCGTTTTTCATTTAAGGACTTGGCAGAATCCGGCAAGTCGGTCAAGGACTATATTGCACCGCCGGGATTTGATTTCCGCAATCCGAACCGCTTTAAGTCGGGAAATATGTATGGCTGTGTGTCCTATCTGGATATTATCGCACCGAACTTTACGGACGAGCTGATCAAGCAGCTTCTTGATATTGATGCCAACCTTACGATTTCCATGCACATGCAGACGGAAGATCCGGTAAAGGCGATCAAGAAGTTAAAAGCGGTCATTTCCAATATCCAGAAAATGAAGATTGAGGAGCAGAAAAAAGCAGTCCGAAGCGGCTACGATATGGATATTTTACCGACTGACATTGTGACCTATGAAAAGGATACGCTGGAATTTCTGGATGACCTGAATACGAGCAACCAGAAGATGATCAATATGACATTCCTTATTACCTGTTATGGAAGAACAAGGAGGGAACTGGAGAGCCTGATGCAGAGGGTGTCCGGCATCATACAGCAGGCAAACTGTGACCTGCGCTGTTTACAGTATTTGCAGGAGCAGGGACTTATGGCATCTGCGCCGATTGGCTGTAATGAAACGGGGATAGAACGTACCCTTGCCACGAAGAGTACCGCAATCTTAGTACCATTCTGCACGCAAGAGCTGTTCATGCCAGCTCCGGCAATCTATTACGGCTTAAATGCACTCAGCAATAACATGATCATGGCAGACAGGAAAAGGCTTCGTACACCAAACGGAGTCATACTTGGTACACCGGGAAGCGGAAAGAGTTTCAGCGCAAAGCGTGAGATTTTAAGCTGCTTCCTTATCACGAAGGACGATATTATCATCTGCGATCCGGAGGGCGAGTATTTTGCACTTGTAGCGGCACTGCATGGACAGGTGGTAAAACTTGCCACCAATTCCAAAGACTATCTGAACCCTATGGATATTCAGTTGAGCCATAAGGGGGATAAAGAAGCCTTAAAGCTGAAATCCGATTTTATCATTACGCTGTGTGACCTGATCGCAGGTGGCAAGGACGGTCTGGAGAATGATGAAAAAGGTATCATTGACGAGTGTATCCGTCATATTTACGATAAGTATTTTGAAAATCCGGTGCCGGAAAATATGCCGATACTGGAAGATTTATATAATGCGCTCCTAAAACATAAGAACCCGAAGGCAGAACGTATCGCCAACAGCCTTGTACTGTATGTGCATGGTTCCCAGAATTATTTTAACCACCATACCAACGTGGACAGCGGCAATCGTATCATGTGCTTTGACATCAGAGATTTGGGAAACCAGTTGAAAGAGCTGGGTATGTTAATCGTGCAGGATGCGGTTTGGAACAGGGTATCGCAGAACAGGGAGCGAAAGATTGCTACCCGTTATTACTGTGATGAGTTCCACCTTCTTCTGAAGGAGAAGCAGACAGCTATTTATTCCGTGGAAATCTGGAAGCGTTTCAGAAAATGGGGCGGTATTCCGACAGGTTTGACGCAGAACGTGGGCGATTTTCTTCGTTCTGAGGAGATTGAAGGTATTTTGGGTAACAGCGATTTTGTGTATCTGTTAAATCAGAATGCCAAAGATCAGGCAATTCTCGCTGATAAGCTGGGACTTTCTGATAAGCAGCTTTCCTATGTCACCAACTCCGAGCCGGGAAGTGGTCTGATACTGTTTGACAATGTGGTAATTCCATTTGTAGACAAATATCCGACAGACACCAAGACTTACAGAATTATGAATACCAAGCCGGAGGAATCGGTGCAGAAGGAGGACGCAGTATAAAATGGCAGAAAAAAGACAGAAGAAGCAGGCGGCAAAGGCATTTGAAAAAGAGACATTTTCCAAAGATAAGGAAGTGACTGGAGTAAAACATATAGAACACAGGCAGGACAACACCTTTTCTGTGGAAAACCAGTTTAGTGCCAGCGAGAAGCCTGTGAGCAATCTGCCAAGGGATGCGAACCATGGCAGTCGTACAGGAAAAGCAACTTCTGGTCACAGCGTCCAGAAGTCAGAGTTTAATACTGGGACAGAATACAGGAAAAATAATAAGAAAAAATATTACCGACAGCAACAACAGGACACTTCTGGTCACAATGTCCAGAAGTCGGAAGCCGAAGAGGAAAAGACATTCTTAAAGGAAAACAGCTTTATCAATGAGGAAAACGGTAATGCTACAAATTTCCATACAGAGGACGCAGACAGTTTTCAGGACAATTACCACGTTAGAAATACCTACCAACGGTCTGAGGAAAAAGGAAAATATCACAAAAGGCGTGTGCAGAGAGAACATGCACACAGAGAGCGTGCAAAGTCAGAAAATGCAAAGCAGTCCGATTATGGAGATCTTCAGACAAAGGACGCCACATTTTCGCAGGGGCAGGCGGACGAATTTACAGACCAAAAAGTACAGAAGGCTTTTGATAAGTCGGAAAAGAACCGCCGAAAGTTGCAGAAAGCAAAGGACAAGATGCCGACAAAGCGGCAGTATGAGATGAAGCGTGTCTTTGATGAACAGACCGGAAAAGCAAAGTATGTTGTGGTTCCGGTGGATGTGGAGAAGCCATTTAAACCGGATGGACTGGGAAAAACTGCGGTTCACAAGCTCCAGACCGAAAATATGTATTTTGTGCATCGCAAGATTGCAGAGACAGAAAAGGATAATTCTGCTGTGGAGGGCGCACACAAGACGGAACAGCGAGCCGAGGATATTTACCACTATATGAAGTATCACCGCAAGAGCAAGGCACAGAGAAAGCGTGACCGCTTAGAGCGATTGCACAAAAAACAGGTTACAGCGGATATGAAGCTGGAGTATGAGAAATTCATCAGTGAAAATCCACATCTAAAGGGCAACAGTCCAAAGAAGCAGTTGCAAAGGCAGCTACAGAAACAGCGCATCAAGCGTGAGTATGCCAAGGCAAGGCGGGTAAGAGCAGAAGCCAAGACTGCAAAGGAAACATTTACAAAGACAGCCAATGCTGCAACCGGGATTGCAAAGAAGTTACAGGAAATTGCCACGAAAAATAAAACACTGATTATCACAGTGGGTATTTTTGCACTTCTGCTCATTATGATCATGTCGGCACTATCAAGCTGCGGTTCCATGTTTACCGGAACTGTGACAACAACGATGGCAAGCACATATCTTAGCCTTCCGGCAGAGATTGATGCAGCAGATTTATCTTTTACAGAAAAGGAAATGGAGCTGCAAAATAAGATTGACCGGATTGAAACTGATTATCCGGGATATGATGAATACGATTATAACCTTGGTGCAATCGGGCATGATCCGTACACACTGATCAGTTATCTTTCCGCAGTCCATACGGAATTTACTGCCGCAGGAATAGAGAGTGAGATTCAGGAATTATTTGATGCCATGTATTCACTCACTACCGAGGAAGTAGAGGAAACACGGACAAGGACAGTCACAAAGACCGGAACCAGAATAGTAACAAATCCGGACGGGACTACCCGTACCGAGGAATACGAGTATGAGGAGGAAGAAGAATATACCGTAACAATTCTTCGTGTCACACTTATGGTCACACCGCTTGAGAGCATTGTAGCCGGACGCATGGACAGCGAACAGACGGAAATTTTTGGAGCCTATACGGAGACAAAAGGCGGCTTACAGGTCTTTGCTTCTCCGGTTGATTATTACTGGTATTACTATATCAGCAGTTATTATGGCTACCGGAAAAATCCAAACACCGGAGCCGAGGAGCTTCACAGGGGTGTGGATATAGCGGTGCCGACAGGAACGTTTGTATATGCGGCACATGATGGAACGGTAACAGAAGCAACTTACGATTCCTATTATGGAAATTATGTGGTGATTACGGACAGTAAGGGATATACCACAAAATATGCCCACATGGACAGCTTAAATGTGTCCGCAGGGCAGAGTGTAAAAAAAGGTGACAATATAGGCAAAAGCGGAAATACAGGAAGCAGTACCGGAAGCCACCTTCATATCGAATGTCTGTATAACGGGGAATATTATAACCCGTTATTTTATTTTGAAGCAGGAGAACAGACCATTTATGGAGAAACAACGGGCGGCACCGGAGGAGGAACCAGCAATGTGATACCGCCGGAATCCTATGATGATGCAACCGTACAGACGCTTATGCGTGAAGCAAACAGGTATCTGGGAATGCCATATACTTTTGGCGGCACAGCTCCGGCTAGTTTTGACTGTTCCGGTTTTGTATGCTGGGTATTTTCAAACAGTGGCGTACATAACCTGCCAAGAACCACAGCACAGGGCATTTATGACCAGTGTACTCCGGTATCAGCGGCAGATGCAAAGGCAGGGGACATTATATTTTTTACAGGAACCTATAATGCAGGACGTCCGGTTACACACGTTGGTATCTACTGTGGAAACGGTACGATGGTGCATTGCGGTGATCCAATTCAGTACACATCAATCAATACTTCTTACTGGCAGAGCCATTTCTATGGTTTTGGAAGATTGAATTAGCGAAGGGAGGAATTATTTTTGTCAGTAGAACGAATCAATTCACAGCTTAAAAAGGTCAGAGAGCAGATAGCACAGCTACAGGCAAAGGAAAAAGACCTTGCAGAACAGAAACAGATGGCGGAGGATGCCGAAGCCATGAAGATCATACGAAAATATAAAATCTCATCGGAGCGTTTGCAGATGTTAAACAAGCTCAGTGAGGATGAAGTCAGAAATTTATTACAGAAACGGGAACAGGAAAAGGAGGTTTCAATCAATGAAAAACAGGAAATTATCGGCTAGGGCGGTAGTGTCCCTTATGCTGTCGGCAATACTTTTTTGTATGCCGATTGGGGCATTTTTTGCCAACAGGACAAATACGATAGAGGTTCATGCGGAGGATACTGCCGAGCAGAAAACGGAAAGTGCAAGTGACGCAGAAAATACAGTTACACCCGGCAATGGCAGGGAAGAAAATTCAGGAACAGATACCGGAGAGGGAAAGACGGAAAATTCCACAGAAGGCACAACAGAAGATTCGTCTGAAGAAACACAGCCTGCCGCAAAATGCACCTGCAAAGAAAAGTGCAGCCAGTATGCGGTGGATGAAGATTGTGAGGTGTGTGCAAAGAACTATAAGGAATGTACCTATATCAATCCGAGCGTAAAAATCACAATCAATACACCTTCTGGGTGGCATAACGATACCACTAAGGTGATAGTCAAAGTAGAAGATACGATAGTTTCCGGTAATTTTACCGTTCAGACAGTAAAGGCGAAAGTCGGGCAGAATGGAAGCTGGACAGATATTACCGAGGATATGTACATAGAGATTTCCGAGAACAGCACCATTTATGTGCAGGTCACAGACCAGAAGGGCAAGACCTACGAGAAAAACCGTTATATCAAGTGTTTTGATTTTACCAAGCCTACCTTAAATGCGGCAGTCAGCGACGGTCTTTTGAGCATTCAGGCACATGATACGGATTCCGGTATCAGGGCAATCTATGTCAATGGCTATGAGTTTACAGAGCATACGAATGGAGCCTTGAATATCCGTCTGCAACAGTTCGATGCAGGGTATCAGTATTTCACGCTTTCTGCCATGGATAATGCAGGAAATACCTCTGAAATCTATAAAACAGCCAATCCGTATTACACCGATCCGGAGAATAAGGACAGCAATGAAAAAGATCCGGCACAGCAGCTCCCAGTGGATGCGTCGGCAACCAAACCTAGCTCTGCAACCGCACAGGTTACAGACCATACCAAGACAGACAGCAATGGAAATACTGTTTCCCAGACAGGCAGTGGAACAAATTCAAGCAGTTCCGCAACAGCAAAGCAATCTCCAAGTACGGGAGATACTTCCAAGGATGCAGACCAGAGCAGTGACAGTCAGACTTCTGAAAAAGGCAAGGAATTTTACACAATCCAGACTGCATCAGAAAAGGTATTTTATCTTGTGATTGATCGTGATGGGGAAGATGAAAAGGTGTATTTCCTTACAGAAGTCAGTGAAAACGACCTGCTGAATACCACAACGGATAACAGCGAGACACTTCCGAAAAATTCAGCGGCATTGGAATCTGCAATCCCTACCAAAGACAGCGCATTATCAAACAATAATGCTGATACCACAGGAGAGAAAACACAGGGAGCAGAAAGTGTTGAGGACAGCACCGAAGATAGCACGGAAGATACAAGTGAGCCGAAAGAGGATACCGCAAAAGCAGATGGTTCCGGCTTTACATATATTTTAATAGGCATTGCTGCGGTAGCTGTGATCGGAGTGGTATATGTTGTGAAGTCTAAGAAGAAAAAGGAAAACTTCATTGATGAGGATGAAGATGAGGACGAGCTTGACGAGGACTATGATTATGAGGACGAGGACGAAGCCGAGCAGGATTCAGACGAAGCATTCTTAAATGGTGGCGATGATACGGAATCAGAGGACACAGGCGAGAATGACAGTGAAGATAACAGTGACAACGATAATGATGAAGAAAACGGGGAGGAATAGAGATGGAGCTTGTAATTGCAGAGAAGCCGAGCGTGGCACAGAGCATTGCGGCAGTTCTTGGTGCCACACAGCGTAAGGACGGTTATTTGGAAGGCAATGACTATCTGGTATCATGGTGTGTGGGACATCTGGTAGAACTGGCACAGCCGGAAAGCTATGAGGAAGCATGGAAGAAATGGAGCTATGAGAGCCTTCCAATCATTCCGCAGGAATGGCAGCATGAAGTGAAAAGTGATACAAAAGCACAGTATCAGATTTTGAAAAAGCTCATGCATGATGACAGGGTGGATGCAGTCGTGTGTGCTACCGATGCCGGAAGGGAGGGAGAGTTGATCTTCCGCCTGACCTACAACATGGCAAGGTGCAGAAAACCGATGAAACGATTATGGATTTCTTCCATGGAGGAGAGTGCTATCCGTGACGGCTTCCATAATCTTCGTCCAGGCAGTGATTATGACAATCTGTACAAGTCAGCACTATGCAGGCAGGAAGCAGACTGGCTTGTGGGTATCAATGGCACTAGGCTTTTTACGGTATTGTATGGTGGCAAGGCATTAAAGGTCGGCAGAGTGCAGACACCGACACTTGCCATGCTGGTAGACCGTGAAAGTAAAATCATGAATTTCAAGAAAGAAGCCTATTATATGGCTCATATCATGGAAAATGGTCTGGATGCTGTATCGGAGCATATCAGTGATAAAACGGAAGCAGAGAGGATTGCAGGAGCCTGTGAAAACGGACAGGCTCTTGTCACTTCTGTGATAAAGGAAGAAAAGTGGGTGGCACCACCGAAACTCTATGACCTTACCACACTCCAGAGGGATGCAAACCGTCTGTTTGGCTTTACTGCCAAGCAGACATTGGAATATACGCAGAGTCTTTATGAGAAAAAGTTAGTAACATATCCGAGAACAGACAGCCAGTACCTTTCCGATGACATGGAGGGAACAGCGAAAAATGTGATTGAGGCAATTTTCAATTCGCTGTTATTTGAGCAGAATATCATATTCAATCCAGATATTAAAAGAATTTTGAATAGCAAGAAAGTGACAGACCACCATGCAATCATTCCGACCATGGAGATCATCAAGCAGGACTTAAAGGCAATCCCAGAGAGCGAAATGAAGATACTTTCCCTTTGTGCAAACCGTCTGCTGTGTGCGACCGGGGAGAAGCACATTTATAATTCCACAAAGGCAGTGATTACCTGCAACAATACTGTATTTAAGGTATCTGGCAAGGAAGTGTGGAAAAATGGATGGAAGGAATTTGAGGATTTCTTCAAAAATTCCTATAAAACCGCAGAGGATAAATCGGATGCAGAGGAAGAAAAGAAGCTGCCGGAGCTTCGTGAGGGCATGATGATTGCAGTGGAGCAGACAAAGGTTTCCGAGCATTTCACACAGCCGCCAAAACATTACACTGAGGACAGCCTGCTGTCCGCCATGGAGCGAGCCGGAGCAGAGGATATGGGTGATGAAGTGGAGAGAAAAGGACTTGGCACACCTGCCACCAGAGCCGATATCATAGAAAAGCTGGTAAAAGACGGATTTGTAAAGCGTGAGAAAAAGCAGATGATTCCGACAGAGGACGGAATGAAGCTGATCACGATACTTCCAGATGTAGTAAAATCTCCGAAACTGACCGCTGACTGGGAGAATGAGCTTACTCTTGTATCCAAAGGAGAAGTTGCTGCAGAACAGTTTATGTCAGGTATTGAAGCAATGGTAACTGATCTTGTAAAGACCTATCACAGCGTTAGTGATGAACATAAAGCCATGTTTGGCACAGGCAAGGGTGGACAAGAAGTGCTAGGCAAATGCCCGAAGTGTGGTGCTGATGTAGTCAAGGGAAAATTCGGAGCGTATTGTACCGGGAAATGTGGCATGAATGTTGGCAAGGCACTTGGGGTAACACTTTCCGATACACAGGTCAAGAGCCTGCTTCAAGGGAAAAAGATACTTGTAAAAGGATTAAAAGGCAAGAAAGGCAGCTATGATGCTTATTTGATTCCGGAGAGCATAGAGGAGTTTTCCTATACGAAGGACGGTAAAGAAATCAAGGGATTCCAGTATAAGTTTAAGATGGAATTTCCACCGAAAAAGGACAAATAGAAGAAAACAATTCCAAAATAATTTGTAAGATTTTGTCGAAAACTGTCATGTATATAGTGAAGGGAGGACTTTGGCATGAATAAGGAAAAAGAAATAGATATGCTGAAAGAAAAACTTAACTATTATACGTTGGTAGCCACCGATGAGGAATTTGATGCCGAGGAAGTTATAAAAATTGTAAAAAGGCTGGAAGAACTTGAACCGACAGAAGCACCGGAAAAATCTGTCGATGAATTTTTGGACGATTTCTGGAAATATTGCGAGGAACGAGAAAGGGAGGAAAAAATACTAGAAGAATTTCGGAAGCAGAAATAGCTGTATCTATGATGAAAAAAGTGTGGTATTATGAGAGAAAGAAATTTGCAAATCGGTAGTTGTGGAGGTGCTTTATGAACGAGAGAGAAAAAATTATCCGATTATGGTTTGATATGTGGATTAAGAAAGCAGATTTAGGAATTGACAATATTTTTACAGATGATGTTGTATATACTGAGAGTTGGAGTCCTAAATATGAAAACCGCAAAACGGTAAAGCACTGGTTTGACGAATGGAATACACGCGGAAGTGTTCTTGTCTGGGAGATTAAGCAATTTTTTCATCAAGGCAATCAAACAATCGTGGAGTGGTATTTTAAAAACAAAATGAATAATGGAAATGTTGAAGAATTTGACGGAATATCTTTAATTGTATGGACACAGGATAACAAAATAAAATCATTAAAAGAGTTTGGTTGCAATCTTCATAATTACAATCCATATCGAGATAGTGATATTCCCGTATTTCGAGAAGAAAAAGCAAATTGGTTTTGAGAGGACTATAAATTTCAGTTTGTCGGTGCAACACTAATACCACACATAACTAAAATAACAACACAGCGTCAGAGCGTATGGGAAAACCTGTACGCTCTAATTTTTTATCAAAAAATGGAGGAAAACACATGGAAGAAACAAATGTAACAATGACTACAGAGGAAATGCAGGGCGAGCCTGCAGCAAAGGAAAATGAAACAAAGGCGGAGAAGTTTATCCGTATTGGTGAGTACCGCATGAATAAGGCGGTGGATGCTATTGGCAGACTGGAGAATCTTGCAAATCGAGGTTCCTACGAATATACACAGGAACAGGTAGATGCTATGTTTCAGGCATTAGAGGGGAGGGTTGCGGAAGTTAAGGCGAGATTTACGCCTAAGAAAGCGGCTGAGAGTAAGACTTTCAGCTTTGGTACAACAGAATAGGAATGTAACGGGAATTAAGGGAAAGGCAGTCATGTAGTGTATGTGGCTGCCTTTTTGTCGTATCTATGACAGGAAGGAGAACTGTGTGAGAAAATATGATTTTATATCGGCTCTGGCAAAAGAGACAGCAGCCGAGGTTGTCAAAAATCGTGAGGAATGGATGAAATACCTGACTACAGCGGCAAGGCTGTATAAGTATCCGTTCCGGGAACAGCTTTTGATCTATGCACAAAGACCGGACGCAACAGCGTGTGCTTCCATAGAACTGTGGAATGAGCGGATGCACTGCTGGGTAAACAAAGGGGCAAAGGGTATTGCACTTCTGGACGAGGACGAAGCACATGGCAAGCGTCTGAAATACGTTTTTGATGTTTCAGATGTCCATGCGGCAAGGAGAATCGGACGGTATCCGGAACTATGGGAATTACATGAGGAACATAAGGAAGATGTAATTAAGCGTCTGGAGCAGACTTATGGTGCTACCGATGATAAGAAGCTATTTGAAGAAAGACTTATGGAGTTAGCTGACAGGATTGCAGCAGATTATTATGAGGAATTGTTGCCGGATTTGCAGTACATGATCGAGGGCAGCTTCCTAGAAGGACTGGACGAGCAGAATGTCGGTATCCGTTTAAGAGATACTTTATCTGAGAGTATTTCTTTTACACTTTTATCTGCCTGCGGTGCAGATATGCAGGAGTATGGTTCGGAGTTTGCTTTCGATTTTATCCATGAATTTAATTCCATGGACACCCTTGCAGTACTTGGAGATGCAGCCAATGAGCTTGCAAAACCGGTACTTTTAGAGATTGGAAGAACCATAAGGGCATATAACAGAAGCCACGAACAGGAACAAACAGAAAATTTAACGCAGAAAAGACTTGCAAATACTTCTGAAATAGACTACAATGCGTTAAAGCGTGAAAGCGAGAGCGGACATGAGGAATATATTGACAACAATCAAAACAGCGTAGAAAGGGGCAATAGCAATGAATCTGACATACGAGAAGAATGGGGATTATCTGATCCCGACATTACAGGCGGACAGTCAGCCGGAGGGAACCGTAACGAAGTACGGAATGATGAGGGAGACTTATCTGAAGGAGAACCACAGGGGCGTGTACTCAGCGTTTCTTCTGAAAGGGACATTGAAAGAACACCTGCTGACCATTCAGAAGCAGGCAGAGGAGAGAATGGAGAAGCTGATAAGCCAGATGGCGGCAACAGAGGGAGTGACAGAACAGCTCAAGGAAACCGATCAGATGCTTTGGGTAGCGAAGATGAACAGCATTCGGAACCGAGCAGAGGAAGTGGTTCTGGGAGAACTGGTTTACAGTCTGTAACAGACACAGATGATCTTCTCCGGGGAGAAGCACCGGAACCCACCTTTACACAACTCAGCCTGTTTCCTTCTTTTGAGGAGCAGGTCGGAACAGTCGCAGCAGCGGAAGCAAGTATGAAATATACCATGCCCGCTGCTTTTTCTTTGCCACAGAATGAGCTTGAAACCATTCTTCGCAGTGGTGGAGGAAAACAGCACAGCAGAAAGCGTATCTTTGCAAAGTACACAGAGGGCAGAAATGCCGAGCAGATGGTGGATTTTCTGAAAAATGAGTACGGACAGACCGGAAAAGGTTTTGAAATCAATGGAAATCCAGTATCAGTGTGGTTCGATGAGCATGGTATGAGCGTCGGCTATGGAACACAGGCAAGGGAAACACCGATTGTCACGATGGATTGGGAAGATGTGGAGAGCCATATCCGTTCCATGATCGAAAATGGTACTTATATGAGTGCCAGTGAAGCATTTCTTGTAGATACACAGGAGAGAAATCGTGTTGCCAATCAGATCTATTTCTTCCTGCGAGATGGAATGGATGAAATGCCGGAGGAGCTTGGCTTAAAAGCAGGAAATTATCCGGAAAGTGAAGCAAAACTCATGGAGCTTCTTTCCACCCATGAGGGCAGGGAACAGCTTAAAAATATCTTGGAAGATGCGGCAGAGCGACTTGCATCGGGTGAAGCCGAATTAAAATGGCGGCATGTGAAATCACCGGAATATCTGTTATCGGAGATAGCAGACCTTGACAGGGAGAGACTGGAATTTCCATTGCCGGATGCGGTGGAGGTAGCACAGGAAGATTTTATCACACAGGATGAAATCGACTATGCACTTGGCAGAGGAAGCGGCTATGAGCATGGAGCTTTCCGCATTTATGAGTATTTCATGGAAGGACATGACCAGAAAGAAACAGTTGCTTTTCTGAAAAATGAATATGGTATTGGCGGCGGTTCCGGTGGACTTCCAGGCAACGATGATTCCCATAATGAACATGATGGAAAAGGTATCCGTCTGGAGAAGGGCAGCTATGGAAATCCGTATGCAAAAGTGCTTCTGAACTGGAATGTAGTCGAGAAAAGGCTACGTGAGCTGATCCATGAGGATAAATATTTATCTCCACAGGGGAAAGAAAACTACAAGGCATACAAGGAAGAACAGGCAGAGAAAGCAAGACAGCGAGAGCTTTCCCGTCTGGAGCATGGACAGCGACTTGAATGTAAGAAGGACATCGAAGCCTTGATTGCCGAGAAATTCAATGGTTTTGTGCTTCCGAGGAATACCGCAGATGAAATCATAGATAAATATGGCATTGACTGTGTGGAATTTGTTCTTGCAAATACCGTCACGCATTTTGATTATGATGGGCGGTTTTCGCAGAACAATAAGGAATGGGCAAAAGGCATTGTTGCGGAAAATGAGTGGCAGAATAATGATCTGATTTTAAGTTCACATCCGGCAGTATTGGACGGATTTACCAATCAGGCAAGAAGATATATCAATGTATTGTGGGAAAAAGAAAAGGAAGCACAGGAAAAGGTCACGATTGATGGATATGAGTGTGCTCTGGTTGATCAGTGGGGCAGTGAGGAAGAAAAATATCTGCTTGGAAATAACATTGCGGATAACAGCTTTTATTATGCACAGGTCAATGGGAAAACCTTTGAATATGACCATAAGCCGGAGCGTAGCGAGGTAGAGGACGATTATATCAATGCCATTGCAGAGGAAGATATTGACCGACACGAAGCAGAGGTGTTTTCAAGGTTTGAGGGGACGGATGGTATCGCAGAGCCGGATGAAACTGAGCCACAACAAGAATTTTCACAAGAGGAATCGCAGAAATTATCATGGCATGTGGTACATGATGCAGATGATGAATATGGCAATCCGACACAGTGGAGTGCAACCTTATCAGAGGGAATATTCCTTTGGATTGATAAGGAAGTGGACGGATATGCTATTTATGATACGGCAGACACCACCCGTCCGGCATTGGAGACATTTTCGACTTTGCAGGAAGCAATGGATTGGGGGAATGAGCTTGCAGAAAGTGGCAGGGAAGCAGAAGCGGAGTTCTCTGATGAAAGGGAACAGACCGAAGATGAACTGGACAACATAGACACGCAGGCTGCCCGTGAGCGTCTGGAGAATGGAGAAGCAGATCAAGAGACTGAAGATATGCTGTCGCAGGTGCTTACCGGAGATTGGGAGCCGCTTACACCTTCGTCAGAGGAAAAACAGCCTGCATCAGAAAGGCAATCAGCACAAGAAAGGGCGGTATCAGCACCAGATAAAAGTAACGCTGTCAATTTCCATATCAGCGATGACCGATTGGGTGAAGGCTCTCCAAAAGAAAAATTCCAGACAAATATTGCAGCAATCAAACTGTTGGAGCAGATCGAGGGCGAAAGTAGATATGCAACACCGGAAGAACAGCAGATTTTGTCACAGTATGTCGGTTGGGGTGGTCTTGCTGATGCGTTTGACGAGAGCAAATCAAACTGGTCAGCAGAATATCACCAGTTAAAGGAACTGCTATCACCGGAGGAGTACCGCATGGCAAGGGAGAGTACCTTGAATGCCCATTATACAAGTCCGGTCATTATCCGCCAGATGTACGAAACATTGGAGAAAATGGGATTTTCCAAAGGAAATGTACTGGAGCCTTCCATGGGCATCGGCAACTTTTTTGGTATGATGCCGGATTCCATGAAAGAAAGTAGGCTTTACGGAGTAGAGCTTGACAGTATCACCGGACGCATTGCAAAACAGCTTTATCCGCAGGCAGATGTGCAGATCAAAGGCTTTGAAAAGACCGATTATCCGAACGATTTCTTTGATGTGGCAATCGGAAATGTACCTTTTGGTCAGTATAAGGTGGCAGATAAGCAGTATGATAAAAACAATTTCCTGATCCATGATTATTTCTTTGCAAAGACGTTGGATAAGGTGCGACCTGGAGGTGTGGTTGCTTTTATCACAAGCAAGGGAACCATGGACAAGGCAAGTCCGGAAGTCAGAAGATACCTTGCACAAAGAGCAGACCTGCTTGGTGCAGTCAGACTTCCGAACACCGCATTTAAGGCAAATGCAGGAACAGAAGTGACTTCGGATATTTTATTTTTCCAGAAGCGTGACCGCATGGTGGAGCGTGAGCCGGACTGGGTACATCTGGGAGAGGATGCAGATGGCATTGCAATGAACGCTTACTTTGCAGAGCACCCGGAGCAGATCGTAGGAAAGATGGAAATGGTATCCGGTCCTTATGGCATGGAAAGCACCTGTAAGGCAGATGACAGCAGACCTTTTGCGGAGCAGTTAGCAAAAGCACTTGAAAATATTACAGGACAGATTGATACGATTGATCTGGATGAGGAGCTTGCGGATGACATGAGCAGGCAGAGTATTCCGGCTGATCCGTCCGTCAAGAATTTCAGCTATACCGTAGTTGAAAATGAGGTATATTACCGTGAAAACTCGGTTATGAAGCCTGTGGAAGTATCAGACACCGCAAAAGAGCGTATCAAGGGAATGGTGGCAATCCGTAACTGTACGCAGGAGCTGATTGATATGCAGCTTGAGGAATACTCCGATGTAACAATTAAGGAAAAGCAGGCAGAACTTAATAGCCTGTATGATAATTTCTCTAAGAAATATGGTCTGATCAATTCACAGACGAATAAGAGGGCCTTTAATCAGGATAGCAGTTATTGCCTGTTGTGTTCTTTGGAAAAACTTGATGATGAGGGCAATTTCAAAGGCAAAGCGGATATGTTTACGAAGCGTACCATTAAAAGGGCAGAGGTTGTCACAAGCGTGGATACTGCAAGTGAAGCGCTGGCAGTATCTTTAGCAGAGAAAGCTAAAATCGACCTTGATTTTATGGGAGAGCTTACCGGAAAAGATAAGGATACACTTACTGAGGAGCTTCGTGGTGTCATTTTTCAGAACCCGCTTACCGATGTCTGGGAGACAGCAGACCAGTATCTAAGTGGCAATGTGCGAGAGAAACTTGCCATAGCAGCCACTTATGCGGAAAATCATCCGGAATATGCTCCAAATGTGCAGGCTCTTACTCAGGTACAGCCGAGGGAGCTGGACGCATCGGAGATTGAGGTACGTATTGGTGCCACATGGATTGAACCAAAGTATATCAATGATTTTATGCGTGATATTTTCCAGACACCGGAACATTTATTACGCAGGGATACGATAGGTGTGCAGTTTTCGGGTGTAACCGGAGAGTGGAATGTAAAGGGAAAAAATGCGGACTATGGCAATACGCTTGTCAACATGACATACGGTACAAGCCGGGTAAATGCCTATAAGATACTGGAAGATTCCCTGAACCTCAAAGATACGAGAGTATATGACACCATTGAGGAGGATGGAAAGGAAAAGAGAGTCCTCAATAAAAAGGAAACCATGATTGCAAGCCAGAAGCAGGAAGCAATAAGGGAGGCATTTAAGGACTGGGTATTCTGTGATCCGGAACGCAGGCAGACACTTGTGGCAAAATATAATGAGCTTTTCAATTCCACCAGACCAAGAGAATATGACGGTTCGCATCTGAAATTTCCAGGCATGACACCGGATATTGAATTAAAGCCGCATCAGAAAAATGCGGTTGCCCATGTGCTGTATGGAGATAATACCCTGCTTGCGCACTGCGTCGGTGCCGGAAAAACCTTTGAAATGACAGCGGCGGCAATGGAAAGCAAGCGTCTGGGACTATGCCAGAAGTCATTATTTGTAGTGCCGAACCACCTGACTGAACAATGGGCAAGTGATTTCCTTCGGTTATATCCCGGAGCAAATATCCTTGCGGCAACGAAAAAGGATTTTGAACCTGCCAACCGTAAGAAATTCTGTTCCCGTATTGCCACAGGCGATTATGATGCCGTTATCATCGGGCACAGTCAGTTTGAAAAAATCCCGTTATCACAGGAAAGACAGGCAGCTACAATCGAAAAACAGATTGATGAGATTGAGCTTGCTATTGATCAGGCAAAAAGAGACAACGGGGAGCGTTATACCATTAAGCAGATGGAAAAATCGAGGAAAGCATTGCAGGTGCGGCTTGACAAATTAAATGACCAGAGCCGGAAAGATAATGTCGTAACCTTTGAGCAGTTGGGGGTAGACAGGCTGTTTGTGGATGAGAGCCACAATTACAAGAACCTGTTCCTTTATACGAAAATGAGGAATGTGGCAGGTATCGCACAGACAGAAGCACAGAAGTCATCTGATATGTTTGCCAAGTGCCAGTATCTTGATGAAATCACGGGCGGCAAGGGTGTAACTTTTGCGACCGGAACGCCAATTTCCAACAGCATGACGGAGCTTTACACGAATATGCGTTATCTTCAGTATGGAACGCTCCAAAAGCTGGGACTGGGACATTTTGACGCATGGGCGGCTTCTTTTGGAGAAACACAGACAGCCATAGAGCTTGCACCGGAAGGAACCGGATACCGGGCAAAGACAAGATTTGCGAAGTTTTTCAATCTGCCGGAGCTGATTGCACTTTTCAAGGAGAGTGCGGACATTCAGACACCGGATATGTTAAAACTTCCTGTGCCGGAAGCAGAATATGAAAATGTGGTTCTAAAGCCGAGCGAGTTCCAGAAAGACATGGTAGCGTCCCTAGCGGAACGTGCCGAAGCAGTCCGGGACAGGCAGGTACAGCCTTACGAGGACAACATGCTAAAGATTACAAATGACGGAAGAAAGCTGGCACTTGACCAGAGGCTGCTCAACGATATGTTGCCGGATGAGGAAAATTCCAAAGCGGCAACCTGTGTGGAGAAAGCCTATGAGATATGGGAGAATACCAAAGAGCAGAAGTCAGCACAGTTGATTTTCTGTGATTTATCGACACCGAAGGGCGATGGCACTTTCAATGTGTATGAGGATATAAAAAATAAGCTCATGGAAAAAGGAGTGCCGGAGCAGGAGATCGCATTTATCCACGATGCCAATACAGAACTAAGAAAAGCGGAGCTGTTTGCAAAAGTAAGAAGCGGACAGGTTCGTTTTTTATTAGGTTCCACCGCCAAAATGGGAGCCGGTACGAATGTGCAGGACAGACTGATTGCATTGCATCATCTGGATGTGCCTTGGAGACCTTCTGACATTGAACAGCAGGAGGGAAGAATCTTACGACAGGGCAACCAGAATGATAAGGTCAAGATATTTCGTTATGTTACGGAAGGTACATTTGACAGTTACTCATGGCAGCTCATTGAGAATAAGCAGAAATTCATCGGACAGATTATGACCAGTAAATCCCCGGTACGAAGCTGTGAGGATGTGGATGAAGCGGCACTTTCCTATGCGGAGGTCAAGGCACTTGCCACAGGCAATCCCTATATAAAAGAAAAGATGGATCTCGATATTCAGGTATCAAAGCTGAAACTGATGAAGGCAAACCATACCAGTCAGAAGTACAGGCTGGAGGATAACATCACACAACATTATCCGCATCAGATCGCCATTTTCAAGGAGCGTATCGAAGGCTTTACCGCTGATATGAATAAATATGCGAAAAATAAGCCGGAGGATAAGGAGCAGTTCTTTATGCAGGTGGGTGGAAAATCATACACCGACAAAAAGGAAGCTGGAACTGCAATCATAGCCATGTGCAAGGAGATTAAAGGCATCAATGCCAGTGCTGATGTGGGAGAATATCTTGGATTTAAGCTGAATGTAACCTTTGATTCTTTCAATAACAAGTTTGTGATGAATGTCAAAGGTGCCATGAGCCACCCGATGGAAGTAGGCTCTGATCCGCTCGGCAATATCACCCGTATCAACAATGCACTGGAAGCAATGCCGACACAGCTTGAGGAAGCACAGACGAAACTTTCCAATGTGGAACATCAGCTTGAAACAGCGAAAGCGGAGGTAAATAAACCATTTGCGCAGGAAGCGGAACTTTCCGAGAAACTGGAACGTCTTGCAGAACTTAATGCCTTGCTTAACATGGATGAAAAGGGCGATGATGCGATTGGCATGGATGACGAAGCCACGGAACCGGAAAAACCACATGAAGATGTGAAATCGGTGGATGAAAAAGGGGATGAGGTTGCTGATATGCCAGCAAAGCAGAGTAATCTTGGAAAAACGATTACGGATGATAAGCTGTCAGACCGACCAGCAGAACGGACTTCATTGCAAGAAAGGCTCGCAGTAATGAAGGCAAGAGTGTCTGGGACACCTGCAGAAAGGGATGCAGTGGATAAGGCAAAGGGGAAAGATCAGATTTTATAAAAAGTTTTATTCCCAACTTTATTCCCAACCTGTCAGAACTATTCGGGTTGGGAATAAAAGCAGGATTATTAAAAATGTTATAGCAGTTGATGTAAGGGCAGTCAGTAGTGGCTGCCTTTTATCGTACAAAATGGAGGTCATTTATGGCAGAAAATAATACAGAAAAACAGCGTGTGCAGGAGCTTACGGATAAACTGGAGCAGGGATTGCAGGATTTATTCAACAGTGACAGTTACTGCAATTATCTTAGCACGATGTCAAAATTTCATAATTATAGTTTTAACAACACGCTATTAATTGCGATGCAAAAGCCTGACGCTACGCTAGTGGCCGGATACAAGGCTTGGCAGAAGAATTTTGAGCGTCATGTAAATAAAGGGGAAAAGGCAATCCGTATCCTTGCACCTGCACCCTATAAAATTAAAGAGGAACGGGATAAGATTGATCCGGTTACACAAGAGTTGTTGCTTGATAAGGACGGAAATCCGCAGAAAGAGGAAGTCGAGATAACAATTCCGGCATTCCGGGCAGTATCTGTTTTTGATGTGTCACAGACAGACGGAAAGCCGATACCGGAACTTGCGGCAAAGGAGCTTCTTTCAGATGTGGAAGGGTATCAGGATATGATCAAAGCGGTAGAAGCCATTTCACCAGTACCGATTGAACTGGAGGAGATAGCCGGAGATTCCAAAGGCTATTATGACAGGGAAGCAAAGCGGATTGCGGTACAGGAAAACATGAGCGAGAGTCAGACATTAAAGACCATGATCCATGAGGTGGCTCATTCTAAGCTGCACAGCAAGGAAGTGGAGCAGGACGAGCAGATGAAAAAAGACCGCAACACCAAAGAGGTGGAAGCGGAGAGCATTGCTTATACGGTATGCCAGCATTTTGGAGTGGACACTTCCGATTATTCCTTTGGATATATTGCCGGATGGAGCAGTGGCAGAGATACCAAGGAACTGAGAGCTTCCATGGATACGATACGGAGGACAGCTTCGGAGTTGATTACCGGGATAGAGGAACAATTACAGGAATTACAAAGGAACAGGGAAGTATCACAGGAACAGACAAAGGAAAGTATTCTCCTCATACAGAATACTGACCTTTCAGAGTTCAGTCTGCTTGATGTATATGGCATGGACAGACCGGAACTGATGCAGGCATTGTCAGAAATGACAGACGATGACAAGTTGAGCATACAGGCATATTTGGAAAGCAGGGGTGCATGGACAACGGAAATCGGCAATCAGGATTCCAGAGAGTACGGAGAGTATCATCTGGATGTGCGTTATAACACAGATACAGATGAGCTGATTGATATGAAGGAGAGAAAGGCGGTCTATGATAAGGCAATGGAGCCGATCAATGCCGATGATGTGGTTGTTAAGTTCGCTTCCATTTTTGAAAGCGAATGGGAGGTTTTGAAAATCACAAATATGTTGAGGGATGATGTCAGAAAAATGCTCAAAGATATGGCTTCTCTTGATGAAAAAGAATGGGATGGCAATTACCTTTCATATATGGAAAAACAGGGAGCGGAAATCACGTTACTTGCGTCCAGTAGTAAGGAATTAAACGGAAATATGCCGGACTTTTGGGATTATGAATACGATTTTGATGCAGGTCTGACGGATGCGGAGAAATTGTCTGTCATGCAACAGGCAGAGCATATCATTAACCGGTTGGAGCATGGACAGCCTGCCTTTTCCGATGATGAAAGAAACTTGATTGTAAATTATGCTTATAAGCTGAGTAATGTGGAGAAAACAAGGGAGCTTGCAGAACATATCTATGCACAGGAGACAGAGGGCAATCAGGATGTGGCACTTGCAATGATAGATGCACAGGCAGAGATCGACGCACTGCCGGATAGCATGGTCGGAATATCTGAAATGCAGGAGTATGGCTATACATGGAATGAAATGCTTCCGCTGACGCAGGAGAGGGCATTGGAACTATTTGACCATGACTTGCCTGTGTATCTTCTGCATACGGATGGTTCCGAGAGTACTGTAGCTGATAGAAAACAGATTTTAGAGCATGATGGAATGTGCGGAATAGAAAAAGGGGACTGGCAGAATGAACGGAAACTTCTCATGATGCAGGAAGAACTTACAGAGAGTAATTCCAACAGGGAAGCACTGCTTTTATATGGAAATACCGATAAATACGGTATTTACCAGTTAAAGGATAATCCCGAACTGGACAAGTTCCGCTTTGAGGGAACGGAAAGCCTGAAGCGTATGGGAATAACCAAAGACAATTTTGATGCGGTATTGCCGGAAAATTATAAACTGGTGTATTTGGGCGAATTGTCAGAATTGCAGGGACGGACGCAATCGGAAACACTGGAAGCAATCTATAAAAAGCTTAATATTGACCATCCGGCAGACTACAAGGCACATTCACTGTCGGTCAGCGATATTGTGGTATTACATGAGAACGGGGAAAACAGCGCACACTTTGTAGATTCTTTTGGATTTACAGAACTGCCGAAGTTCATGCTGACACTGGAGGGCAAGGAAAATGAGATAGAGACAGAGCTTGCGGTACATATCGCAGACCGCTATATTCTCATGCATGAATGTGATGAAGGATACGATTACTCCATTCTGAATGAACAGTATCACTTGCTAGATGGCGGTGTCTACGATAATCCTGATATTACGATTCAGCGTGCAATGGATATGGTGATTGCGGATTTGAAAGAACCGAGGTTTTCAGCGGTCACAGAGCAGTATTATCGTGATGAATTTTTGCAGGGCGAGGTGTATGCAGGTTCTGAAGCAGAGATTGTTGATTTTGAGGAACTTTCGGAGAAAGCCGAGGAAGTGGAACAGGCAGATTTGGAAGCAAAGCAGGCAGAATTTAGGGAGAACAATCCGGATGTGGTTGCAGATTTCCGGGCAAGGACGGAAGAACTGTTTCACAGTCTGGACGGACAGAGTGCGGAAGATATTGAAAAAACAGTGTATGCTTATGTGCAATCGCAGATTGACGAGTACGGTCTGGATGCAGAGATTGTGGATGTAGTGGTAGCCGGTAGCCGATGCAGAGGTATTGAGCAGGAAAATTCGGATTTGGATGTGGTTGTGGAATACACAGGCTCCACCAGAGAAGATGACCTTTTCAATATGCTTCATGAGGACAGCATTTATATTGCAGGCATACAGGTAGATATTAACCCGATTACAGAGGGCAGAACCGGAACATTGGAGACTTATCTTCCAGAGGTGGAAATTTATCTGCATGAGAAGGCACAGCAGGAGCAGATCAACAATCAGCTTGTCACGCAGGGGAGAGAATTGGTGCAGGAACAAAACGCACTTGTATCAGAAGAAAAAGTGCTTTCTGAACTGGAAAAAGAGCCTGTAATTGAACCAGAGACAGTCCATATCACATTTACCGTTGCGGAGTGTGGGGAATTTCACAATATGGGTGAATACCATGAGGGCATTGAAACGATAGAGGAAGCTATGAAACTTTACAATGCCATTGATCCTTCCCGTATGCATGGGATTCCTTCTATTGGTGTAAATATGCACATCGAGGGGACTGAAGAATGGGAAGATGAGCAGGCAGACATTGTAAGCGGCAAGAGAATTGATGTGGATTTCCTGAATTATACACCGGAGCTTCGTGATACACCAAAGGTGCAGGACGCAATTAAAAAGCTGATTGCGGCATATCCGGAGAAAGATGTGATTGATATGGAGACAAAAGAGCAGAAGATACAGACACTTGCGGCAGAACTTGACCAGTTATCTTATGAGCTTGATACATATGGATATAGAGATTCGGTATCAGACAGAGAATCACAGATACAAATGATTGCTGATGATATAAGAACTGGAAATGTGAAACCTCTAAGTATTTTCTTACAGGCATCTATTGACGAGGGGATAGACGAGGACAGTGAGAGACAGGCAAAGGAACTGCTTGTGAAATTGGCAGAATACAAGCCGCTTGCTAAGATCGAGGAACTGGAGGAACAGAATTATAACATGATTGATGAGAGACTCAACAATGGCGTGGAAAAATTCAATCGTGAGGAAGAAAAGAAAGAACAGCAGGAAAAGCCACAGGCACGTTCTTCCTTAAAGGAGCGACTGGCAGCCAAGCAGAAGGAAGCAACACAGGGAAACAATAAGGATACGAAGGAACAGGAAAAATCAAAAAATTCGCATAGGGAGATGTAGGTTGATGAATAAATTCACAGTAGAAGAAATCAATTTCATGTGTGTTTTTGAGACACAGAACAGAATGAAGATGATGGAAGAAATCAGACGGATAATGCCGTACATAAAGGACAGCGATATGGAAGATCTTTCTAGGCAGGTGTTGAGAAAGTTGGATGGCATGACAGATAAGGAATTTGCGGAAAATTCATTAGAAGCGGTAGAAGAATAGCGGTATCGAGTGGGTAGTCAGTTGCAATGGCTGGCTACCTGCTTTTTTAATTTGGCAAATTTTTGACATATAAAATTGATTGAGAAAAATCATGGGGTAAGGTGTTATGTTTTGATTGATTTTAAGATTGATGAGCTTACACATCAGGATTTAGGACAGATGCAGATGTATGTAAATTATTATGATCGCTATGAAAAAATTGAGGGAGAAAATCCAACAATAGGTATTTTACTCTGCAAGCAAAGTGATGAGGCTCTGGTAGATTTGACACTTCCGGAAAATGCTAATATTTATGCAAAAGAGTATAAATTATATTTGCCGGATAAGAAACTGTTACAGAAAAAATTAAAAGAATGGTTAGATGAAGAACAAAATTGATTCAGAGGGGAGAGTGCTATCTATGGGATAGGATTCTCCCCCATTTTTATAAGCTGTGATTTCTGTTTTTTGTCTGTTGTGCCTGCACCGGATCGGGCTGCGTCTGACCGAGGTATTGATTCAGATTTTCCAGTTTTCGGTTTAATGATTGAACCTCTTTTTCACATTTCTTGTAGGTGGAAGTCAGCTCGCTTTTCTGCTTCATCAGTTCCTGATACTCTGCTTTTAGCTTATCGACATTCAAGCCCTTTAAGTTTATGCCCGCTTGTTCAAGCATGCGTCTTGCGCCACCATAAAGGATAATTTGGCTTTCGTATCTGCGGAAATATGCGTCCGGGTTCTTGGCTTTCTTGTAAGCGATATGATAGGAGCGGTTGTCTTTGTACTGCTCGGCATATTTGATGATTTCCGCAAGGTCTTTCATGTAGTGTTCCAGTTCCACAACGCTCTGTCTGGCGGACTTGACCGCTTCGGTTTTTACAGTAATTTTATTTTCCAGATCGGAGAGAGAACCAGCTTCATTATAGCTTTGTGCGGCGATTTTCAGATTCTCGATTGCTGCCCACTGTTGTAGTCCGGGACTGTTCTGGAATTTCTCGTCCGAGGTGTCAATGAGCCTGCGGGCAGAGTAGTCTTTTTTCGGGATAACTGCCTTTCGTTCCCGCTTCCTTTCAATGCGTTCCCTGATACGCTTCTTTGTGTATTTCTTACCCAAAGACTTCGCACTGCCACGCACAAAACGCTCTTTATCCAGAGGACGGAATGAGATGTATTTGGCAGCTTCTTCTTCAAAAGTTTCCCCTTTGATTTCATACCCTTTGGCTCTCATCAGAAGCAGAAATTCTTCATAAGTGGAAGCCGACTTGATGCAGAAATTGATGTCCTTTCTGATCTGCGTTTTCCATGCAGAACCGCTCTGCTCAGACTGCCATTCCTTGTATTTTTTGCCACGTTCACCGCCGGGAATGATGACAGAAAGATTGTGTTCCTTGCACAGTTCATCACTCAGGTGACGGATGCGGTGGTAGGTCTGTGTACAGTCATGGTATTTGTTGTATTCAATGTTGTCAGCCGCACAAAAGATGATATGATTGTGTATATGCCCCTTATCAATATGCGTGGTGACAACATACGAATATTTCCCCTCTAAAACCTTGTCTGCAAGCTCCTTTCCGATGAGGTGCGCTTCCTCATAACCGACCTCGCCCGGAGCAAAAGCCTGTATGAGATGATAGGCTTTGTTGGGACTGTTTTCCCTGCAATGGTCAAGCGTATATTTAAAGTCAATTGCCGCAGTTTCAGGCGCACACGCATAAGACGAAACATAGATTTGTTCATCGGTTTTGTCCGGGTTGCAGATATATTCTATGGCTTTATCAACGGTTGCTTTGATAGCATGGATTTTTGTGTATGCCATACCTCATTCATCAACTCCTTTACTTCGTTTATATCCTCTTGATAAATGTTTCCGGTGCTGTTTACCCTCTTTGCGATCTGGTTTAAATTGGAGCTGATACGTCCCAACTCCGTATTATAATTTCGCAGGTAACTGTAATCAACATCATACACATATCCATATAAGATCAGCTTGCGCAGGAACGCAGACATACTCTTCATGCCGGATGCTTTGAACTTGGTATTGAGGATGTACTGCTCATCATCGCTGAGATAAAATTGCACCGGATTGGTGCGGTTTCGCTTTGCTATTTCTGCCACTTCCTTTCTCTCTTTTGGGTACAAAAAAACTGCTGTAAAATGTTCGATTTTACAACAGTCTGTTTCAAGTTTTATTCAGTTTTGGACACAATCACCCACAGCAAATTGTAGCAAAAGCGGCAGAAAAGGTCAAGGTGTTCCGGTGCAGAACCAAAGAAAAATGAAAAGAGGGTTAGGGACACTTCCCTATGGAAATTCACCCGTACAGACGATAGATAGGAAAGTGTGGGAAATTTCGCCTGTGTCATGACACAGGCAGTGCTTGCTAAGGTTGTTTTTGGCACTCGCGGAGGGTGTGCCAGATAGAACAGATTAAAGCAAATAAAGCAAATAAAGCGATATATGTGATATGTTATTTCACAACAAAAAAAGGTCGGTTCACAACATGGCGGCTAGCTATTAAAAGACTTTTTCCGATATAATAAATATAATTGTATGTAAGTAAGGAAGTGACAAGATGCAAATAGCAATCTGCGATGATGAAAAATCTATAGGATTGATATTAGAAGAAAAAATAAAGAAATTATTACCGGATGCAGTAATAGAAAAATATTTATCTGGTGATGAATTGATTGCAAGTGGTTGTGAGCCGGATATTCTATTTTTGGATATTCAGATGCCAGGAATGGATGGAATGGAAACGGCAAGGATTCTGCGTCAGAAAAATGAAAGAATGGTATTGATATTTGTAACTGCTGTGGAGGAGTATGTTTTTCAGGCATTTGATGTTGCAGCATTTCATTATCTGGTGAAACCGTTTTCAGATGAAAAATTTGAGGAAGTTGTGAAACGTGCAGTCAGAAGCATTAAAGAATATTCTGAAAATCAATTGGATGAAAAATACATGATGGTGCAGTCCGGAGGAAGCCATATGAAAGTGTTTTTGAAGGATATTGTGTATGCTGAGGTATATAATCGAAAAGTCATTATCCATACACGGGATACGAATATTGAATATTATGGAAAATTGCAGGAACTGAGTGAAATTGCGGGAGCAGATTTTTTTCGTACACACAGAGCCTACCTCGTACATTTCAAATATGTTCAGAAATATGATGCAAATTGTGTGACGATGGAAAATGGAACTGCATTGATTGCAAAACAGAATTATTCTGAGTTTGTAAAACAATATTTGAAATATAATCAGAGGAAAGGAAAAGAAATCGGATGAGTTTGGTAGAAAAATGCTGGATGGTTACATCGAAAATTTCTGTTATTGCACTCCTTATGATTACAGGAATCTATTTTGGAAAATTTGTTTGTCCCTATATAAAAAAGAAAAAAGGGGCTGTGGCAGTCAGTATTGTTTATATTACGATTATGCTTGTTTTATATATGATTCCGCCACAGATTGATAATTTTTCCGCATATCTGATTGGAGTTATAGCAGCGTTTCTTGTGATGTATGTAGAGGACAGAAGAAATATATATCAGAAAATATTTCTTGCAATTACGTTCTTTTCGATCCGATGGTTAACGGTTGCAATGGCAGCCAGACTTGATGATCTTGTTACAAAAGCACTTGTATTTCGGAATATGAGTGCAGAAAAAGTGTGGTTGCAGTACGGACTATATGTTGGAACCAGAGTTTTGGATATTGTACTTTGTATTGCTTTTATTGCGGTTGCAATAGGACTGATCAATAAAGCGTACATATACAAAAAAGATGAAATGAGCGTCAAAGAGATGGTAATGCTTATTATACCTTCACTTGTAGGCGTCACTGGGTATGGCATTTTACAATATTATCTCATGATATACGAAAGAGATACTGGAAAGAACTTGATTGATACATATGGATTTTATGGAGCTTTAAGCTTTTTACACTATCTGATTTCCATAGTTGCTATTTTTGTTGTGATTGTAATGTTTCAAAACTGGAAAGAGATGCAGGAAGAACAGCGGGGACAAGAGCTGGTATTAAATCAGATCAGTGACATGAAAAAGCATATCGAGGAAGTCGAAAAGTTGTATCGGGATATCCGCTCCATGCGCCATGATATGGGAAATCATATACAGACACTGGAACATCTGGTGGCACATAATAATATGGATGATGCTACAGAATACTTGGAACATCTGAAAAATGAATGGGACAAGGTATCTCCGGAGATAAAGACAGGAAGTCCGGTAATTGATGTCATTTTGATGGAAAAGCTGAGACAAGCAAAAGAAAGGCAGATTCGGTTTCTGTCGGATTTTCATTATCCGCAGAATACGAAGTTAAATGCATTTGATTTGAGTGTGATCATGAATAATGCCTTGAATAACTGCATGGAAAATGTAAGTGGAGATGATCCGTATATCAGCATTTCTTCTTTTCGGAAAAACAGTATCTTTATGATAACCATAAAAAACAGTTTTGGGGGTCAGCTTAATTTTGGTGATAGCGATTTGCCAGAAACAACCAAATCTGGGATGGAACATGGAATGGGTTTGAATAACATTCGCCGGGTTGCCAGAATGTATATGGGAGATATATCTTTGGAGCAGGGAAATGAGGAAGTAATCCTTAGCATTATGATGCAGGTAGAATAAAGAAATAAATTGGCACTATGTATTTTGTAAATTACAGAAATATGTAGTGCTTTTTTTGTGCAGGTAGCGATGAAGATATGTTGCTTGCAACAATATTTGAGGAGCACTGCGACAGTCTGAAAAGCATTTTCAGACTGCTTCACAACGAAAAAAGGGCGGTTCACAACATCACAGTTTATTGTGAAGAAAGATATGCCGAAAGAAAAAATAAAGAGAAATCATGTTATACAGATTTTCAGGAAACGGATTTCAGAGTATTAGCTCAAGGAGGACAACGAAATGATGAAAATTAATGGATTTAACGGAACGAATACGCAGACAGGAGCAATGGGAATGGCACAGGCGAATGATTCTGTGAGTAAAAATATTCAGAATCAGATTGCAAATGCACAGCAGAAATTGCAGGACTTATCATCAAATGAAGAACTGTCATTAGAGGATAAGATGAAGAAACGTCAGGAGATACAACAGGAAATTACAAATCTCAATCAACAGTTAAGACAGCACCAGATCGAGCAGAGAAGTAAGCAGCAGAGTAAAAAGTCATCTATGGATGATATGGTGGCTGGTACAAAAAATACATCTGCAAAGAAAGGAACAGGCTTGTCACAGGCAGGTATGCGGGCAATGATTTCCGCAGATTCATCTATGAAGCAAGCAAAAGTGCAGGGTAGTATGGCAACACAGATGGAAGGAAGAGCCGGTGTGCTTGAGTCTGAAATCAAGCAGGATGCTGGAAAAGGCAATACCGAAAAGAAAGAAGAAGAACTGGCAGATTTGCAGGCAAAAGTGCAGTCTGCAACAGCATCACAGATGTCTTCACTTTCAGATGCAAATAAATCTATGGAAGAAGCAGCAAAGGCAGACAACCGTACAGATGCAGCAGAAACAAAGAAGGATCAAACGCAGAAAGCAGAGAATACACAGGAAAATGCAGATACGGCAACAGATGCATCAGAGAATGCAGATGTTAAAACAGAAACAGCAGAAACAATAAAAAATCCAGCATCAGAAAGTGGACAGTCGGTAGTATATACACCGATCGATATACGTTTATAGTTCGGAAAGGAGGCTGGTGTTATGTCAGAAATCAAAAGTTTTAGTGATTATACAAGTAAATATAACAGCAATGTAGATTTTTCAGCGTTGTTTAGTGGAACGTCAGATAGTTCATCAGTAGGCAATACAAATATGCTTTCTGATTATGCTGCAATCAAAAATGGAAGCTATGGAAAACTTATGAAAGCATATTATGCAAAACAGGATGCTGAAAAATTATCGGGAAAAGGTGATACTTCACAAAAAATTACCTTGATGAAAACAAGTGCGGATTCTCTGAAAAAATCAGCAGATGCTTTGAATGACTCTTCTCTTTGGGAAAAAAAGAAAATAAAAAAGAAAGATGAAAAAACGGGGGAAGAGATTGAGGTAGAGGATTATGACTGGGATAAAATCACCAAGGCAGTAAAATCTTTTGTTGAAGATTATAATGATGTAGTTAAGGAAGCCGGAGAATCTAATACAAAGGATGTATTGCGAAATGCTTCATGGATGACTGGAATGACAGACAAAAACAGTAATATGCTTGCCAAAATAGGTATTACCATAGGAAAAGGAAACAAGTTGGAATTAGATGAGGATGCTTTAAAGCAGGCAGATATCAGTTCGCTGAAAACGGTCTTTACAGGATATAATTCTTTTGTAAGCAAAATATCGCAGAAAGCAACTGGTATATCGAATGCTGCAAACCGGGCGAGTGCAACCTATACAAATAATGGTACATACTCTAAGACGGATTTTTCTTTGACATCAAGCAAGATAGATAAAGAAGTATAGAAAGTGTGGACTAACTTAAGGAGGTTGCTATGAAAGTTCAAGGAAATAGGTATATTAATAATCCAGAGATGATAAAAAATAAGGTTGAGAAGAAAACAACTGTTTCTCAGAATATTATTTCGGAGGATGATGTGAAAATCAGTGATTCAGCAAGAAAGTTAGTTGAGACTGCTCGTGATAAAGTCTCAGATTTTCAGGCAATGCATTTTTCGTCAATCAATGGAGAGATAAAAGAAATACCAGCAGAATACAAATGTGAAAATTTATTCAAATTAGATTTGAAAGCAGCTTCCATTTCTGGAGAACAAAGTGCGTTTGAAGGCTGTTTGGAAAATCAGTCAGAGGTTTTTGGAAAATGGCTGGACGAAAATGCTTCTGAATATTTGACAGAAGATGAAATGAAAGATTTAAAAGAGAAAATTAATACAATGACAGCAGATATGGACTCTTTAAATGCCAAAGAGGGATATAGAGGAACTTCCTATGAATCCGTATTTTTGTTAAGTGCAAGTGAAGCGGGACTAAGGAAAGTAAATGAAATGTATGTTCCAGAGCAATTACAAGCAGGTTTTTCAGACATGATTGACGAATATGTTCATTTTAATGATTCGGCACGTAATTCTATCATGGAGAAAATGACACCAGATTACATGGTTGTTGGAATTGGAAGTAAAACAGATCAAAAATTATTTTGTAATGAAATGAAAGACCGTTTAAATGATTACTATGGAAGCAGGTATGAATTAAGGAATCAGCCAGAAGCTGTTGAAAGCAGAGTAAATAATATGCTGGACAAATTGCAGCATATGTTTGGCGTTTAATGTTGAAAAAGGGTTTGGAGAATAATTATGAAGACAGTAACAGATGTAAACACAGTAAACCAGCTATTGACATATTCAAAGCAAGCAGAGGCAGGAATACACCAAAAAGCAATCAATAGCTGCACTGATAGATAAAAATGCGAATATTTCTAACAGTGAATTGGCTTATTATTTTGCAAACTATAATAATTCAAGTGCTATTTTGGATGCAATCAATTTTGGGGAGAATGTTTCCTGTGGATATAATTCTGATTTTAAGGAGTACGGGGTTATTTCCTTTGACCTTAATGGGAGCAGACAGGTAGTACCTAATTATGCAGTACCGAAAATGAATACAAGCACCATGTCAGGCATTTGTGCTGCAAATAATTCTTTGGTATTAAGTAATAAGAGTTATTATTCATGGACAACATCAAGTGGCGGTAAATATACATGGACGGTCAACAATGGAAGGATAGGCTGGGCAGCCTCGGAATCGTTGCTTGCAGAGAATACAAATCAAAAAGGGACAAATTATAAGTGGGAAATGCACAAAGCAAGTAATATTTTATCTGATCTGGCACAGGGAAAGAGTGTGTGGGGTTATCTCTACAGTAATGAGGAAGTACTGTCAGTCTGTGAGAAAGTCGGGATTTCTCCGGGATTCTTTTCTATAGATGCGGGAGCAGGAAAATACACTTATTTATTGCAGGAATCAGGAAAGACCATAAATGTTGACGCAAAGATAAAACAGTTAAATGATATAAACTGGATAGAAATCGGATATAAAGAAGGAGATACGTTTTCTGTTTATGGTAAAGAGTATGCCATTGACAGCAGTGGGCATATCAATGTTTCGGCAGAAGATGAATTTACATCAACGGAAATTAAATATCCAAGTCGTTCAATATAATAGAAATTATTTTAAGTTTCAATAACAGGGAGGTAGGATTATGGCAATTACGGGTATCAATAACAGCAGTTACACATCGTATTATGCTTCAAATTATAAGAATACTGTAAAAAAAACAGATAGTGAAAAGGATAGTACAAATACAAAAGATGGCAACGTGACAACAAGTACAGTTGAATTAAAAACATCACGTCCCGGTGTGACAAAAACAGAGCAGATTAAGACAGGGTATAGTAATGTAAATGATTATTCAAAATACTTGCAAGGAAAATACCATTATATGAATATAGGGCTGACTTCAATGCAGGGTATTCCGACAACGGTATCTGTTTCAAGTGCATTTTTACAAAAATGCATGAATGATCCGGAAAAAGCAAAGTATTTGGAGGAAAACTTAGCAGCCATTCCGGATTGTACAAAAGATACGATTAATGGATGTTTGGGCACTGTGACAAATCAGAGTTATATGATTGATGCAAACGGAAATATTATAGAGACAGCATCTTGTACAAATGATCCAGATGGGAAAATAGCGAAAGAGAATGCTGAACGAAAAGCAAAAGAGAACAGAGAAAAAGAGAAAAAAGTAAAAGAGAAAAGAGCTGCTAAAAAAGCAGAGGAAGAAAAAGCTGCAAAGAAACGTGCAGAAAAATCGGCAGAAAGAAAGGAAATGGGTGATTATACCTTATCCGTAACTGGTACTGATGTAAAAAGTATGACACAAAGCCTTGTAGCAGGATCTGTGACTA
>NZ_JBBMES010000004.1:0-222418 GCF_040096395.1 Lachnospira hominis (ex Hitch et al. 2025) | reverse complement strand
TAACCGAAGAGGTTAGGTTTGTAATGAAACGCAACGAGATAGAACGAGAGTTATCTTTAAAGGTAATCGGATGAAAAAAGATATATTTAATGTGCAGTTTTGAGGGAGCAATCCTTTGATAATATTGTTATTAAACCTGTGGTTATTCCATAGGTTTTTTTTATTTGTCTGATTCAGATAAGCTGTTATATATTGAAATTTATAGTCCGAAAGGTGATAGTGATTTAAAAAGTGAAATATTTCACATTATACAATATAAAATATTGATAAAACGCTTGCGTATATTCTATAAAAAGAGTAAAATTATAAATAAGATAATAAATGTGAATATTTAAATAAAGTGGCAGGTGATTTATATGAGAATGTATGATTTGATTTTAAAGAAGAGAGAGGGTGGATGTCTTACTGAATCTGAGATTAATTACATTGTTAAAGGATATACACAGGGGAGTATTCCGGATTACCAAATGTCAGCATTTCTTATGGCCGTTTATTTTAAAGGCCTTTCAGATGAAGAAACTTTTGCATTGACTAAGGCAATGACAGATAGCGGTGAGAAACTGGATTTATCCTGTATACCGGGAGTTAAAGCTGATAAACACAGTACCGGTGGTGTGGGAGATAAAACTACACTTGTGTTGGCACCAATGATAGCATCACTTGGCATTAATATGGCGAAGATGAGCGGGAGAGGATTGGGCAACACAGGCGGTACAATTGATAAACTGGAATCTTTTCCGGGCTTTAATACATCATTGACTAATGAACAATTTATAGAAAATATAAAACATATCGGTATTGCAGTTAATGGACCGACGCTAAGTCTTGCTCCTGCTGATAAGAAAATTTATGCATTGAGGGACGTTACGGCAACTGTAGAAAATGTTTCACTTATTGCAAGCAGTATTATGAGTAAAAAACTTGCAGCTGGTGCAGATATAATTGTACTTGATGTTAAGTCTGGAAGTGGAGCTTTCATGAAAAACGAACATGATGCATTACAACTTGCACATGAGATGGTAAAGATAGGAAAAGCATCAAATAAGCAAACGATTGCGGTTATATCTGATATGAATCAGCCATTAGGATATAATATTGGAAATGCGTTGGAGGTTGTTGAAGCTATTGAAACATTAAAGGGAAAAGGACCAGCTGATTTGCATAATCTTTGCATTGCACTTGGAACACAGATTTTAGAGGCAGCCGGAAAAGCATCGGATGCCGCACAGGCCAAAGATATGCTTGAATCATCACTGACGAATGGCACTGCATATTCAAAATTTAAGGAATTTATCAAGACCCAGGGTGGAGATATAAGTAATATTGACAACCCGATGAAACTTGTAAATGCAAGTTATATTGTGCCTGTAATATCAAATTCTGAGGGGTATGTTGAATCAATCGAATGTGAACAGATAGGAAGAGCATCTATGATTCTTGGTGCAGGAAGAAAGGATAAAGACAGTCCTGTTGATTTATCTGCAGGAATAGTTCTTCATAAAAAAACAGGTGATTTTGTCAATAAAAATGAAGAAATTGCAACTATATATTTTAATAAAAAAGAAGTAAAAAATGATGTTATTAATATTATTTTGAATTCATATAAAATAGTGGATAAAAAGTGTGAAAAACCTGAACTTATTAAGCAGATTATTAAGTAGAATTAGTCTTAATTATACGTTTAATTATGTTGAAATAGTTGTAAAAACTTGTTATAATAAATTAATGAAATGAACGTGAATCGGAGGATTTTAGATATGGAAACTAACATATTAATGGAAAGCGGAACAAATGAATTAGAAGTTTTGGAATTTACAGTTGGCAATAATCATTACGGTATTAATGTAGCGAAGATAAAGGAGATAGTTCCATTTCATGTCGTAACACCTGTACCTAATTCACATCCTAATGTTGAAGGTATTTTTATGCCAAGAGATATGATGATTACAGTTGTAGACCTTGCTAAAGTTATTAATGCAAAGCCTTCGCCAGATATAAAAAAAGATATGTTTATTATAACTAATTTCAATCAGTTGAATGTAGCATTTCACGTTCATACAGTTATTGGTATTCACAGAGTATCATGGGCTGATATAATTACACCGGATAGTACAGTAAGTTCTCAGGACAGTGGTATTGCGACAGGTGTAGTTAAGATTGATAATCAGCTTATTATTATATTGGACTTTGAGAAGATAGTATCAGATATTAGTCCGGAAACTGGTCTTAAAGTATCAGATATAGAAGAATATGAAGGAAGAGAGAGAAGTCAGGCTCATGTTATTTCAGTTGAAGATTCTCCACTTCTTGGTGCAATGATAGGCAATTCTCTTAAAAAGTCTGGTTATGTTAATCTTACAAGATTTGCTAATGGACAAGAAGCATGGGATTACCTTCAGGAAGTTAAGTCAGGTGCAGTACCTAACGATATTGCATGTATAATAACAGATATTGAGATGCCTCAGATGGATGGACATCATCTTACAAAATTAATAAAAACAGATGAGCAGTTAAAGAATATTCCTGTTATTATATTCTCATCTCTTATCAATGAACAGATGAGAGCAAAAGGTGAATTGCTTGGTGCAAATGCACAGTTATCAAAACCTGAAATAGGACAGCTTGTTGGTGAGATTGATAAGCTGATTAATGCTCAGAAATAATAAAAGATATTAGTATTTTATATGCTGTCACATTACTGGTGGCAGCATATTGTATATAAAAAATTGGAGATATAAGTTTGAAAGATTTTAATATAGAAGATTTTATTAATGATTATAATGAAGCACAGATGGTTGTAATAGGAATTGGTTCGCAGCTTACAAGTGATAAGTATGGTGAAATATCTGCAATGAATGAGATAATAACTTTTTTTAATAATTATTTAGATAAAAAGAATTATTTTATTATTACAACAAATAAAGAAAATATTTTTGAAAATACAGAAGTTAATCCTAAAAGAGTATGTGCTCCATTTGCTGACAATGAAGAAAACGGACAGAAACAGTGGGATTTATATAATAAATGGCTGTCGGCAACATTAAATAAGGAACTGCTTATAATTGAACTCGGTGAGGATTTTAATCATCCGAATGTTTTCAGATGGCCATTTGAGAAAATTGTTTTTATTAATCAAAAAAGTAAAATGTATAGAATTAATGATGAATTTTACCAGCTTCCTGAAAATATAGGGGAGAGGGCATGTGGCATTAATAAGAATGCAAAGGATTTTGTTGAAGAATTACGAGATATGCTTTTAAAGTAATTTATTGTTAATTTGATTATTGTATGATACAATTTTAATGTTTAAAATGGCAGTATTTATAGAATGAGGAGAAAATAAATGAGCTTAGATGAAAAACCGGATTTTTCTGAACCAGAACTTTCAGAAGATGATATGAAAAGGCTTTCACAGATGGGGCTTGATAATATTATAGAGCAGGTCACAACAGATACATCATCAGTTGATGATTTGTTTGATGACACGAAGGAAGAAAAAGACAACATTAATAATCAGAATAATAAAGAGAAATCTGACGAAAAAAAAGCTGATGTCAATATGGCTGTTGATACTGTTGATAATGGTGAGACGGTGGCTGACTCAGCAAAAGCATCAAAAAAAGGCAAGAAAAAACAGAAGAAAGAAAAGACAAAGAAAAATAATATTTTTTCTGTTATAAAAAGTGTTTTCTTTGAGAATCTTGATGAAGAAGATGAAGATTTAGATATTGAAAAAAAAGAAAAGTCGTCTAAACAAAAAGTTGTAAAGACAAATAAAACTAAAAAATCTGTTGATGATGTAAGAAAAGATGATGATATCAGACAGTCAGCATCAGAGCCACAGGCAGAGTTACAGCCACAGGCAGAACCACAGCCGGAAAATGAAAGTATCCTTGATGAAAACAGGGCAGACATTGCTGATAATATCAATCAAGATGATGAAAATTCTGTAAATAATGATATTTATGATGATACATCGGAAGATAAGACAGAAAAAAATGATTTGCCGGAAGAACCAGACAGAAGCAAAGATGAGAATGTACAGCTTATCAAGGAAATGTATGGTGACAAAGATAATCTTGACGAAAATATTGCACCTAAAAAGGGGCTTATAGCTAAGCTTAAATATCGTATTGCCCAGTTGAAGAAGAAAAATGCTGAAGAGGATAAACTGGAAGAAGAAGCTGAACTTGCAGATATAGAAGAACAGAAGAAGAAAAAAGAAGAAAAACAGGCGGCAGCAGCAGTTAAAAAAGAAAATGCCAAGAAAGAGAAAGAAGTTAAGGCTGCTGAGAAAAAGAAGGCTAAGGATGCAAAAGCAGCTAAGAAAGCTGCAAAACCTAAGAAAGAGAAAAAGCCAAAGCCGGAACCAAAGCCTGGAGATATATTAAAGATAAAACCTAAGAGCATAATGTTATTTATTACACTTGTTGCAAGTGTGATTGTTCTTATTTCACTTCTTAATACAACAGTAAGCTATACAACAGCAATTTCAAAGGCAAAAACAAATCTTGAAAATGGTGATTATTCAAAAGTTTATGAATCATTATCAGGAATGAAATTAAATAAGAGTGATGAGACATTGTACAGACAGGCAACGCTTATAACATATGTTACAAGACAGTATGAATCATATCAGAATTATATGGAAATGGATATGAAAACGGAGGCAATCAATGCACTTGTAAAAGGACTTGCCAGATATGATACATATTATAATGAAGCGAACAGTCTTGGTGTCGGAAACCAGATGAAAGAAGCACGAGCACAGATTATACAGGCTTTTAACGATACATTTAAAATATCTGAATCAGAAGCAGTATCATTAGTTGCTATGTCTGATAATAATTTTACGCAGTACTATAAAAAAATCGAAGCATACGGAAAGGCAAGATAATAAATGATAGCTATAATCGATTATGACGCGGGCAATTTAAAGAGTGTAGAAAAGGCATTAAAGTATTTAGGTCAGGATGTTATTGTATCAAGAGATTCGAGTGAGATACTTCAGGCTGATAAGGTTATTCTTCCGGGCGTAGGTTCGTTTGGAGATGCAATGAATAATCTTGACCATTTTAATCTTGTTGATACAATAAAAAAAGTAGCCGAAAAGGATACGCCATTTTTAGGAATCTGTCTTGGATTACAGCTTTTATTTGAAAAGAGTGATGAGACACCGGGAGCAGAGGGACTTGGAATTCTTAAAGGAGAGATATTAAGAATTCCACCAAAGGAAGGATTGAAGATTCCTCATATGGGATGGAATTCACTTAATATAAAGCCACAGGCAAGATTGTTTGACGGAATTGCTAATAACTCTTACGTTTATTTTGTACATTCATATTATCTTAAAGCTGAGGATGAAAATATAGTTGCAGCCTCAACTGAATATTCAACACATATTCATGCTTCTGTTGAATCAGGAAATATATTTGCATGTCAGTTCCATCCTGAAAAGAGCAGTGATGTTGGTTTGAGAATTTTGAAGAACTTTGCTTCATTATAATATTAGTAATTATATTGATTGGAGATATAATATATGTTTACAAAGAGAATTATTCCATGTCTGGATTGTAAAAACGGAAGAGTTGTAAAGGGGACTAATTTTGTGGATCTGCGTGATGCAGGAGACCCGGTTGAAGTTGCCCAGATGTATGATAAATCAGGAGCTGATGAACTTGTATTTCTTGATATCACAGCTTCAAGTGACGGAAGAAGTACAACTGTAGATTTGGTAAGAAAGGTTGCTGAAAAGGTATTTATTCCATTTACAGTTGGTGGTGGAATAAGAAGTGTTGATGACTTTAAGGTGCTTTTGAGAGAAGGTGCAGATAAGATTTCAATTAATTCGGCAGCTATTATGAATCCGACACTTATAAGTGAAGCAGCAGACAAGTTTGGAAGCCAGTGTGTTGTGGTTGCAATAGATGCTAAAAAACGCGATAATGGCAGTGGATGGAGTATTTATAAAAACGGTGGCCGTGTTGATATGAATATTGATGCGGTTGAGTGGGCAATGAAAGCTGAAAAGCTTGGTGCCGGTGAGATACTTCTGACAAGTATGGATTGTGATGGAACTAAGGCTGGATATGATATTGAGCTTACAAGAACAATTGCAGAAAATGTATCCATTCCCGTAATTGCCTCAGGCGGAGCAGGTAGTATGGAACATTTTTATGATGCTTTTACTGAAGGAAAAGCAGATGCAGCTTTGGCAGCGTCATTGTTCCATTATAAAGAAATGGAAATAATGGATTTAAAGAAATATCTTGCAAATAGAGATATTCCTATGCGTTTATAGAGGTGTATAAAATATGTCAATGATTAATAATGACTGGCTTGATGCAATAAGCCCGGAATTTTCAAAGGATTATTACAAAAAATTATATACATTTGTAAAGGATGAATATAGTAAAACAATTATATATCCGCCTGCAGAAGATATATTTAATGCATTTCATTTTACACCTTTAAGTAAAGTGAAAGTGCTGCTTCTTGGACAGGATCCATACCATAATGAAAATCAGGCACATGGGTTAAGTTTTTCTGTACTTCCATCACAGCATGATATTCCACCATCATTGCAGAATATATATAAAGAACTGCATGAGGACTGTGGATGTTATATTCCTAATAACGGATATTTGAAAAAGTGGGCAGACCAGGGCGTTTTGCTATTAAATACTGTACTTACAGTACGTGCACATCAGGCCAATTCGCATCAGGGAAGAGGTTGGGAAAATTTTACAGATGCAGTTATTCAGGCTGTTAATGCACAGGACAGACCTATTGTATACATGCTCTGGGGAAGACCGGCACAAAGTAAAATCCCAATGCTTACTAATCCAAAGCATCTTATACTTACAGCACCTCATCCAAGTCCGCTCTCAGCATACAGAGGCTTTTTTGGCTGTAAACATTTCAGCAAAGCTAATGAATTTTTGAAAGCAAATGGAGTAGAGCCGATTGACTGGCAGATAGAAAATATATAGAAATACGTAATAAAATCCCCCGGGTGTCTGATGACACCCGGGGGATTTTTTGAGCGAATTAAACACTCAATATTAGGAGAACAATAATATGAATGAAAACTAGAAAGTTTTATTCATCTGAATCTAATTCGCTGTCTGCTAATGCACCAACAGAAGATACAATTACAACTGTGGCGATAATTGAAACAGCAACTCCAATGATTGGACCAATAAATAACATAAACATTGAATAATCAATCCCCTTTACTAAATAAAATAAAGCTACGTTTTAAAAACTAATCTAATAATAACACTACTTAGATTCTTTTGCAAGATTTTTATTTGCGGTTGCGAGCATAAGCTTGATTCTGTTAAGCTGGTTGACTTCTGAAGCACCCGGGTCGTAGTCAACTGCAATGATATTTGACTCAGGGAAAGCAGCACGAAGCTCTTTAATTACGCCCTTACCAACAATATGGTTAGGAAGACATGCAAATGGCTGACAGCATACAATGTTTCCTGCACCATTATGTATGAGTTCAATCATTTCGCCTGTAAGCAGCCATCCTTCACCGGTCTGGTTGCCGAGTGAAACAAGGTCTTTTGCAAGAGCAGCTGTTTCTTGGATACTTGATGGAGCAGTAAAACGCTTGCTTTCTTTTAATGCTTTTGTAGAGCTCTTTCTGAACCATTCAAGAATTTTAATAACTGAATTGTTCAAAAATGCTGATTTCTTTGAAGCACCGAGGTAATCACGCTTGAAGTTTGCATTTTCGGCACAGTAAAGCAGGAATCCCATAAGGTCAGGAACAACAGCTTCAGCACCTTCACTTTCAAGCAGGTCTACAATGTAATTGTTGGCAGAAGGAAGGAATTTTACAAGGATTTCTCCTACAACACCAACTCTAGGTTTCTTAATATCAAGAAGTTCAATATTATCGAAATCTTTTATTATTGCACGGACGTTTTTATTGTATTCACGCATAGAAACTTTAGGCTGTGTCAGCTGTTCAATTAATACTTTTTTCCATTTCTCATGGAGAGCATTGACAGAACCTGGCACTTTCTCATATGGACGTGTTCTGTATACAACATTCATAAATACATCACCATAAACAATAGCCATCATTGCTTTTTTGAGCATTTTCAGGTCGTATTTAAAACCTGAGTTGACTTCAAGCCCCTGTGCACTGAGTGATATTACAGGAATATAAGATAATCCAGCTTTTGAAAGTGCTCGTCTGATGAAACCGATATAGTTTGATGCACGGCATCCGCCGCCTGTCTGTGTGATGATAATAGCTGTCTTGCTTAAATCATATTTACCTGAGAGAACAGCATTCATAATCTGTCCGACTACCATAAGAGAAGGGTAGCATGCATCATTATTTACATATTTAAGTCCCATATCAACTGATGACTTATTGTCATTGTCAAGAACTTCAAAATTATATCCGCATGATGAGAGTGCAGGACCAAGCAGGTCAAAATGGATTGGTGACATCTGAGGGCAGAGAATAGTATAATTCTTTCTCATTTCAGGTGTGAATTCTACTCTGCTAAATGCAGCACTTTCAATCTTTCTCTGGTAATGTTTCTTTTCACGTACCTTTAAAGCTGCGATGAGTGAACGTACACGGATTCTTGCAGCACCAAGGTTATTAACTTCGTCAATTTTAAGTACAGTATATATTTTACCGGCCTTTGTAAGGATATCATTTACTGCATCTGTTGTAACAGCATCAAGACCGCATCCGAAAGAATTAAGCTGGATAAGATCAAGGTTATCTTTTGTCTTAACATAGCTTGCAGCTGCATAAAGTCTTGAGTGGTACATCCACTGGTCCATAACGATGAGAGGACGGTCAACTTTACCAAGATGGGAGACTGAATCCTCTGTTAAAACAGCAATGCCATATGAATTGATAAGTTCAGGAATACCATGGTTGATTTCAGGGTCAACGTGATATGGACGACCGGCAAGGACGATACCGCGTTTACCGGTTTCATCAAGGTATTTGATAACTTCTTCACCTTTTTTATGTATGTCTTCCTTTGACTGCATAAGTTCATTCCATGCATCTTTAACAGCTGCTTTTACCTGTGATGACGGAATGTTATTGAATTCTTCAGAAAGACGTTTTTCAAGAATTTCAACATTTTCAAAAGAGAGGAATGGATTTCTAAAATCAATATTTTCAGTTTTTAATTCTTCTACATTATTTTTAATGTTTTCAGCATAAGATGTTACAATCGGACAGTTATAATGATTGTTTGTTTTTTCAATTTCTTTGTGTTCATAAGGAACGCATGGGTAGAAGATAAACTTAACACCCTGTTTAATAAGCCATGTTACATGTCCGTGTGCAAGTTTTGCCGGATAACATTCTGATTCTGATGGTATCGACTCAATACCGAGTTCATAAATCTTTCTGCTTGACTGTGGTGAAAGAACGACGCGATATCCTAATTTTGTAAAAAATGTATACCAGAAAGGATAATTTTCATACATGTTAAGCACACGAGGGATGCCGACAGTTCCCCGCGTTGCAGCATCTTCTGCAAGTGGTTCATAATCAAAAAGTCTGTGAAGCTTGTACTCAAAAAGATTTGGCATTTTTTCAGTTGTTTTTTCTTTTCCAAGTCCGCGTTCACAGCGGTTTCCTGTAATGAAACGTCTTCCGCCAGAGAATTTATTAATTGTAAGGTAGCAGTTGTTGGTACATCCCTTACAACGTGTCATTGTTGTGCTGTATGTAAGCTCGTTAATTTTGTCTATAGAAAGCATTGTAGATTCTGAAATTCCGTCATAACGTTCTCTGGCTATTAATGCGGCACCAAATGCACCCATTATACCTGCAATGTCAGGACGGACTGCCTTTACGCCTGTGATTTTTTCAAAGCTTCTAAGGACAGCATCATTGTAGAATGTACCACCCTGAACAACGATATGTTTTCCAAGGTCACCCGGATCAGAAATTTTGATAACTTTGTAAAGTGCATTTTTGATAACAGAGTATGCAAGTCCGGCAGAAATATCAGCAACTTCTGCACCTTCTTTCTGAGCCTGTTTAACTTTTGAGTTCATGAATACAGTACATCTTGTACCGAGGTCAATAGGATGTTTTGCAAAAAGAGCTTCTTTTGCAAAGTCCTGAACAGAGTAATTAAGTGATTTGGCAAATGTCTCAATGAATGAACCACATCCTGACGAACATGCCTCATTTAACTGTACTGAATCAACAGTCTGGTTTTTAATCTTGATACATTTCATATCCTGACCGCCGATATCAATGATACAGTCTACTTCAGGGTCAAAAAATGCGGCAGCATAGAAGTGTGATACTGTCTCAACTTCGCCGTCATCAAGCATAAGTGCTGATTTTATGAGAGCTTCGCCGTATCCTGTAGAACATGACTGTACAATCTTGGCATCTTTAGGGAGCTTTGTATAAATGTCTTTGATGGCACGTATTGTTGTGGCAAGCGGAGAACCATTGTTACTGCTGTAAAATGAGTAGAGGAGTTTACCGTCTTCGCCTACGAGTGCAACTTTTGTGGTTGTAGAACCGGCATCAATACCAAGATAACAGTTGCCACTGTATGATGCGAGGTCAGCAGTAGGAACTTTTGCTTTATTATGTCTTTCTGTAAATGAAGAATAAGCTTCTTTATTTTCAAATAAAGGCTCCATACGTTCAACTTCAAAGTCAAGTTTAATCTTGCCCTGAAGACGTTTTATAATGTCTGAAACATCAACACATATATCTTCTTTGTAATTCATTGCAGAACCGATTGCTGCAAAAAGATGAGAATGTTCTGGGGCAATAATCTGGTCAGGACCAAGATTTAATGTACGTATAAAAGCTTCTCTTAACTCTGATAAGAAGTGAAGAGGACCACCTAAAAATGCAACATTGCCACGGATTGGCTTACCACATGCAAGACCTGATATGGTCTGATTAACAACAGCCTGAAAAATAGAAGCTGACAAATCTTCTTTTGTTGCACCTTCGTTGATAAGAGGCTGGATGTCTGATTTTGCGAAAACTCCACATCTTGCAGCGATAGGATATATAGATTTGTAATTCTTTGCATATTCATTAAGGCCTGAGGCATCAGTCTGTAAAAGAGTAGCCATCTGGTCAATAAAAGAACCTGTACCGCCGGCACAGATACCATTCATACGCTGGTCAACACCATTAGTGAAATATATAATCTTGGCATCTTCTCCACCAAGTTCTATTGCAACATCGCACTGCGGAGCTTCAGCCTGAAGAGCAGTGGAAACGGCAACAACTTCCTGCGTAAAAGGAACTTCAAGATGTTTGGCAAGAGTGAGACCGCCTGAACCTGTAATTACAGGGTGGCAGTTAAAATTACCAACAGAAGCTACAGCTTTTTCAAGAAGCGACTGTAATGTTTCCTGTATATTGGCAAAATGACGTTCATAGTCTGAAAAAATCACTGTATTGTTGTCATCAATAAGGGCAATTTTAACGGTGGTTGAACCTATATCAATTCCAAGTTTATATGAATTCATAAAAATATCAGGCAAAAAGTGCCTGCCTCCTTAATTATAATTTGTCGAATAATGCGATTCGTTTCATTATATTATGAAAAAAAATAAATTTCAACATTATAACCTTATTTTATTGATTTTACATATTATGGCAATGCAAAATTTTAGAGTTTTAATATATTTTTTATAAAAGAACAGTGATGATTCGTTGACAAAAACAGTTTATATATTTATACTAAATTTAATTAGCACAAAGGCGTTGAAAGGGGCTTGTTTAAAGTATGAAATTCTTTGATAAGTTAGAACGTAGATTTGGTAAATATGCCATACCAAATCTTATGTATTATATTATAGGTATATATCTTGTAGGGTTTGTTATAGAATTATTCGCACCTGATGTATATACTTATTATCTTAGTCTTGATGTGGCAAAGGTACTGCATGGTCAGGTATGGAGACTGGTTACGTTTATTTTGCAGCCACCGTCAAGCAGCATTATTTTTATGGTATTTACATTATATTTTTATTATGTAATCGGAACTGTACTTGAGAGAATATGGGGTTCATTTAAGTTTAATGTCTATTATTTCAGCGGAGTAATCCTGCATATTATTGCAGCATTTGTTATTTACATTATATTTGGCTGGTCATTTAACATGTCAACATATTATATTAATCTTGCACTGTTTCTAGCATTTGCGGTCGAACAGGCAGATACGGAAGTCCTTCTGTTTTTTGTACTTCCTATAAAGATGAAGTGGCTTGGATGGCTTGATGGAATTATATTTGCAATAACGATTATTGGCGGATATCTTACACCTGTAATGCCTAAGGCTATATGGAGAGGATTTTATAATGCAGGACTTCTTGCCGGTAATTCATATACATGTTATGTTATGGCAACATGTGCATTAATCTCAATGCTTAATTTTATCATTTTCTTTTTTGCTACAAGAAAGGCACCTGGCAGGACATATACACAGAAGAATTATCGTAAAGCTGAGAAAAGAGCTGATAAGGCAAGAAAAAATGCGGGAAGTTTCAACGAGAGATTTTATAATGCGAACTCTGAAAAAAGCACATGGGATAGTGCCAATAAACCGTATATTAATCCGAGAGGTACAAAGCACAGATGTGCTGTCTGTAACAGGACAGAGCTGGATGGCGATAATCTTACATTCAGATTCTGCACAAAATGTGCAGGCAATCTTGAATATTGTCAGGATCATCTGTATACACATATACATGTTACAGGTGATAATAACAATCAGAATACACAAAAAAATTAAAAAATGTTTTGAAAGAACGGCATAAATATGTTAGTATCAATATAGTACTGAAAAAACAGTATTTTTTCTTATTGCTATTATAAAAGATTTATGCAATAATCTGTATTTGTGTTTAGTATGAGATAAAATTAATTGAATTAAAGTTTATTTTGGAGGTCAGAATGAAAAAAACTAAAATAATTTGTACAATGGGTCCTAATACTAATGACAGAGAACTCATCAAAAGTCTTGCTCTTGCAGGAATGGATGTTGCAAGATTTAACTTCTCTCATGGTGATCATGAAGAGCAGGCAGGACGTTTCGCATTAGTTAAGAGTGTAAGAGAAGAACTCAATATTCCTATTGCTACATTGCTTGATACAAAGGGACCTGAAATAAGAACAGGTGACCTCAAGGACGATAAGAAAGTAACACTTAAAGAAAATCAGAAGTTTACACTTACAACAAGAGACGTACTTGGTGATGAGACAATCGGAAGAATCACATATGCAGGTCTTCCACAGGATGTTTCAAAGGGAAATACAATTCTTATTGATGATGGTCTTATTGAACTTTGTGTAAATAATGTTATAGATGGCACTGATATTGAATGTACAGTAGTAAATGGCGGTGAGCTTGGTTCAAGAAAAGGTGTTAATGTTCCTAATGTAAGTATCCGTCTCCCGGGTATCACAGATAAGGATAAGGATGATATTTTATTTGGTATTGAACAGGGATTTGATTTTATTGCAGCTTCATTTGTAAGAAATGCAGCTTGTATTCAGGAAATCAAGGAACTTCTCTGGTCTCATAATGCAGATATTCCTGTAATTGCTAAGATTGAGAATGCAGAAGGCATTAAGAATCTTGATGAGATTATCAGAGTTGCTGATGGTATCATGGTTGCCCGTGGTGATATGGGTGTTGAAATTCCTGCTGAGCAGGTTCCTCATATCCAGAAGGAAATTATCAAAAAATGTAATGCAGCATATAAGACAGTTATCACAGCTACACAGATGCTTGATTCAATGATTCGTAATCCACGTCCTACAAGAGCCGAGGTTACTGATGTTGCCAATGCTATTTATGATGGTACAGACGTTGTTATGCTTTCAGGTGAGACAGCTAATGGTAAGTATCCTCTTGAAGCATTAAAGATGATGGTTAAGATTGCTGAGACTACAGAGCAGGATTTACCTAAGAAGTATGCAGACTATGCTAAGCTTCATACAAAGAGAGGAGTATCAAGTGCTGTTACTAATGCAACTGTACAGACAGCAGAAAACTTAAATGCAAAAGCAATTGTATGCCCTACAATTTCAGGATTTACAGCAAGACTTGCATCTAAGCTCAAGCCGGATACACAGATTGTTGGATGTTCACCATATGATTCTGTTCTTAGAAAAATGCAGATTTATTGGGGTGTAAAACCTGTTAAAACTGCTATTGAGACTTCTACAGATAAGATTATTGAGCATGCACTTGTCACAGCAGAGAATGCTGGATATATTGGCGAGGGAGATGTTGTCATTGTATCTGCCGGTATAGCAACAAACTCTTCTCCAACATCAAAGAGAGGTCTCACAAATACAATGCGTGTTGTAACAATCTAATTGTTACATCATGAGCATATGTCGTGATGACATTTATGAAAAGTAAATTTTTAAAAATATTTATATGGATTCCTGCTATTATTTGTGCGGTTATGATATTCGGATTTTCGGGACAGAATGGTGAAAATTCGGGAAATCTCAGCCGTAAGGCAGCAGGTATCATAGTTGATATTGCTGACAGCGTACATCTTGTAGATGTACGCTGGAATGGCAGACAGGAACTTATAGACAAGATAGAATTGCCTGTAAGAAAAGCAGCACATATGACTGAATATGCAATATTTGCATGTCTTGTTTATCTGGCATTTACAGTTGATGGTGTCAGTTGGCAGCTCGTCAGATTTATAAGTTTTTTTGCAACGGCAGCATTTGCATGTTCAGATGAATTTCATCAATTATACGTTCCGGGAAGAAACGGCTGCGTTACAGATGTACTGATTGACTGTGTTGGAATATTAATCGGTATTATTATATGTTCCATAGTTGACAGGCGTAAAAAAATGATAATTTAGTATGGCATTTTAGAAAATATTGTAAAACGGGAAGTGGGGAATAAACATATGACACTTTATGATGAATTAGTAGCAAGAGGACTTATAGCCCAGGTTACTGACGAAGAGCTTATAAAAGATTTAATTAACAATGGGAAAGCTACATTTTATATTGGTTTTGACCCAACTGCTGATAGTCTTCATGTAGGTCATTTTATGGCACTCTGTCTTATGAAAAGACTTCAGATGGCAGGTAACAAACCTATTGCACTTGTAGGCGGTGGTACAGCTATGATTGGCGATCCGTCCGGCAGACAGGATATGCGTAAGATGATGACAGAAGAACAGATTCAGCACAATGTTGAATGTTTCAAAAAACAGATGTCAAGATTTATTGATTTTTCAGATGGCAAAGCAATACTTGCTAACAATGCTGACTGGCTTTTAAATCTTAATTATGTTGACTTCTTACGTGAAGTCGGAGCATGTTTTTCTGTTAACAATATGCTTAGAGCAGAATGTTATAAGCAGAGAATGGAAAAAGGACTCAGCTTCCTTGAGTTTAATTATATGATTATGCAGTCATATGACTTCCTTATGCTCTACAAGAAATACGGATGTAATTTACAGTTCGGTGGTGATGATCAGTGGAGTAACATGCTTGGCGGTACAGAACTTATAAGAAAGAAATTAGGAAAGGATGCGTCAGCAATGACAATTACACTTCTTCTCAACTCTGAAGGCAAGAAGATGGGTAAGACACAGTCAGGTGCAGTATGGCTTGACCCTGATAAGACATCACCATACGATTTCTATCAGTATTGGAGAAATGTAGATGATGCAGATGTATTAAAATGTATCAGAATGCTTACATTTATACCACTTGAAGAGATTGAAAAGATGGACAGCTGGGAAGGTGCACAGCTTAACAAAGCAAAAGAAATTCTTGCATATGAACTTACTAAGCTTGTTCATGGAGAAGAAGAAGCAAAGAAGGCAGAAGAGACTGCACGTTCTATATTTACTGGTGGAGATGCACAGAATATGCCTTCAGCTGTAATTTCAAAAGAATCTTTTAAAGATGGAAATATCGATATTATTTCAATTGTTCATCAGGCAGGACTTGCGTCTTCAAGATCAGAAGCAAGAAGAGCTGTTGAGCAGGGCGGCGTAAGCGTTAATGGTGAAAAAGTATCAGCTATTGATGCAGTATTTCCTATGGAATTATTTGAAGATGGCGTAGTTGTTAAAAAAGGCAAGAAGAATTTTAGAAAAGTAACAGTTTAGGATGTCATGAAAATGAAGAAGAATCAAATTGTTCTTATCAGAGTTGTCAGTGTAGCCGTACTTATGGCTGCACTGGCTCTAATTTTAATATTTGGTGCGGGAAGTACTGTTTTTACAAAAATAATAAAAGACCTGAATAATGGTGGCGTTACATCTGATGCTTCAGCTGTTTCTGTTTACAATCTTGTGTATTATAAGGGAATGAATGCTATATATCAGATAATATTTGGAATTGCATTGTTTACAACAATAGTTGGAATTGCAGGTGTGTTTTTTCGCATTAGAGGAACGGATATATGTCTTAATACGGCTATAATTTTTGATGTTGTAACAGGAATATATCTTATACTTGCATACGTTCTTGAAAAAAATAAATTTATGCATAAAGTGTTCGCAAAAATTTATCTTGGAGAGTTTGATACACAGTTTACGGTTGTAAGACTTATAAAACTTCATCTTCTTATTGCAGGAATATTGCTTATACTTGTAAGTCTGCTTGCGTCAGCAATTGTAAAGTCAAGTGGAATACCAAAGATGACTATTTACAAGGCTGAGAGTAATCTTGGATGGCTTCTTATAATACCATTGTTTTTTACATCATTAATATTTGATGTAGCAAGAGAATGGGCAATAAGAATTGCTTCGGGTTACAGTGATGTGTCAGGGCAGCTTTATGATATTTTAAAAGATTATTATTTTGGTGATAAGTTCCTTTTTTCAATGCCAAAGTGGCTTATTGTTTTTGTGGCTTCAGTTATAACGCTTTTTATAATGGGAGTGCTTAGAATTCATTTGAAAAGAATATTTGCTGTGATAATGGGAGCTGTTTTTACAGCTGCCGCTCTTATAAGATGCGTTGTTTTCTGGATGAATCCACCCGCAATATTCGGAACACTTTCATATAATGAAAATGTGTGTGATATGACAGACAGAGCAGGGGCAGCATATATGATATGTTTTGTTCTGGATATATTTTTTATTACAATTCTGGCAGTATTATGTATAATATGTGCACAGAAAAAGTTTTTTGAATTAAAAAATATACTGATAATCACAATCGGTTATGCAATTATCAGTATAGCTGCTATATTAATTCTTGGTTTTGGCGGCATATCTGCAATCTATGCAGGATGCGGCGTGATTGATGTTATAGCATCATCAGCATTGCTTTATCTCGTCTATAAAAGTTGATGCTATCATTGAGTAGTTTGTATAGTATACAACAAAACCGGGCTTTGAACCGGCAGGTTTTTTAACTTCTTTCTTTAAAACATAATCAACTTCAACTTTATCCTGGCTGTGTCCTTTTGAAAAATGTGCTGCGAGTGCGGCTGCTTCTTCAAAGGTACGGTCAGGAATTTCTTTGCCGTCAGTTTTTAATATGACATGTGAGCCTGCCATATTTTTTGCATGAAACCACCAGTCGCTGCCGTTTGCAAATTTGAAAGTAAGCTCATCATTCTGGAAATTATTTTTGCCTACATATATGTCGAAACCGTCGGATGATATGAAGTGAAGCGGTTTGCTTACAATTTTAATTTTCTTTGATGGTGTCTGATGACGATGTATATATCCTGACTCAATTAATTCTTCCTTGACCTGTGCAAGATCGTCCTCAGATACAGCAATGTCAAGTGATGAGGCGACTGACTCAAGATGTGCTATTTCGGCACGGGTTTCTTTTATCTGTACACTTTCGGCTTCAAAAGTACGTTTCAGTTTATTATATTTATTAAAATATTTTACTGAATTTTCGCGTGGTGTGAGTGTTGGGTCAAGAGGAATTATGATTTCCTCGTTAGTATAATAATTAAGAGCTTTGAATTCCTTGCTGCCTTCCGGAATATTATAGCCGTAGGTGTTTATAAGCTCGCCGTAAACACGGTATTTATCACGTTTTTCAGTATCTTTTAACTGCTTTTCCTGTATGTCGGCTTTTTTAACAGAGCGTTCAAGTGCCGTTGAAACTATTTTCCTTAAATCAGATGATTTCTGGCGGATTCGTGTTACAGCATCTTTTTTTGAGTAAAAATCTCTTAAAAGAGTGCTGACAGAATCATATTTTGTACACTTGTCAAACATTTCAAGCGGAATTGATGAGAATTCTTTTGGTTCATCTCCGATGTATACAATATTTGGAGTGAAAATATTATTTTTAATATTATCCATTATATTGCTGAAAATGTTGAATAAGTGAAGACTTTCATTTTCCTCAAGACAGTTCGCAGGCTTGTCAGAATTGATTGAAGCTTCAAAACATATTTCTTCTGCAGCGACAGGACTGATACCCGTATATGATGAATAAATTGCTTTTGATGTGCTCACAGGGCGTGTAAGTGCTGTGTTTTTAAATTCGTCATAATTCGTATTCAGTGGATTTTTCTTATCTGATGTATTGGGAATAAAATATTTTCGTCCCGGAAGAACTTCTCTTACAGAACTCATCTGTGATGAAACACGCTTGATACTATCAAGGATTGTGTCGCCGTCACAGAATATTATATTGCTGTGTTTGCCCATGAATTCTGTTATAAGATGTTTGCGGCATACATCCCCCATTTCATTCAAGTGTTCAATCTCAATATCAAGAATTCTCTCAAGACCGGGCTGCGTGATGCCTATAATACGTCCGTTTCCGAGATGTTTCCTTAAAAGCATGCAGAAATTAGGGGCAGTCATCGGACTTGGCTTATTATCATCAGTAAGATATATAAGCGGAAGACTTGCATTAGCAGAAATTACAAGTCTGTACTGGCCGTTTTGCGTTTTTATTGTAAGAAGAAGTTCATCAGCTTCCGGCTGTGCAATTTTATATAATCTTCCTCCGATGAGCTTTTCGTTTAGTTCATGTTTTATATTAGAAATGACAATACCATCAAGTGCCATAAAATCCTCCTTGTTTTTCCGAAGGAAAAATCCGAACCTAGTGGTGAGGAGAGGATTTGTCCTCCTTGTTTTTCCGAAGGAAAAATCCAAATGTGCATCTTTGATGCACTATGCCCAGTGGTGAGGAGAGGATTTTCCCTTTGTTTTCTTGCTTATTTTAGCATAAAAATGAACTTGTGTCTTGTACTTTTGCTATATTATTGATATAATTAGCTGATAAGTGATTTTGATGATTAAATATATTATCATAGCGGAAAGGTATGGCTGACACAATGATAAAAAGTATGACCGGCTTTGGCAGATGTGAGCAAAGCGAGGGAACAAGAACAATAACAATTGAAATGAAGTCTGTAAATCACAGATATCTCGAGGCTGGAATAAAGATGCCTAAAAAGCTGAATATTTTTGAAGCACGTATGAGAGAAGTGCTTAAAAAATATGCACAGAGAGGTAAGATAGATATTTTTATTTCATATGAAGATACAGCTGACAGTAATGTTCATTTGAAATATAACAGTGATCTTGCGGCTGAGTATATGAATATACTTGACAGCATGGCTGAACAGTTCGGCAAACAGAATGACATAACAATAACTTCACTCTCAAGATATCCTGAAGTTATTACTATGCAGGAAGAGACGGAAGATGAGGAAGAGTTGTGGGCATTTATAAGTAAAGCTTTGGAAAATGCCTGCTCGCAGTTTGAACAGACAAGAATTCTTGAGGGAACAAATCTTAAAAATGATTTGCAGGATAAACTTAACCATATGGAAGAACTTGTTGATTTTATTGAGAGCAGAAGTCCACAGATTATGAAAGAGTACAGAAGCAAGCTTGAAAATAAAGTTACACAGCTTCTTGGTGATACACAGATAGATGAATCAAGAATAGCAACAGAAGTTATTATATATGCAGACAAGATATGCGTTGATGAAGAGACAGTAAGATTAAGAAGTCATATTTCACATGCACGTAAGTGCCTTGAGGAGACCGGCGGCATAGGAAGAAAGATGGACTTTATCGCACAGGAGATGAACAGGGAGTCTAATACGATTTTGTCAAAGGCAAATGATATAGAGATTTCTAATGCTGCTATAGATTTAAAGACACTTATAGAGAAAGTGCGTGAGCAGATACAGAATATAGAATAATTAATATTGATAAATAACTTGATTGTTTTTCAAAATTCAGATATAATTATTCGTACATATTTTTGACAGAAAAGAGGCTGATTATGAATAATCAAGGCACACTGCTTGTTGTTTCAGGATTTTCCGGAGCAGGTAAAGGCACAGTGATAAAAGAGCTTTTAAAAGAGCATGATAATTATTCTTTATCAATATCTGCAACTACAAGGAAGCCGAGAGAAGGCGAGCAGGATGGCAGAGAATATTTCTTCAAGACAAAAGAGGAGTTTGAAGATATGATTAGCAGGGGCAGATTCCTTGAACATGCCCAGTATGTTAATAATTATTATGGAACTCCAAGAGATTATGTTGAGGAGCAGATAAAAGCAAACAGGAATGTGATTCTTGAGATAGAAAGTGTTGGTGCACTTAATGTTAAGAAGATATTTCCTGAGGCAGTTCTTGTTTTCATAACACCACCTGATGCCGATGAACTTGAGAAGAGACTCAGAGGCAGAGGAACAGAAGATGAAGAGACAATAATTGCAAGATTAAGAAAAGCTGCCAAAGAATCAGAAGGTGTTGAAAAATATGATTATATAGTTATCAATGATACAGTTAAAGAATGTGCTGTATGCATTGATGATATTACGCACAGAAAAGAAGATGTACTTGCAGAGTGCAGTGCGGACAATGCTGATAACATTAAGGTAATTAACCAGATAAGACAAGATTTAAAAAAATATTAATTTAAGGAGAGTTATATATGTTACATCCATCATATTCAGAATTAATGGAAGCTGTAAACAGCAGAGCAGAAGAAGGAGAACAGGCAGTAGTACAGAGCCGCTACTCAATTGTCAAGGCGACAGCAGAGAGAGCAAAGCAGATTATAGATGCAAGATATCTTGAGGAAAAGTATGACAAGATTACAATTCCTGATAAAGACGGTAAGGACAGAGCACCTAAGAAGACTCCGGAAGACAGAAGAAAGATTTTCATGGGTAAAGAGCTCATTGATAATGCAGAAGATATGAAACCATTATCTGTTGCAGTTAAGGAATTATACGAAGGAAAGATTAAGATTGTTGATAATACTTCAGCAGACGAAGATTAATTGATAAAGGCTCAGCCATGCAACAGATTCTGCATGGCTGTTTTTTTCTGAAAAGAGATACAGGAGGCAGTGTTGAGCGGAAAATATATTGAAGAAGATAAAACAATAACATGTTCTGTAAGCAATGACTGTGGCGGATGCTGTTATACAAAAGTTCCATATGATAAAACTTTAAGTTTAAAACAAAAACATGTTACGGAACTTTTTAGAGGTGTTGCAGAATGTGAAAAGATAACAGGAATGTACAGACCAGTCTGTTATCGCAATAAAGTTCATGCTGCAGTTGGAACCAACAGGGACGGCAGAATAATTACAGGTACATATAAAGAAGGCACACATAAAATAATTCCGGTTGACGGATGTATGATAGAAGATGCCCAGTCGGAAAATATTTTAAAAGAATTGAGAAGATTATTTCAGTCATTTAAGTATCAGCCTTATAATGAAGATACGAAACGTGGATTTATAAGACATGTTCTTATCAGAAGAGGATTTTCAACGGATGAGACGATGGTTGTCCTTGTAACAGGACAGGTGCAGTTTCCGTCAAAAAATGCTTTTATAAAAGAATTATTAAAAGCATGCCCGTCTGTGACGACGATAGTTCAGAATATTAATAATATGTCAACAAGCATGGTGCTTGGAAAAAGAAATATTGTCATCTATGGAAAGGGATATATTGAAGATGTACTCTGCTCTAACAGGTTCAGAATAAGTCCTGATTCATTTTACCAGATAAATGTCAAACAGACAGAAAAACTCTATAAAGCAGCGATAAAGGCAGCCGGGATAAATAAAAATGATACAGTTGTTGATGCATATTGCGGAATAGGAACAATTGGAATAACAGCTGCAAAGTATGCAGGAAATGTTATCGGCATAGAACTTAATCCGAAAGCGGTCGAGGATGCACAGGTTAATGCACAGATCAATAATATAAAAAATATAAGATTTTTTGAGGGTGATGCAGGTGATTTCCTTGTTGAATATGCCCGGAATAAAAAAGCAGATGTTGTAATCATGGACCCTCCAAGAAGTGGTTCTGATGAAGCATTTCTTAAATCTCTTATAAAGATAAAGCCAAGAAGCATAGTATATATTTCTTGTAATCCTGATACACAGATAAGAGATGTAAAGATTCTTGAAAAAGGCGGATATAAGGCAGAAAAATGTATGCCATTTGATTTATTTCCATATACGGAGCATATTGAAAATATCTGTGTTTTAAAGAGAGGAAAATAGCAGTGGAAGAGAATAGTAATATACAGGAAGAAGTAAAGACAGAAATAAAACAGGAAAATAATCAAGATGATGAAATAGAAATTCTTGAAGTTGAAGAGGTTAAAGAAAAAAAGGATTTTTCCAATGTTTTGTCTGGGGTTTTTAAAAATAAAAAAACACTTACGGCGGCAGGAATCGTTGCTGTTGTTATAGCAGCAGCCGTTACCTGTGTGGTTATTTCAGTAAATAAAAGAGGCACAAAACAGACGCTGGCTGTTGAAGAGACGACAACACAGGCTGAGACTGTAACGCAGGAACAGACGACAGAAGAACCAAAAAAGCTTGAAAATCTCATGCTTGAAGCAAATGCAGAAGAGAGTTCAATAACAGCTCATTTTGTCAATGAATCAGGAGAAGCTGTGACAGGACATAATTTTGCAGTACGTCTTTTAAGCGGAAGCATTGAAGAAAATCAGGAAAAAGTTGATAAACTTAAAAATGATAAAAAGAGCGGTACAGATAATCTTAAAGAAAGTACGGCAGTACAGACACAGGAAAATGGCAGCCAGTCAGAAGACGTAGTTGCACAGACCGGTGCAACAGAGTATGAAGATGATAATCAGGATGGAGAAGTTGTTATAACTGACCTGAATGAGGGAACATACACGCTTGTTGCAAAGGCATATGAGGGATTCGCACTTCCTGATGCGGCGGAAGTTTCACTTGTAAAATATACAGTTATAGAAAATATTCTTGAAAGTGTTGTATATGAAGATGAAAGCACAATTAAAGAAGATCCGGAGAATGGCAGGGATGATGAGCCGGAAGATGAGCCGGTAACGCCGAATGGCTCAATTGTGATAACACCGCCATCGTATTTGGATGATAATAATGGTGTGGTTTCTCATATAAAAACACAGAATGATTCATATGTTTATGAGACAAAAAATGTAAGCACGGCATTATTTTCCGATTCTGATATTGCATCATATGAAAAAGCAGCATGTTTTATAGAAAATAATGATGAAATAAAAGAATTTGAAGGACTGGTAAAAGAAAGAACAACAGTTTCTGTTACAGATGGTGATAAAAGTGTTATAAGTACATTTCTTGTAAAGAGTGATAAAAAACAGGAATCACAGACAACAGCTGAAAAAGAGACACAAACAGCATCAGACGGGAAATTGTATGATGTATATACTCTTTCACCGGTTCTTGTAAAAGAATATGGCGATGGCTGGCATAATATTGGCGGAAACAGATATTATTACAGGGGTTCACAGCGTGTGACAGGCTGGCAGAATATAGATGGATTGCAATATTATTTTGACGGAAATGGTAAACTTTCATCATGTACAATGATAGATGTTTCGACGTATAATGGAGATATTGACTGGAATGCAGTCAAAGCAGCCGGAGTTGATTATGCAATTATCCGTGTGGGTTACAGAGGATATGGAACTGCAAGACTTGTACAGGACAGGCGTTTTGAACAGAATATGCGTGGTGCAATAAATGCAGGAATCCGTGTCGGTGCATATATTGTCACACAGGCGGTAAATACTGAAGAAGCTGTCGAAGAGGCGAGCTTTATAGTAGAAAAATGCCGTGGATACAATGTGACACTTCCACTTGCAATTGATGTAGAATGGGCAGGAAACAGTTATGAAGAAGGAAGAGCCAATTCAATATCTGCTTCAACAAGAACAGATGTAATAAATGCATTTGCAAGAACAGTAATGAACAGCGGATACACAGCTATGGCATATGCAAATAAAGACTGGTTTGAAAATAAAATATATTCAGGTAATCTGTTTTCATCATGCAAAATATGGCTGGCACAGTACAGAAATACTGAATATACATATGGCGGCCGTGTAAATATGTGGCAGTATACAAGCAAAGGCAGAGTTGACGGAATAAACGGAGACGTTGATATAAGTGCATGGGTATATTGATAAAAGATTTAAAAGAATGGAGATTAATACATGAAAATAATGTTTGTGTCCTTAGGGTGCGATAAAAACCTTGTAGATACAGAAAATATGCTTGGTATTTTAAGAAACAGAGGATTTGAATTTACTGATGATGAATATGAAGCTGATGTAATAGCAGTAAACACATGCTGTTTTATACATGATGCAAAACAGGAAAGCATTGATACAATTCTTGAGATGGCTGAGCATAAAAAAGACGGAAAATGTAAGGCACTTATTGTTTCCGGATGTCTTGCACACCGTTATCATGATGAAATAGAAAAAGAAATCCCTGAGGTCGATGCTCTTCTTGGAACAGCTTCATATGATAAAATTGCAGAAGTTGTATTATCAGTTCTTGAAGGCAAGGGATACAGCTGTATAGATGATGCGGACAGACTTGTAATGACGAAGGATGAAAGAATAATAACTACAGGCGGTTATTATGAATATTTAAAGATTGCAGAAGGATGTGATAAGCATTGCACATACTGCATTATTCCAAAGGTGCGTGGCAATTACAGGAGCTATCCAATGGAATATCTTGTTAAGCAGGCTGAACAACTTGCTGAAAAAGGCGTTAAGGAACTCATACTTGTCGCACAGGAGACAACGGTTTATGGTGTTGACATTTATGGTAAAAAAATGCTTGCAGAGCTTGTAAAAAAACTTGCTGCAATTAAGGATATTGCATGGATAAGAATACTTTACTGCTATCCTGAAGAAATAGATGACGCTCTTATTGAAGTTATCAAAAATGAGCCAAAAGTCTGCCATTATCTGGATATGCCGATACAGCATGCCAGTGACAGCATTTTGAAGAAAATGGGCAGAAGAACAACAAAGCAGGAACTTAAAGATGTAATAAATAAACTCCGTGAAAATATACCTGATATTGCACTCCGCACAACACTTATAACAGGATTTCCCGGCGAAACACAAAAAGACCATGAGGAAATGCTTGATTTTGTTGATGAGATGGAATTTGACAGGCTTGGAGTATTTACATATTCACCTGAAGAGGATACGCCGGCAGCAGTTATGCCAGACCAGATTGATGAAGAAGTGAAAGAGCAAAGAAGAGATGCAGTCATGGAACTACAGCAGGAAGTTTCGCTCGACAAGTCGGAAGAAATGGTAGGAAAAGTTATAGACTGTCTTATAGAAGGCAAGATTGAAGATGATGATACTTATGTAGGCCGTTCATATAAAGATGCACCTAATGTGGATGGATTTGTTTTTGTAAAAACAGATGCTAATCTTATGTCGGGTGATATAGTTAAAGTACGTATTGACGGTGCAATGGAATACGATTTGATAGGTAGTCTGTGCGATTAGGCATGGAAGAATGGAGGAATATATGAATCTGCCAAATAAACTTACAATTCTTAGAACAATATTAATACCTTTTTTTCTGATATTTATATATACAGATTTCTGGGGAAAAGGAAATGCTTATATAGCAGTTGCGATATTTATAATAGCAAGTCTTACTGATTTATTAGATGGAAAAATAGCAAGAAAATATAATCTGGTGACCAATTTCGGTAAATTTATGGATCCGCTTGCAGATAAACTTCTTGTCTGCTCTGCACTTATCGCACTTGTTGACCTTGGAAAACTTGCAGGATGGATTGTCATTGTTATTATAGCAAGAGAATTTATAATAAGCGGATTCAGGCTTGTTGCTTCTGATAATGGAGTTGTTATTGCTGCAAGCTATTGGGGAAAATTCAAGACAACATTTCAGATGATAATGATAATTCTTCTTGTTCTTGATCTGCCATTTAAATATATGAACATAATAAACATGGCAGTTGTATATATTGCACTTGCACTTACAGTGATTTCGCTGATTGATTATATTGCAAAGAATTACAAGGTATTTATTGAAGGTTCATCAAAATAAAACGGAAAGTTTTATCTGAAGGGAGCAGCATTTATGGAATTAAGAAATAATGGTCTTCTTGAAAAGCATGTTGTTGATGTTTTAAAAGAAAAAAAGCTTACTGTAACAACGGCAGAATCATGTACAGGTGGGATGATTTCGTCAAGGATTGTGAATGTTCCGGGAGCTTCGGCAGTGTTGAAACAGGCTTATGTAACATATTGTGATGAAGCAAAACATACAGTGCTTGGTGTAAAAAAAGAAACACTGGAAAAATATTATGCTGTGAGCAGCCAGACTGCATGTGAGATGGCAGAAGGCGGTGCAAAGGCAGCTGGAGCAGATGTATGCGTGTCTGTTACAGGCGTAGCAGGACCGGATACAGAGGATGGAAAACCGGTTGGCTGTGTTTTTATCGGCTGTTTTTATAACGGAAATGTTACTGTTAAGGAATATTCATTTAAAGGAAACCGTATGGAAATACGTTCACAGGCAGCAGATGAGGCTTTAAAACTTGTTCTTAATGTTGTAAAATAAATTGCCTGATGATAAAGTATCAGTGATTGGTATGTTTTTACTAATTGCTGATATTTTTAATTTATTATTTAAAAAATAACTTTACAAATAAAATATAGCATGATATACTCATACTATAAATTAATATTAATTATGTAAATGAGAACAAATATTCGCTTTATACTTGACATCAGCTGGACAATAATATATTATATATTTTACGAACAGGTGTTCATGATGTGCATGTATAAGAATATGTGCTAAGGAGAGGAGAAGTATGGTTAAAGAAGAAAAGATTAAGGCACTTGATGCCGCACTTGCAAATATTGAAAAACAGTTTGGTAAAGGCTCAGTTATGAAGCTTGGTGAGTCTAATTATAATCTTAATGTAGAGACAGTTCCAACAGGTTCATTAAGCCTTGATATAGCACTTGGACTCGGCGGTGTTCCAAAGGGAAGAATTGTTGAGATATATGGTCCTGAATCAAGTGGTAAGACAACAGTTGCACTTCATATGGTTGCAGAAGTACAGAAACGTGGCGGTATAGCGGGATTTATAGATGCAGAGCATGCCCTTGACCCTGTATATGCCAAGAACATAGGTGTTGATATTGATAATCTTTATATATCACAGCCTGACAGTGGTGAACAGGCACTTGAGATAACAGAGACAATGGTGCGTTCAGGAGCTGTTGATATTATTATTGTCGATTCTGTTGCAGCACTTGTTCCTAAGGCAGAGATAGACGGCGATATGGGCGATTCACATGTTGGTCTTCAGGCAAGACTTATGTCACAGGCGTTAAGAAAGCTTACACCGGTTGTAAGCAAGAGCAACTGTATTGTTATATTTATCAACCAGCTTCGTGAAAAAGTTGGAGTTATGTTTGGTAATCCCGAGACAACAACAGGCGGTCGGGCTTTGAAGTTTTATTCATCAGTAAGAATGGATGTAAGAAGAATTGAGACGCTCAAGCAGGGTGGCGAAGTTATTGGTAACAGAACAAGAGTTAAGGTTGTAAAGAATAAAGTGGCACCACCATTTAAGGAAGCAGAGTTTGATATTATGTTTGGCAAGGGAATATCTGTTGAGGGTGATATACTGGATCTTGCAGTAAGTATAGGACTTGTACAGAAGAGTGGTGCATGGTTTGCATATAATAATGAAAAGATTGGACAGGGACGTGAGAATGCCAAGAATTATCTTGCTGAACATCCTGAAATTATGGAAGAACTTGACAAAAAAGTAAGGGAACATTATTTTAGCAAAGATAACGAAGAATCAGCAGAGAATGCAGAGCAGAGCACGTCTGAAGATGCAAAAGGGGCACCGGCAAAGAAAAAGGCAGCAGCTAAAGAAGAATAATTAGTATGGAATATTTCGTTACATCAATAAAAGAGATTACTTCAAAAAGAAGAGCTGTATATGTTGATTATGAACATGTTTTTGCATTGTATGCCGGAGAGTTAAGGAAGTTTGGCATTAAAGAGCAGTCCTATATAAGTGAAGATGTATATGACGAGATAATGACAGTTTTATCTAAACGTGCAGTTATCAGGGGGATGAATCTGTTAAAGAATAAAGATTATACGAGAGCAGAATTTATTAAAAAACTGAAAGACGGATATTATCCTGATAAAGCAGTTGATGCTGCATTGGAATATATTGACAGATATGGTTATATAGATGATGACAGATATGCAAGAAATTATGTAGCATTTAAAGCTCCTGTCAAAAGCAGGCGTATAATAGAACAGAAGCTTAAAGAGAAAGGCGTTTCCGCTGATATAATTGCATGTGTATGTGATGAGTATTACAGTGATAATGGTGAGTGTGAACTGAATCAGGTTGTTAGTCTTATTGAAAAGAGAACATCTAAGACAGATATAAGCAGAATGGATTACAATGAAAGACAGAAGCTTATGGCATATCTTTACCGACGTGGATTTAACTTTGATATTATTAATAAGGCTATTGATAAAGTATGTGATAATTGCATGTGAAACTTATCGGACAAGCGTAAATTTCTTGACAATAAAGCAAAATGAGTATAATATTAATATGTTGTATTGCTTGTACAATGAAAACTAAATAAGGAGGTGCTCCTGTGCTGGTTATTATCGCTATAATTGCAACATTGGTTATAGTCGCACCTATTACATGGTTTATTTCTGGTAAAGTTATCCAGAAGGCAAATGATGCCAAGATTGGTAATGCCAATGAAAGAGCCAGAGAAATAATAGATGAAGCATTAAAAACAGCCGAGACAACTAAGAAAGAAGCACTCTTGGAAATTAAAGAAGAATCTTTGAAAAACAAGAATGAACTTGAAAAGGAGACCAAAGAAAGAAGAGCTGAAGTACAGAAGTATGAAAGAAGAGTTCTTTCTAAGGAAGAATCCCTTGACAAGAAAATTGAAGCTGTCGAAAAGCGTGACTTGAGCATTACCAAGAAAGAAGAAGAACTTGGTAAAATGAAGCAAAAAGTTGATGAACTTGAACAGAAGAGACAACAGGAACTTGAAAGAATCTCAGGTTTAACCTCCGAACAGGCAAAAGAATATCTATTAAAGACTGTTGAAGATGATGTAAAACATGAAACTGCTGTAATGATTAAAGCATATGAAAGCAGAGCAAAAGAAGAAGCAGATAAGAAAGCAAAGGATTATGTGGTAACAGCTATCCAGAGATGTGCCGCAGATCATGTTGCAGAGACTACAATTTCTGTAGTACAGCTTCCTAATGACGAGATGAAGGGTAGAATTATCGGTCGTGAAGGCCGTAATATCCGTACTCTTGAGACACTTACAGGTGTGGAACTTATTATTGATGATACTCCTGAAGCTGTCGTTTTGTCAGGCTTTGATCCAATCAGACGTGAAATCGCAAGAATAGCGCTTGAGAAACTCATTGTTGACGGACGTATTCATCCGGCAAGAATTGAAGAGATGGTTGAGAAGGCTCAGAAAGAAGTAGAAGTTTTAATTAAAGAAGAAGGTGAAGCCGCAACTCTTGAAGTTGGTGTTCATGGTATTCATCCGGAGCTTGTAAGACTCCTTGGAAGAATGCGTTTCAGAACAAGTTATGGTCAGAATGCGTTAAAACATTCAATTGAAGTAGCACAGCTTTCCGGCCTTTTGGCAGGAGAGATTGGTTGTGATATCAAGCTTGCAAAACGTGCAGGATTGCTTCATGATATTGGTAAATCAATTGACCATGAAATAGAAGGTTCTCACGTTCAAATCGGTGTTGATTTATGTAGAAAGTATAAAGAATCGCCGACTGTTATTAATGCAGTAGCATCACATCATGGTGACGTCGAGCCAGAGAGCTTAATTGCTTGTATTGTTCAGGCTGCTGATACAATTTCAGCTGCAAGACCAGGTGCAAGACGTGAGACGTTAGAAACTTACACAAACAGACTTAAACAATTAGAAGATATTACCAATTCCTTTAAGGGAGTTGAGAAATCATTTGCCATTCAGGCTGGTAGAGAGATTCGAGTTATGGTCATTCCTGAAGTTGTTAGTGATTCGGATATGGTACTTATGGCAAGAGATATTTCAAAACAGATTGAGAGTCAGATGGAATATCCAGGACAGATTAAGGTCAGCGTTATTCGTGAGTCACGAGTTGTTGATTATGCCAAATAGAATGATTAGAGTTCATAGAACACCTGTGGGTATTGCCCGCAGGTGTTTTTTTGTGTGCATATGTCAGCCGGAAAAAGTATATGTAAAACAAGAGCCTGTTACTAAAATTAAGCCAAATGCAAAAATGACTTAATAATATAAAAAAAATACAAAGATAAATTAAAATTTTTAGTTTTACTATTGCCTTTTTTGACGATTTATTGTATCATATCCAAAGTTTAATAAAAAGCAGGAGGTTTGGCTATGCAATATTGCGAAATGAGCAAAGAAGAATTATTAAAACTTAAAGAAGAATTGGACGAGAGATATAAAGAGGCACAGTCTAAAGGCCTTAGTCTTAATATGTCAAGAGGTAAGCCGTCAGCAACACAGCTTAATGTTACTATGGATATGCTTGATACTATTAACAGTTCTTCAGATATGAAGTCAGAAGATGGAACAGATTGCAGAAACTACGGTGTTCTCGATGGTATTCCGGAAGCTAAGAAGCTTATGGCAGATATAATGGGAACAACTCCTGAACATGTGATAATATATGGCAATGCAAGTCTTAATATTATGTATGACCAGGTTTCAAGAGCATATACACATGGTTTGCTTGGAAATACTCCATGGTGCAAGCTTGATAAGGTTAAATTCCTTTGTCCTGTACCTGGTTATGACAGACATTTTGCTATTACCGAACATTTTGGTATCGAAATGATTAACATTCCAATGTCAGAAAATGGTCCTGATATGGATATGATAGAAAAATATGTAAATAATGATGAATCTGTTAAAGGTATATGGTGTGTTCCTAAGTATTCAAACCCTCAGGGCTACACATATTCAGATGAGACAGTTAAGAGATTTGCAGCATTAAAGCCGGCTGCAAAAGATTTCAGAATATTCTGGGATAATGCATATGTAATTCACCATCTTTATGAAGATAAGCAGGATGAAATTCTTGATATTATATCAGAATGTGAAAAAGCAGGAAATCCTGATATGGTATTTGAATTTGCTTCAACATCAAAAGTAAGCTTTCCTGGTTCGGGAATGGCTGCACTTGCTTCATCTGAGGCGAATGTTGCTGATATTAAGAAACAGCTTACAATACAGACAATCGGTCATGATAAGATTAATCAGTTAAGACATGTAAGATATTTTAAGAATCTTGAAGGCGTAAAGGCTCATATGATGAAGCATGCTGCACAGATGAGACCAAAATTTGAGGCAACACTTAAAGTCCTTAAAGAAGAACTTACTGGACTTGGTATCGGTACATGGTCAGAGCCACGCGGTGGTTACTTTATTTCATTTGATGCTATGGAGGGCTGTGCAAAGGCAATCGTTGCAAAATGTAAAGATGCCGGAGTTGTACTTACAAATGCAGGTGCAACATTCCCATATGGAAAAGACCCTAAAGACAGCAATATCCGTATTGCACCATCATTCCCAACACCTGAGGAGATGGAACTTGCGTCAGATATATTTGTATTATGCGTAAAAATAGTAAGTATTGAAAAAATACTTGAAACAAAGTAAAATAAATTATAAGACAAACCCATTTCAGATATAATATTTGGAATGGGTTTATTTAAAATAAGTAAAAGGATGGAGAAGAGTATGAATACATTTGGATTTATCGGAATGGGTAATATGGGTTATGCTATGCTTAAAGGTGCACTTAATTCATTTTCAAAAGAAGACATAATATTTACATGTCCAAGCAGTGACAGAAGAGAAAAAATAAGTGAAGAGACAGGCGTAAGATTTGCGGAGAGTAATGCTGAATGTGCAAACAATGCAAAATACATAATTCTGGCTGTAAAACCTCAGGTATATGATGTGGTTTTAAAAAATATACATGATATAGTTACAGAGGAAAGTATTGTAATATCGCTCGCACCCGGAATAACAATTACAGATATAAAAAGAAAACTTGGTGACAATATAAGAGTTGTGCGTGCAATGCCAAACACGCCTGCACTTGTCGGAGAGGGAATGACAGGGATAAGCTATAATACAGCAGAATTTTCATTTGAAGAAAGAGATATAATTGAAAAATTCTTTAATTCTTTCGGCAAAGTGGTAACTGTTCCGGAAAATCTTATGAGTGGAGTTGTATGTGCAAGCGGAAGTTCACCTGCATATGTATACATGTTTATAGAAGCACTTGCAGATGGTGCCGTAAAGTATGGAATACCGAGAAAAGATGCTTACAAGCTTGTTGCACAGACTGTACTTGGCTCGGCAAAAATGGTTCTTGAAACTGGTGAACATCCTGGAAAATTAAAGGATAATGTATGCTCACCTGGAGGCACAACAATTAAAGGGGTTGCAGCTCTTGAAGAAAATGGGTTCAGAAATGCACTTATAAAAGCGACAGATGCATGTTTTGAGGCATGTAACGGAGTAAAAAAATAATAAAAACAATAAATTTAGAGAATAGGGAATAAATATGGAACATATAAAAAGAGTCGGAAGAACATTAAAGCATAAAGGCTCAATATTATCATTTTATGAAGATGATATAATGACACCTGACGGAAATGTTGCAAAGTGGGATTTTATCGAGCACAGTGGTGCAGCTGCGGTTATTCCGGTGCTTGATGACGGAAGAATACTTCTTGTGAGACAGTTTCGTAATGCCCTCGACAGAGAGACACTTGAAATTCCAGCAGGTGGAATAAATAAGGGCGAAGAGGCATATGCTGCGGCGATGCGTGAGCTTGAAGAAGAGACAGGATACAAGACAGACAGACTTACGCATCTTGTAAGCCTTGTGACAGCAGTTGCATTCTGTAATGAGATAATAGAAGTTTATACTGCAAAAAATCTCTGTAAAACACAGCAGCATCTTGATGAAGATGAATTTATTGATGTTGAAAGTTACACTGAAGATGAAATAACGGATATGATTTACAGCGGTAAAATACAGGATTCAAAAACTATTGCTGCAATTATGGCATATATAAATAAAACGAAACATACAATGCAATAAATAAAACAAAAAAGGCCATGTTGTGAAGGCATCATTATTAATAAGAAGATACAGGTTTATTTTATTTATTTTTGCCGGGATGATTGTTGGAACGGTATTGTTTAACATATTTATAAAATTAAAAATAACAGACGCAGATTTACTTGGAAATGATTATCTTGCAATATATGATTCGGTGAGAATAAATGGAATAACAGTGTGGAAATATGTGTTAAAATCACGTATGAAATGGTTGGTATTTCTTGTACTTGCAGGAATAACAAAAATAAGAATTCCGATTTATGCATTATTTACAATGGCGGCCGGAGCCGGAAGCGGAATACTTATAAGCATAATGGTTTTAAAATATGGGCTTATGGGTATTGCTGTATTTTTGATTTCAATATTTCCGCAGTTTATCTTTTATGGAATAATGTATGTTCTTATGTTAAAAATATTTATCGAGAGTACGGGATTGGTAGGAATGAGAAAAAATCTTATTATTGCAGGAATTGTAATTGCTATGTTTATAGCAGGTACATATATGGAGGCTTTTTTGAATCCTATAGCATTAAAAAAAATGTATATGCTGATTTTTTAAGATTAAATAAGGCAAAAAAGGCGGCGTTTTTCTTTCCTTTTGGAAAGTTGAAAATGCCGCCTTTTTCTGTCTTTATTTATACAAGCTCTGCTATTTCGTATAAAAGCTTTTCTGATTCGTCCCATCCAAGACATGGGTCAGTGATAGACTTTCCATATACACCGTCGCCGACTTTCTGGCAGCCCGGTTCAATGTAACTTTCAATCATAACACCTTTGATGAGCTTCTTTACGTCTGATGAATGTTTCATGCTGTGAAGGATTTCTTTAGTGATACGAATCTGTTCCTGATATATCTTTCCTGAGTTGCTGTGGTTTGCATCTACAACGCATGCCGGATTCATCAAATCGCGGGCATTATACATATTGACAAGACGCATCAGATCTTCGTAGTGATAGTTAGGAATGTTCTGACCATGTTTATTAACGGCACCACGCAGAATTGTATGTGCGAGTGGATTGCCGGGTGTTGCAACTTCCCAGTTTCTGTAGATAAATGTCTGTTTTGCCTGTGCAGCAACAACAGAATTAAGCATTACAGAAAAATCACCGCTTGTAGGGTTTTTCATTCCGGCAGGAACATCCATGCCGCTTACAGTAAGTCTGTGCTGCTGGTCTTCAACAGAACGGGCACCGACTGCGACATAAGATAGAACATCTGCAAGAAACCAGTAATTCTCAGGGTAGAGCATCTCATCTGCAGGCATAAGTTCTGTTTCTTCCATGACTCTTATGTGCATCTTGCGGATTGCTACAAGCCCTGCAAGCAAATCAGGCTTCTTTTCAGGGTCAGGCTGATGTAACATGCCCTTGTAACCTGTGCCTGTTGTACGTGGCTTATTTGTGTATACACGAGGAATAATAATAACTTTATCCTTGATTTTTTCCTGAACTTTTTTAAGGCGGAGTGTATAATCAAGAACGGCATCTTCGTTATCTGCCGAACATGGACCTATAATTGCAAGAAATTTATCTGATTTTCCAGTTATAACATCAGCGATTTCCTTGTCACGCTCAGCTTTTAATGCAGCTGTTTTTTCAGGGACAGGAAATTCGGCTTTAATCTCCGTAGGAGAAGGAAGTTTTCTTATAAATTCAAAACTCATTTTTTACCTCATTTCTGCGATTTTCGCTTTTGCATCAGCTTAGAATTATAATATAAATATTAAAAAATGTAAACCCGGGCATAAATAATTACTTCTTTATATAAAGAAGTTGTTGTCATATTCCACGTCTGTAAGAAAAAGTGCGTTAGGTGGAAGAGTGACGCCAGCATTGCTGCGTATTCTGCTTTCCATGGCTTGTTTTATATCGTCGTATGTAAACTGTCCGTAGCCTGCCTGTAAAAGAGTTCCTGCTATAATGCGTACCATATTATATAAAAATCCGTTCCCTGTAAAATCAATACGCATAATATCCGTGTTTTCAATTATTGAAATATTAATATTACTGATTGTTCTTACATGGGATTTATCAGGTGATTTGTCAGTTGTAAATGCTGAAAAATCATGTTTTCCTATAAAAATATGGGAGCACTTTTTCATGAATTCAATATCAGGAGAACTGCACATGCTTGGTTTTATATTTAAAGGCGGCATACAAGGAGTGTATACAAATCTGCGAAAAAAAACATCGGGCTTATCAGAAAGACTTACAAAATAAGAATAAGTTTTGCTCAAAGCGTTTTTTCTGCTGTGAAAATCATCACGCACACGGCAGATACTTGTTATTCTTACGGAATCGCACAGTTTGCGGTTTATTTCTTTTGGAAAATTCTTTAAATCAAGATTTTTATTGCAGAAAAAATCAGCGGTCTGGCAGGTGGCATGTACGCCCGAATCGGTACGTCCGCTTGCACGGATATTAATATCTTCACCTGTGAACTTACTTAATTCATAATTCAGAAGTCCCTGAATTGTGATTAACGGATTGTCGGGCTGAAGCTGCCAGCCGTTGAAGGAAGAACCGTCATAGGAAACGGTAATCATATAGTGAAACATCCAAAACTCCTTTTTTGGTAAAATTATCTAAAAACAAATATCTAAAGTAATTATAGAACAAAAATAATAAACGGGCAATAGTATGATTTTACAAAGGTTTGAGAATATAAAGAAAAAATACAAAAAAATTGAAAATTGTATATAATTCACAAAAAATATCAGATTGATATAATGATATTGAAAAATATGTAGAAAAATGTTATTATCTGAAATGTAAAGACTACGTGATTGTGGTGGGATATATTTAACGAATAAGCAGGAGATGCTTATTCTAAACAGCTATAGAACTCTATGCAAATAGGGATTTATATATAAAAATTAAATAAGGAGAGGTTGTGCGTATGGTAATAAGAAAAAGAATGCGTATAGCAGCTGCAGTACTTGTTATGTGTACTATGGCAGGATGTTCATTGTTTCCGGATGGAACAAGAGTAGTTGAAAAAGATGCGGGTGAAAGCATGCAGCAGATTGATTATAACAGCGATCATATAAAGTCAACTGTCAGTGATGTGCTTGAGATTGATGCTGATGTGTACAGAACAGATAAAGAGTTCAAAAGTTATACGATTGATTATTCAGGTGTAGATTCAGAAACAGCAGATAAACATGCGGATGTGTTTGCACAGGATGGTAAAGAATTATCAGATCGTAAAGAAGTATTGGATAAAACGACAGGAAATGTAAGAAATATCATGTATAAGTACAGTGACGGAAGCTCTTATACAGAGACTTTTAGTATGAAAATGTACACATCAAAGGATGCAAGTGACAGAAAGTATAATTTGTATGTGCGGTTAGAAAAAGATAAAAAAGACTATCTGCCATTGGATGAACTTGAAGATTTTTCAAAAGAAGAAGCAGAAAAAAGAGCAAGACAGTATTGTGATAAGCTTGGAATAACCGGTGTAGGTGATGTGATAGAATATTTTGCCATGGATGCTTCGCATATGACAGAGATAATGAACAGGGAAGAGAATGTCCAAGATTTAAAGTATTCCGGTTCGTTAAAGAGTGATAATAAAGAAGAGATAACATGGAATAAAGAAGATGAAGTGTATGATTTTTTGTTTTATAAAAATATTGAGGGAATACCTGTTGCCTGGGCGGGAGCCAAAAGCAATAATGTGAATTATTCCAATCCATGTTATGTAAGAGTGGTAGTGGGAAGAGATGATATTAAGTTAATAGCTGATAATTATACATATAATATTACATGTGGCGGCAGTCCGGAAAATAATCAATTATGTACACTGGAGGATGCTATTACTGCTTTTAATACAGATAATCAATATGCAGGCGGTATAATGAAAATGAAAATAACTGAAATACGGCAGGTATATTGTCCACTGGCGAAAGTTATGGATGATTATTACAGAGGAACAGAGGCGGTTACATATCCGGTATGGCAGATTACATATGAAGTCGAAAGTGCTACGGTAAAAGATGGAACGGCTTACAGAGGTGTTACAAAAAGTATATATATAATGAATACAACTTATAATATCATCAGGAAAATGAGTTCTCAAAGTTAAGTGAGTCACATGCGGTTTATGTGTTAAGTATAATTTATGAGGATAATACGTCAAAGTGTAGGAGGGACTTTATGAGGATAAAATTATGGGGTATGTGCCGCCATGAACTTATGAGAGTTATGTGTTCATGGCGTTTTTATATATCGCTGCTTATATATATAAGTATCGTATTCATAGCAGGGCATATGGATGTTGTAAAAAATTCTGCGGCTGAATCGATGCTTATAGTTGTTACCGGTGTTTCTAATTTTGATGTTGTATTATTTCTGACAGCTTCATTTCCGTTTGCATGCAGCTTTTGCGACGACTGGAATGACAGATATATCAATTCTGTTATTATAAGAAGTAATGTAATAAGTTATGCTGCCGCAAAGATGGTTGTGTGTGCACTGACATCATTTGCGGTGAGTTTTGTAGGGCTTAATGTCAGTACAGGAATATGGGCAATCCGGTACGGATGTGATATTCAGAGAACATATGGGATGGAGATTAGTAAAGGAAGGCAGTTCTATGACATTGCAGCGTCTTCGTTTCCGTATATGGTTATAATTGTTAAGACGGTGTGCTTTTCACTTGCAACGTCGGCATATGCCTCAATCGCATTTGCAATATCGTCAATAATTCCCAATTCTTTTGTAGCTGTAACACTTCCGCTTATGGTTGTGATTATTATCAGAAATTTTTTTGGATTTCTTCCGGGTGCTTTGAAACTTCCGGCTATTCAGGGAGCAAGCGGAGCATATGGAACGAGTACATCTGTTATGCTTATTATGTCATTAATGGTTGTAATTGGATATATTGTTCTTGCCGGTTGTGTGTTTTATAGATTTGTAAAGAGGAGGGTCGGTAATGAAATCATTTAGAATATGTATGCAGAATATAAGGAAATGGGGTTCTAACAGCCGTATAAAGATGTGTCTTATCATGTCGTTTCTTTTTGTTTATTCGTATATTTCCGGAATGTGGAAAATTATACCTCTTGTTGGTGAGAAGATGAATCCATGGATATTTCCGTTTCTTTTCTGCTGGAGATTTATGAAGATTGTATTTATGGCACCTATTGTATTTATTTTTTGTGATGCTCCGTTTATAGACAGCAACCAGTCATATGTTATGTTAAGGACGAGCAGAAAAAAGTGGTGTTTCGGACAGGTATTATACATATATGCAGGCTCTGTTATATACGCATTTGTGCTGTTTTTTTCTACGATAATTATTAATATCGGTCATATAAAGTGGGGAACCTCATGGGGAAAAGTGCTTGGTTCGGCAGGCACGTCTACAGTGCTTAGCACATTGGGAATTAATTATACGACAGTAAAGGTACCGACGATTGTAATAAGATATTATACACCTGCACAGGCTATGTTTTTTTCATTTCTGCTTATGGTATTAAGTTTTATTTTTATCGGACTTCTTATATATACAGTAAATGTTATTACAAAAACTAATGTTGCGGGGACAATAATTGCCGGATTTTTTGTGATATTAACTGCTGTTGTAGATGGAAATCAAAGGCTTATATGGTTTTCTCCTATAAGCTGGAATTCACTTAATAATATTGATGTTGCAGGCATGACGGCAAATCCTTCGATAGGTTATGTACTTGGAATGTATGTGCTGCTGATAGCTGTACTTACATTTTTGGCTGTATTTTTTGGAAGAAAACAGGAAATTATTGTTAGAAATGAGCATTGATGTGCGGAAAGAGAGGTATATATGAGTGATATTATAGAAATTTCACATGTGACAAAGAAATATGGTGCGGCAACAGTATTGAATGATGTAAATATTTCTTTTGAAAAGGGAAAGATACACGGGCTTATAGGTCGTAATGGTTCAGGAAAAACTATGCTTATGAAATGTATATGCGGTTTTGTACCTGTGACGCAGGGCAGTGTTACAGTAAACGGCAAAAAAATCGGAAAAGATATAGATGTTCCGGAAAATCTTGGGGCAATCATTGAAACACCGGGATTTCTTAATAATTACAGCGGTTATAATAATCTTAAATTCCTTGCCGGGATTAATAAAAAAATAGGCAGGGAACAGATTCGTGAGGCTATTTTGTTTGTAGGACTTGACCCTGACAGTAAGAAGCATGTTGGGCGTTATTCGCTTGGAATGAGGCAGAGACTGGGACTTGCACAGGCGATTATGGAAAATCCCGATATACTTCTTCTTGATGAGCCTATGAACGGACTTGATAAACATGGTGTTAAAGAGATGAGAGAGCTTTTTAAGAGTCTTGCACAGCAGGGAAAGACGATTATTATGGCAAATCACAGTGCGGAAGATATTGAAGTTTTGTGTGATACGGTATGTGAAATGGATCTAGGGGTGCTTACAAGGGTGAAGTAGTTGTAATTTTTTTCAAAATGTGTTAAGATATTAGACAATGAAGAAACTTATAAAAAGGAGAATTACAATGGAAGTAAGACCAGGAGCTAATCCGGCAGACGTAAAGAATTACGATACTGACAGATTGAGACATGATTTCCTCGTTCAGGATCTTTTTGTTGCTGACGAGATTAAGACTGTATACAGCCAGATTGACAGAATTATTGTAGGTGCTGCTACACCTGCAGCAAAGACACTTACACTTGAGGCAGGTGCAGAACTCAGAGCTGCATATTTCCTTGAGAGACGTGAGATGGGTATTATCAATATCGGCGGTAACGGTACAGTTACTGTTGACGGCAAGGATTATAAGTTTAAGTACAAAGACGGTATGTACATAGGAATGGGTGCTAAGGAGATTAAGTTCGCAAGTGATGATGCAGCTAATCCGGCTAAGTTCTATTTTAACAGTGCCCCTGCACATAAGACATATCCTACAGTATTTATCGACCCAGCCAAGGATATTCTTCCTGAAAATAAGAAAGAACTCGGATGCCTTGAGAGTGCTAACCACAGAACAATCAACAAGTATATTCTTCCGGGACAGGTTGAGTCATGTCAGCTTGAGATGGGTATGACTTGTCTTGAGCCTGGCAGTGTATGGAATACAATGCCATGTCATACACATGACAGAAGAATGGAAGTATATCTTTACTTTGAGGTACCTGAAGATGCCGTTGTTTTCCATTACATGGGAGAACCTACAGAGACAAGACATATTGTTATGAGAAATGAAGAGGCTGTTATTTCACCTAGCTGGTCAATTCATTCAGCGTCTGCTACACATGCTTACACATTTATCTGGGGCATGGTTGGCGAGAATCAGGATTTCGATGACATGGATGATGTTGATATGAAGGATTTAAGATAATTACTATCTGATAATAATTAATCAACAATCCGGTTTAAACTGGTTCTGAAAAGTCAGATTATATTTTTGGAATGACACCGTATGGTTTCATTTATAGAATTTATTTAAGAAAAGGAGAATGAAAATGTCAGTAAATTTTTCACTTGAAGGTAAGACTGCATTAGTTACAGGTGCTTCTTATGGTATCGGTTTCGCTATTGCTTCAGGCATGGCTAAGGCTGGTGCTACAATCGTATTCAACGATATTAAGCAGGAGTTAGTTGATAAGGGTATTGCTGCATATAAGGAAGCAGGAATTGAAGCTCATGGTTATGTTTGTGACGTAACAAATGAGGATGCTGTTAATGAAATGGTTGCAAAGATTGCAAAGGAAGTTGCTCCTATTGATATTCTTGTAAACAACGCAGGTATCATTAAGAGAATCCCTATGTGTGATATGACAGCTGCTGAATTCAGACAGGTTATCGATGTAGACTTAAATGCACCTTTCATCGTATCTAAGGCTGTTATTCCATCAATGATTGAAAGAGGTCATGGTAAGATTATCAACATCTGTTCTATGATGTCAGAGTTAGGTCGTGAGACAGTTTCTGCTTATGCAGCAGCTAAGGGTGGTCTCAAGATGCTCACAAGAAATATCTGTTCTGAATATGGTCAGTATAATATCCAGTGTAACGGTATCGGACCTGGTTATATCGAGACACCTCAGACAGCTCCATTAAGAGAGCGTCAGCCAGATGGTTCAAGACATCCATTTGACCAGTTTATCTGTGCTAAGACACCTGCTAACAGATGGTTAAAGCCAGAAGAATTAGCTGGTCCAGCTGTATTCCTTGCTTCAGAAGCATCAGATGCAGTTAACGGACATATTCTTTACGTTGATGGTGGTATCCTTGCTTACATCGGCAAGCAGCCACAGTAAGAATAATACAGATAAGTAAATAAAAACATAATATATATTGTTTTATTCCCGGGCAGTTTAAGCTGTCCGGGATTTTTAGACTTTTTGTCAGGATCAGGAGGGCAATATTTTTTAGCATAACTGTCGGTAGACAAATTTTTAACTATCTGATATAATTTATTTTGAAAATTAAAATATTGTGCAGGAATATAATTGTATGCACAGAAATGTGAGGGTTATATGAAGTTAGAAGTAAAAGATATCACCAAATCATTTGGCGATAAACAGGTGCTTCATGGAATTTCTTTTGAAGTTCAAAGCGGAAGAGCACTTGGACTTCTGGGAAGAAATGGTGCCGGTAAGACTACAACTATAAGAATTCTTATGGATGTATTCCGTGCCAATTCAGGAGAAGTTCTTCTTGATGGAGAAAAGTTTAACCAGAGAAAGCATCTTATAGGTTATCTTCCGGAAGAGAGAGGTCTTTATCCTAAGAAGAAAGTAATTGAACAGATGGTTTATCTTGGAAGAATCAGAGGAATATCAAAATCCGAGGCTGTTGCCAATTCAAAAAAATGGCTGAAAAGGCTTGGCGTTCTTGAATATGAAAATGCAAAGCTTGAGACTCTTTCAAAAGGTAACCAGCAGAAAGTGCAGCTTGCATCAACATTGGTATGTGATCCTGATATAGTTATTCTTGATGAGCCGTTCAGTGGTCTTGACCCTGTTAATTCAAGAATTTTACAGGATGTTGTCATGGAACTTATAGGGCAGAATAAGATAGTTATTTTTTCAAGCCACCAGATGAGTTATGTTGAGGAATTCTGTAAGGATATAGTTATTATCAATAAGGGAGATGTTGTGTTATCCGGTGACCTTGACAATATTAAAAGAGAGTTTGGAAAGAATCAGCTTGTTGTATCAGCTGTTGATAAGACATTGGATGACCTTGAAAATATTATTAATGAACATATGTCAGATATTCTTGAGATTACAGGAAGAACAAAGGAAGAATTGATTATTAAAAATGTTGCAGATGTGTCAAGAAAGCAGATTCTTTCAAAGTTTATCAGTGAAAATATAGAGATTGAACGATTTGAGACTTATAAGCCGTCTCTTAATGATATTTTTGTTTCAAAAGTTGGTGATGCAGATGAGAAGGAGGCGGCAGAATAATGAAAAAATTCGGAGTTATTTTTCAGTATGAACTGATGAATTACATAAAAAATAAGAGTTATGTAATTACTACTGTTATTATTGCACTTGTTGCCGGTATTATTATGTTTGTGCCAAATTTCATTGACATAGGTTCTGTTACGGGGGAGAACAAAAATAATGTATCCGATGAAAATTCAGGTGCAGATTCTGACAGCACAATACTTGTATATGATAAGAGTGGTATGGTTACTGATATAAGCTTTATACAGAACTTTTATCCTGATGATGCAATAAAAAAGGCTTCAGGAGAGAGTGAACTTGTTGATAAAGTCAAGGCTGATGAAGTATCAGCCGGCTTTGTAGTTAATTCGCTTACAGATTATGATTACTATGTATATAATCAGAGTATGACAGATGATAATCAGGGTGTTTTCACACAGGTGATGACAGTGTTGAATCAGATAGTATATTGCCAGAAAAACGGTATAGATTATGCTTCATTAACACAGGCATTTAATCCGCACATTGACTGCCACGAAAATATTCTTGGCAAAGACATGGGAAGCAATTACTGGTACTGTTATGGACTTGTGATGATTATTTTTATGATTATTATTATGTATGGCTCTATGGTTGCGACTTCGGTAACGCAGGAGAAGAGCAACAGAACAATGGAAGTGCTCGTTACAAGTGTTGATACTAATCTTTTATTCTTTGCGAAGGTACTTGCAGGTGCAGTAGCAGCACTTATTCAGTCAGCTGTTATGCTTGGAACTGTTCTTATTTCTTATAAGATTAATCAGGATAAATGGGGCGGCATGCTTAATATGATTCTCGATATTCCGACAAATGTGCTTGTTGTGTTTGCACTTTTTGGAATAGGCGGATTTTTATTCTACACATTTATATATGGTGCAATGGGTGCACTTGTATCAAAGACAGAAGATATAAATAAGAGTGCAGGCGGCGTGCAGATGGTAATTATGATTGTTTACTTTATTACACTTGCATCTTTGACGAATGTTGATGGAATTATGATAAAAGTTACATCATTTCTGCCTGTAAGTTCTTACAGTGCCATGTTTGCGAGAGTGGCAATGGGCTCTGTAAATACATGGGAAATCGTAGTATCATTTATTATACTTGTAGCAAGTATTGTTGTTGTAGGAATAATAGGTGCGAAGATATACAGAATGGGTACATTAAGATATGGTAATCCAATAAAACTTTCCAATGCATTTAAATCAATAAAAGAAAACTAAGATAAAAAGAACAGGCTGTGTATGATGGTATAAAAGTCATGCACAGCCTGTTGGAATATACGGATATTAAATTTTTAATTAAAGCTTTACGAGTGTTCCGCCTTTAACTTCAATACATTCTTCATCATTTTTCATAAGCCATGCAGAAGCAGCAGAAGGATTGTATACAAAACTGTTGTCAGCTGCAAACTGAAGGCGGTTGAATATGTCGTTATAATCGACAATTTCTATATTGGTTGCATACCAGATGTCGTCCTGACCTGATATCATTTCACAGAATTCTTCGATTATATTCCAGTTATCATTTCTGTCAAATTCAAAACTGTGTCCCCATACATACATCATGTAAAGATATTGCTTTTTCTTTAGGGACATGAATTTTTTACCGAATTCTTTGAGATGATGGTTGTGGTGGCATGTAGGGAGCCAACGCATGTAATCATCAGGCATTCCGAATCCGTTTTCATCACCCAGAAGGATAGGAGCTTCTGCAAACTTTGCATTTGTTTCAGCACTGCAGACTGTTGAGTATTTATCGGCAGCAATTCTGCCATATACGATACCGGCATTTCGTGCAATGTCTACACATCTGTCGTCGCATGAACCGTTAGGATAAGCGATTCCTCTTACGGGATAACCAAATACTTTTTCAATTTCCATTTTATCATCATATATTTCATGAAATATTTCAGGTGACGGGCATCTTGCGATAGTAGGGTGTGTTACTGTGTGTACGGCAACTTCATGACCGGCATATAAAGAAGTCCATTCTTCTTTCGGAATACGGTTTTTCATATCAGTAAGACCTGAATTCAGATTAAATGTTGCTTTTATTCCATATTTATTAAAAATCTTGACAAGACGTCTGTCCTGAACCTTTCCATCATCATAGCTCAAAGTAAGAACTTTATGCTTTCCTCCCGGAAAAGCTTTATATATTTTGTTCATTTATACAATCTGCCTTTCTGTATGCAATTGATAACTTTTATAAAAACTGAATAATATTATAGTATAATTGTCATGATTTGTCGATAAATATTAGACGTTTTAGCAATTGTTTCAAGTAAAATACATAATTTTTTTCCTTAATAGTATTTGCAGCTGTGATTGGCAGACTGTAAATTTTTTCATTATTAATATATGCACACACTTCGCCTACGGTTTCGCCTGAAATGACAGGAGCTGAAAGTGTCTGCATATGTATTGATACATTTACTTTATCATCGTGTGATAAAAGTGCAGTGAAACCATTATTGTTCTCGATTTTTAAATGAAGTACCGATGGATTACCATTTTCAATGATTACATCATCGGGCTGCATGTCTTTGGAGACGATTTCTGACGGATAGTACGTATTTCTTGCGTAATCCAGAAGTTTCCGTGTATCTTTCCATTTATATGTTTTATTATTGGGCCAGCCGCATGCCATGAGTGCAACAATAAATGTACGTCCGTCACACCTGTATGCACATACATAACAGTAGCCTGCATCTCCTGTAAAACCGGTTTTTCCTGAAATTACATTATCATACATGTCTAAAAAGGCATTGGAGTTAGAAACACTGTATGAATTATATGTTTTAAGATTGTTATCAGAAGTTTTTAATGATGATGTAAAAGTGTGGTTTTTGGATTGTGTTATATTAAGAAAATCCCGATTTTTAATGCAATATGCCATTATTGTCGCGAGGTCTCTGGCTGTTGTTGAATGTATTCCATTTTCATCTTCGCTGTCAAGGCCGTTCGGGGTTATAAAATATGTATCATGACAGCCAAGTTCTGCGGCTTTCCGGTTCATTGCCGATGCAAAAAGAAGGACAAGCATTCTGGACTGTTCGTCGGTGTTGGTTTCCGGACTCATACTGTCTTTGTCATCTCCATCGTATAGATAATGCAGAGCGATATTTTCGGCGATTATTACAGCTGTATCATTGTGTGATTTTAACATGAGTGAATACAGCAGGTCATTTATAGAAAAAATCTCACCTTTTACAGCATTAAGCTGTACATCAGGCATTGATGCGGCATATGCTGATGTTGTGCACAAAATATTTTCTTTTGCATATTCAAGTGCAACTATGCATGTCATTATCTTTGTAGTACTTGCCATTGGGGCTTTTTCATTTTCATTTTTGCCATATAAAACACGTCCGGTATCGCCATCCAGAAGTACGGCATATTTTGCAAAGATTGAATCAGGAGGTTCTTTGGCGTATGAGGCCGTTGTAAAAAGGTTAAAAAAATGTACAGTCATAATTGAAATTATAACTGTATATAATAAAAATTTTTTGAAAATATTGATTTTTTTCTTTGTCATATTAAAAAATCTGATATAATGATTATTATAATATTTATGCAGTAAATATAAATAAAATACAAAATTTTTATATAATGCGGAAAGGAGTTTTATATGAGTTATATAGAATTTAATAATGTAAAAAAGATATATAAAATGGGTGATGTTAAGATAAAGGCACTTGCAGGGGCATCTTTTACTATAGAAAAAGGTGAATTTGCAGTTATTGCAGGACCGAGTGGTGCGGGAAAAAGCACAATTCTTAATCTGCTTGGTGGAATGGATACAGCTACGACGGGTGAGATTATAGTTGACGGACAGCATGTTAATGAAATGGATGCAAAGCAGCTTACAGCATATAGAAGATATGATATAGGATTTGTTTTCCAGTTCTATAATCTTGTGCAGAATCTTACTGCAAGGGAAAATGTAGAACTTGCGGCACAGATTTGCAAAGATCCGCTTGACATTGATAAGACACTTGACGCAGTCGGTCTTTCAGACAGAAAGAAAAATTTCCCGGCCCAGCTTTCGGGTGGTGAGCAGCAGAGGGTTGCAATAGCAAGAGCACTGGCAAAAAATCCAAAGATTCTTCTCTGCGATGAGCCTACAGGTGCACTTGATTACCAGACAGGCAAAGCTGTGCTGAAGCTTTTACAGGATACTTGTATTAAACATGGTGTTACGGTTGTTGTCATTACACATAATCTTGCCCTCACACCTATGGGAAATAAGGTTATCCGCGTTAAAAACGGAGTTATATCAGACGTTACAGTCAATGAAAATCCGGTGCCGATAGATGAAATAGAATGGTAATATTTACATATTTTGGAGGATTTATACATGGGTAAGACAGTTATAAAGGATACTTTCAGGGAGATAAAAGGCTCTTTTGGAAGATTTTTTGCCATATTTGCCATAGTGGCTATTGGCGTGTCATTTTTTGCAGGCATAACGGCATCGTCATCTGATATGAGATATTCGTCAGACAGCTATTATGATGAATATAATCTTTTTGATTTAAGACTTCTTTCGGATGCCGGTTTTACGGATGATGATATTAAGGCAATTCGTGAAACTGATGGCGTAAAAGGCGTCTTTGCAGCACATGAGGCTGATGTGCTTACTACAATCGGCAATGCACAGGTAACAGTGAGAGTGATGGGTGTTCCTGAAAAAAATCGTGCAGATGACAATGAAGATTATATTAACAGGCTGCGTCTTAAAGAGGGCAGGCTCCCTGAGAGTGACGGAGAATGTGTGGTTCGGTATTCTGATTTTTATGACGGAAAAGTTGATATTGGTGATACAATTACTCTTCGCTCCGGAGATGAAAAGGATATATCTGATACGCTGAAATTCAATGAATATAAGGTTGTGGGACTTGTATACACGCCGTATTATGCAAGTTATGATATCGGACAGAGTTCGACAGGAAGCGGAAAAGTAAATATATGTATTATGGTAAATGACGACTGTTTTGCAGGAGATTATTATACAGAAACATTTGTGACAGTAGATGGTGCAAAGCAGCTTAATACGTATAAAGATAAATATTTCAGCTGCGTCGATGATGTCAAGGTAAGGCTTGGAAATACAGGTACAAAGCAGATTGAAGCAAGAAGAAGTGATATAAAAAATAATATAGAAAATGAAAGACAGGCCGCATTAAATAAAGTATACGATTCTGTGCGTGAGTCTGTGAGGGAACAGATTTATTCGCAGTACCGTGCATATTATCCGGGGATAGACATAACATCCATGGCAGAGCCGCTTGTTGAACCGGCTGTAAATCAGGCTATTGCCAATCTTGATTTATCTGAAATCAATGATAAGTTTGACAAGGCAGAAAATGAAGCTCTTGGCAGTGAATGGAAATGGTATGTGCTTGACAGAAATTCACATTATTCATTCAGGGATTATAAGTCTAGTGCAGACAGAATGGATGCGATAGCGGTAGTATTTCCGGCATTTTTTATTCTTGTTGCGGCACTTGTGTGCCTTACAACTATGACAAGAATGGTTGATGAACAGAGAGGCCTTATAGGTACTTATAAAGCACTTGGATATGGCAAAGCTGCAATAGCCATGAAGTTTGTGCTGTATTCGTTTATGGCATCGCTTTCAGGAGGAATAATCGGATGTATATTCGGTCTGAAAGTATTTCCTCTGATTATATATAACAGCTGGAATATTATTTATTATATGCCAAAAATAAAATATGCTAATCATATTATTCTTTCGATTATTGCAATTGCATCTATGGCAGCAGTTATTGTGGCTGCTACGCTTGCAGCATGTATGAGTGAACTTTCGGAGGTTCCGTCAACGCTTATGAGACCGAAATCACCGAAAAAAGGCAAGAAGATTTTGCTTGAGCATATTGGAATTATATGGAAACATCTGTCATTTTCAGGAAAAGTGACTGCAAGAAATATATTCCGGTATAAAAAGAGATTCTTTATGACAGTTGTCGGAATTGCAGGCGGGTGTGCACTCATGCTTGCCGGATTTGCGATAAAGGACAGTGTTTCTGCACTTATACAGAAGCAGTTTGTACAGATTATAAAGTATGATGCGACAATAAGTTACAGTGATGAATCGGTGCTTGATACAGTTAAAGCTGATGACAGAATCGATGATTATGATACTATACATACATATCTTTCGGATGTCGGAAATGCAGAAGTGATTGAGGATGAAGACAAGCAGCAAAAAGAAGATATAACAATAGATGTTGTGGAAAATGCGGATGAATTTGAAAAATTTATTCTGTTAAGGAAGCGTAATACAAATGTTACGTACAAGCTGGATAATGATGGTGTATGTATTACAGAACAGCTTGCAGGAACGCTTGGTGTAAGGGCAGGTGATACTATATATCTTTCATCCGATTCAGGAGTAAGAAAGCCGGCTGTTGTATCACATGTGGTTGAAATGTATACAAACAGTTATATATTTATGACAGCCGGTTATTATGAAAAAGTTTTTGGAGAAGAATATTTACCGAATGCAATTCTTGTAACCCTGACGCAGAAAAATGATGATCTGCAGAATGAAGTCGGAAGTGATTATCTTTCAATGGATAATGTAAAAGGAATAACATTCTGTTCTTCTAATATAGAAAAGTTTAATAATATGATTTCATCAATTAATCTTGTTACATATGTATTGATATTATCGGCAGCAGCTCTTACGTTTGTAGTTTTGTATAATCTTATTAATGTGAATGTTTCTGAGCGTATACGCGAAATTGCAACGATTAAGGTACTTGGATTTTTTGACAAAGAAGTTGCATCGTATGTTTATCGTGAAAATATTGTTATATCAATAATAGGTTCGCTTGCAGGACTTATACTTGGAAGAGGACTTCATCTGTATATAATGAAAACAATTGAGATGGATAATGTAATGTTCGGCGATGCAGTGCGTCCTGTATCATATGTATATTCATTTGTGCTTACGATGATTTTTGCATTGTTTGTCAATCTTGTTATGTATAACAGACTAAGGAAAGTACCTATGGTTGAATCATTAAAATCAGTTGAATAACGTGATTATTTTAAATACATATTTGGGACCTGCCTTTCATATATTATGAAAAACAGATAAACAGGAGAAAGGAGCAGTGTCTGATTTAAAAGAAATCACATGTCTTTTGCCGGAACGGTTAAAGCGGATTGTAGAGACGGAAGTTATGGTGCCGGGGAAAAACGGATTTTGTAAGCTTTCGGAAATACGAATAAGGATTAACCGTCCGGCAATTCTTATGTACAATAATAATAAAGAGAAAGTTATTGAAAATATAAAGATAACATCTGATGATATTGCATACATTATACAGATGGTGACAAGGTATTCAATGTATGCATATCAGGACAGTATACGTCAGGGATATGTGACTGTAAAAGGCGGCCACCGCATAGGTGTGGCAGGGCAGGCGATAACCCGGGACGGACATATATGCGGACAGAAATATATATCATATATAAATATACGTGTTGCACATGAAGTGGTTGGGTGTGCAGACGAAATAATTGATTTTATATGCAGCGGCGGATTTAAAAATACACTTGTCGTATCACCGCCGGGCTGTGGTAAAACAACGATTCTGCGTGATATTATAAGACATATTTCATATGGCATTGGATGTGTTCCGCTAAAAGTTGCCATTGTTGATGAACGTTCTGAAATAGCCTCGAGCCATGTCGGAATTCCGCAGAATGATATAGGAATACGCACAGATGTTCTTGATATGGGGCTTAAAAGCGAGGGGATGATTATGCTTGTAAGGTCAATGTCACCTCAGGTTGTTGCCGTTGATGAAATAGGAAGCATGGAAGATGTAATGGCAATAAAGCAGATTATAAACTGCGGATGTCATATCCTTGCATCAATACACGGTTATGGAATTGCAGACTGTATGAACAGACGTGAGCTTGCAGGGATGTTTGGAGCTAATGGATTTGAAAGAATAGTTGTACTTTCGGACAAGAATGGTGCAGGAACGATAGAAGAAATGAGGGCTGTAAAAAATGGGGGATTATAATGGATATCATAAAAATTACAGGGGCAGCAGTTGTTCTTATGTCGAGTTTTATGCTTGGAATGTACTTTGTTGTAGTAAATAAGACACGTATAAAAAATCTTGCAGATATAGATGAGACATGGAGAACAATATCGGCAGAAATCAGATTTCAGTCGGGAAGTCTCCCCGAGATATTTAAAAGATTTGCATTGCATGAGTATTCATTTGGCATAAAAGCACTTTATAAAGACGTATATGAGAATATGGTGGTTGACAGTGAAAAGGCAGCATTTGAAATTATATGGAGGGAGAGCGTCAGAAATAACGCATCAAAAAGTTGTTTTTTAAGGGAAGATGAAGAGTTTCTTATGCAGTTTGGAAATATGCCGGTGCATCTTGATATACAGACGCAGACGGACTTTGTCAATCATATGATAAGTATGCTTGATGACAGAATAAAAAAAGCACAGGATAAAACGGACAGCCAATGCCGGATATACAGATGTATGGGTATTGCAGCAGGAGTTTTTCTTGTGCTTGTTTTGATTTAAGGAGGGGTGCCGGTGGAGGTAAGTCTGATATTTAAAATTGCGGCAGTTGGAATTCTTGTATCGGTGTTAAGCCAGGTGTTAAAGCACAGCGGCAGGGAGGAGCATGCATTTCTTACAAGTCTTGCAGGACTTCTGCTGGTGCTTTACTGGCTGGTGCCGATAATTGTGAATCTGTTTGAAAATATGAAAAAACTGTTTGATTTTTAATGCTTTTAACAGACTGGAGTGTGCTTTATGAGTGTTTTAAAAATAGCTTCAACGGCTGTGTGTGCCGTGTTTTTTGCGATGATTTTAAAAAATGCGGGAAGCCAGCTATATGTGCTTGTGACGATGGCTGTATCTGTGCTTATTATTATTGCGGTTGCCGGGAAAATATCCGGAATTATTTCACAGATAACGAAGCTGTCATCATACCTTAGTAATGCGGGGCAGTATATGGCACTTATGATAAAAATAATAGGAATTACATATGTGGTGCAGTTTACATCAGATTTGTGCCGTGACAGCGGATACAGTGCATTGGCTGGACAGGTTGAGGTGTTTGGAAAAATAACAATAGCAGCAGTGAGTATTCCTGTTGTAAGCATGCTTCTTGAGACGGTGGAAAAATGCGTGGGATATTAAAAAAATTATTGTGTGGCGTGTTAGTATTTTTATATGCAGCATCATTTGTGATGTTGGCTTATACAAGTGTAAATGCTGAGTCTGTGACGGAAAAAAGCGGAAATTCTGTGGAAACAGATAATGATGGGGATACGGAAAATGCTGAATATGGATTATCTGTTGACGATTACGATTTTTCTGAAATTGATGAAATTATGAAAAAATACAGTTATGACAGGGAAAATACGGATTTTGAAAGTCTGGTGAAAAGCATAGCAGAAAGTGATTATTCACAGACAGGCATTATTAATGTGGTTATAAAGAATTTTCTGGCAGTTTTCAGGGAAAATACTGATACAGTTATAAAAATAATTATGCTTTCACTTCTGTCGGCAGGAATTAATTTTATTATTCCGTCATTTAATAAAAAACAGGTTTCAGATATATCGGAGATAATGCTTTATACAGGACTGGTAGTTATTGTTTCGGGATTTTTTTATTCATCATGTGTAGAGTGTGTGAATGCTATTGATGCCGGCCTTAAAATATATAAAGCGGTAATACCGGCTTTTCTTTCGGCTGTAACATTTATGACAGGGAGTGTGACAAGCGGTGTTTACTATGAAATGATGCTTCTTATGATAACAGTTGTTAACATTATATTTAAAAATGTGCTTCTGGGGCTTATTAAAGTGGATTTTATGCTTATTGTGGCAGATGCGTTTACAAAGAGCGAAAGATTTTCCAATATATGTAAATTTATTCCACCTGTTATTAAATGGACATGCAGAATTGTAATTACACTGTTTTCAGGAGCCGGATGGATTAAGGGGATGATAACTCCTGTTAAAGAGAGTGCAAAGAAAAAAGCGGTATATAAAGTGCTTAAAGTGCTGCCGGGAATAGGAGATTCAGCAGAAACGGTTTCTTTTACGATATTTTCGGCGGGAAGTGTGATAAAAAATGCAATAGGCATCGGAGGTGTTATATTGATAATATCGGCTGTAAGCCTGCCTGTGATAAAACTTTTAAGTTTTACTGTAATATTAAAGTTTACTGCTGCTGCAGTCCAGCCGGTTGCCGATAAAAAGTTCGCGAATATACTTGATGCTTCGGGAACGGTGACTGGTCTTATGACGCTTCTTGTTGTTATGTCGGCATGTCTTTTTATATTGTTTACTGCGATAGTGTGCACAGTTACAAATAATAGTTGAGGAATAAAATATGGATAAGCTTCTTGGCTGGGTAAAACAGATATTTGTCATAAGCATTTTGTCAGAACTTGTAATTCATATTCTGCCTGATGAAAAATATGAAGGAGTTGTAAGGCTTCTGTGCGGCTGTATGATAACTGCTGCCTGTATAATGCCTGTGCTTAATATTATAAATGCGGAATATGATGCGGATATTGATTTATTTGCAAAAACTTCACAGATAAGTGAACTTAGGTCACAAATAAGATTTTCAGGAAAAGACTCGTCAGATGTCATGATTGAAAAATATATAGAAACACAGCAGGAATTCGTCACGAAAAAGGTTATGGAAGAGGGATTTACGCCATCAGAGGTTGAAATAGTAATTGACACAGATGAAGACAGTGATACATATCTTGATGTCCAGAAAATAAATATTGCAATTGATAAAAAAGATAAAAAAATATTTTATGGTGAAAATAATAAAGAAATTGTGATATCGGAAAAAGTTATTAATCTTCGTAGCAGCATAGCACAATATTATGAATTAAATTCCGGGCTTGTTAATATTTATATTTTATAAGAATGTGGTGTCATAACGGATGTCTTTACCGGTGCCCGCATTAAGAGGCACGGAAAGGGGAATTTGTTTTATGGATAACGGATTAGTTGAAAAAATGTTGAATAAATCGGGAAAGGAAAAAATATTAATAGTATTACTCATAGGAGTATTGCTCCTTGTAATTGCAATTCCTGTAAAAAGTGACAAAACAGGCGGATATGTATCGGGCAGTGATACATACAAAACTTCTGACGAAGAAATATCGGATTATGATGTATATATGGAACAGCGTATAGAAAAGATTCTGTCACAGGTGGACGGAGTCGGCAAAGTTAATGTTATGGTTACGCTTGAAAATACGGATGATACAGCTATAGGCGGTGTTGTTATTGTGGCACAGGGAGGTGATAACGGTTCGGTTGTATCTAATATTACATCAGCACTTGAGGCGTTGCTTGGAATACCCGTCCATAAAATAAAAGTATTAAAAATGTCATAATTAGGGAGGCAGTTTTGAAAAAAATCAAAAAAAATCAGGTTATTATCACGGCACTTGCCATTATGATAGCTGTTGCAGGCTACATAAATTATACGGGGAATTTATCGGATATTATTTCAGTCAAAGATACTAAAGATGCAAGTTCAGACGGAGTTGTAATTGATGAGAATACGGGCGAAATTGTAAATAATGATGCAGAGCCGGATGACAATTCACTCATGGAGCCGGGTAGTGTCATGCTCACATCAGGAAGCAGCGTGTCGGACAGTATTATATCTGAAGCAAAGTTAAACAGGGAACAGCTTCGTGCAAAAAATAAAGAAATGCTTATGGAAATAGTAAATAATGAATCGCTTGATGAAGCAGCAAAGCAGGCCGCTGTAAATAAGCTTGCTGATATAAGTGATACATCGCAAAAGGAAATTGCAGCTGAACTTCTTCTTGAGGCAAAAGGATTTTCTAATGCGGTAGTGTCTGTGACTGATGGAAATGTGGATGTTGTAATTAACAGTACAAAGCTTGATGATACGTTAAGAGCACAGGTTGAAGATATTGTTAAAAGAAAAACAGGAGTAAGTGCAGATAAGATTACAATAAATATTTGCAATAATTAGGATTTTTTATTATAATGAACCTAATAACAATTTGACTTAGGAGGTTCACTATGACTAAAGAGTTTGAAGATAAAGGAAATAATTATTCTATTCGTGAGAATGTAAACATTGGCGAGGTTCGTGTTGCTGATGAAGTCGTTGCCATTATAGCAGGACTTGCAGCTACGGAAGTTGAGGGTGTTGAGTCTATGGCAGGCAATATTACGAATGAACTTGTTGCAAAACTCGGAATGAAGAATCTTTCAAAAGGTGTTAAGGTTACGGTTGAGGATAAGACAGTTACAGTTGATCTTGCACTAAATATAAGATTTGGATATGAGATTCCAAAAGTATCAAAGAAGGTACAGGAAAAAGTAAAATCAGCAATTGAAACTATGACAGGTCTTGATGTTGTAGCAGTTAATATCAAAATTGCAGGCGTGAACATTGAAGCAGAATAAGTTGTCTGAATAATTCAGGCAGGCTCATTAAACGCCAGACCGTATTTATAATATAAGCGGTCTGGCTTTAAAATTATACAAACAGGAAATGGAGAAAATTTTATGACAAGATCAGTTATGAGGGAACATATTTTTAAGATACTTTTTCGTGCAGAATTTTATGACACACAAGAGATGGCACAGCAGATTAATTATTATCTTGAAGAAGTTCCTAAGGTTACTGAAAAAGAAGTGAATGAGATTACAGGTAAAGTGCTTAATATTGTAGATAAGATACCTGAGATTGATGAGATGATTAACTCAGTATCAAAGAGCTGGCCAACAAGCCGTCTTGGCAAATCAGAGCTTACAATTATGCGTCTTGCCGTATATGAAATTAAGTTTGACGAAGATATTCCTACTAATGTAGCAATTAACGAAGCTGTTGAACTTGCAAAGAAATACGGTGCTGACAATGCACCTTCATTTATCAATGGTGTGCTTGCACAGCTGGCAGACTGATTAGCATATTGGGGAGAATAATGTAATGGCGGGCGTATATACGGTTGCACAGATGAATTCTTATATAAAAAATATGTTCCGTCAGGATTTTGTCCTTAGCAGGGTTGATGTCAGGGGAGAAGTGTCAAATTGTAAGTATCACACTTCCGGACATATATATTTTACTTTGAAAGATGAGAGCGGGACACTTGCGGCGGTAATGTTTGCAGGACAGGCCAAAAATCTGTCTTTCAGGCTTGAAAACGGCATGAAAGTTGTTGTCAGCGGAAGAATCGATGTTTATGAGCGTGATGGAAAATATCAGATTTATGTAAATAATATTACAGCTGACGGCATAGGAGATTTATATAAAAAGTTTGAAGAGCTGAAGTCGTATTATGAAGAGATGGGATATTTCTCAAATGAGTACAAGCGTCCGATTCCGCAATATGCTTCAAGGATAGGTATTGTCACTGCTTCGACAGGTGCTGCCATACATGATATTTTAAATATTGCACACAGAAGAAATCCCTACGTTTCGCTCACGCTTTATCCGGCTCTTGTACAGGGAAAGAATGCTGCACAAAGCATAGCACAAGGCATACGCACGCTTGATGCGATGAATTTTGATGTTATTATTGTCGGCCGTGGCGGTGGTTCTATAGAAGATTTGTGGGCTTTTAATGAAGAACCTGTAATTGAAGCAGTCTTTAATTCCAATACGCCGGTCATATCTGCGGTTGGACATGAGACTGATTTTACGATAACTGATTTTGTTGCTGATTTGCGTGCACCAACGCCGTCAGCGGCAGCAGAACTTGCAGTATCTGATATATCTGTTACACAGTCACGGATTGAAGGATATATGGAACTGTTAAACCAGTTGATGGAACGAAAGTTATACATGTACAGGTCACAGCTTGAAAATAAAAAACTGAAACTTGAACATTTAAGCCCGATGACAATTCTTGACAGCAGAAGGCATCAGCTTATCCAGACAGGACAGCGTATGGAAAATGCAATGAATAATATATTATTGTCAAGAAAGCACCAGCTTGAAATATATGCTTCAAAGCTTCATGGTCTGTCACCGCTTGAAAAACTAAGCCAGGGATATTCTTATGTTGAAAGTATACAGGGAAAACCTGTTAATTCAGTGAAAAATATTGATGCCGGCGACAAAGTAAAAATATATTTTAAAGATGGAAATGTTGATGCACAGGTGCTGGAGGTAAATAATGGCAAAATCAGCGACAATTGAGGAATCATTTGAAAAACTTGATAAAATTGTGTCACAGTTAGAAGACGGAAGCCTTTCCATGAATGAAGCGTTTAAGCTTTATAAAGAAGGCGTCCAGCTTGTAAATAACTGCAATAATATGTTGGACAAGGTTGAAAAACAGCTTGTTGTTCTTAACGGAAGTGAGGAAACGGATGATGTTTAAAGATGAGTTAGATAACCGTTTATTATATATTAATTCTGTGATTAAGGAATTTCTGCCGGAATCTGATAACGAATTATATAAAAAGATTATAGATGCCGCATGTTACAGCGTTGAGGCGGGCGGCAAAAGAATACGCCCGATGATAATGCTTGAGACATACAGGCTTTGTGGCGGAAAAGATGAAGAAATTGTAAAGCCGTTTATGGCTGCACTTGAATATATACATACATATTCACTTGTTCATGATGATCTTCCTGCTATGGATAATGATGATTACAGACGTGGAAGGCTTACAACTCATAAGGTATTTGGTGAAGATTTTGGAATTCTTGCAGGTGATGCACTTCTTAATTATGCATATGAGGTGATGACATCGGCAGTTTGTGCAGCTTCACCGGAAAATATGAAAAACTGTGCCGGTGCGGCAGCGGTTATAGCAAGGAAAGCCGGTATTTTTGGAATGGTCGGTGGACAGTCGCTTGATGTGCTGCTTACAGACAAGCCTGTAAATGAAAAAGAGATGGAATTTATATTTAATCTTAAAACAGGTGCACTTATTGAAGCGGCATTTATGGCAGGTGCAATACTTGCAGGAGCCGGTAAGGAGTGTGTCAGCCAGCTTGAAAAGGCAGGAAATCTTGTTGGTGTGGCGTTCCAGATTAAGGACGATATCCTCGATGTCACAAGTACACAGGAAGTTCTTGGAAAGCCGGTATTCAGTGATGAAAAGAATAATAAGACAACATATGTAACGCTTTATGGAATGGAAAAAGCCGCTGCTGATGTAGAAAATATGTCGGAAAAAGCTGAGAGCATCGTAAAGAGTATTGGAGATAATGAATTTTTAATTGAGCTTATAAATAAACTGATTAGCAGGGAAAAATAATTATGATTCTTGAAAAAATCAATAAACCTAATGATATTAAAAAACTTGATCCAATTGAATATAATCAGTTAGCATACGAGATAAGGCAGTTTCTTATTGAAAATATAAGCAAAACAGGCGGACATCTGGCATCTAACTTAGGTGTGGTTGAACTTACAATGGCTTTACATATTGTATTTAATCTGCCACAGGATAAGCTTATATGGGATGTAGGACATCAGTCTTACACACATAAGATTCTTACAGGTAGAAAAGACCTTTTTGGAGGGCTTCGCAAGTTTGGGGGAATGAGTGGCTTTCCTAAGAGGAATGAGAGCGATTATGATGCGTTTGATACAGGACACAGCTCGACATCTATTTCGGCAGGACTCGGATATGCCTGTGCAAGAGATGTAAGAAAACAACATTATGATGTTATTTCTGTCATAGGAGACGGTGCACTCACAGGCGGTATGGCATACGAGGCGTTAAACAATGCATCGCGTGTAAAGGGCAGCTTTATTATTGTTCTGAATGATAATACAATGTCTATCTCGAAAAATGTCGGTGGTGTTTCTGAGATGTTAAGTAACATACGTTCCTCAGATTCGTATTATGACCTGAAAGACAGTGTTGCCAATACACTCTATAAGCTGCCTAACGGAGACAAGCTTGTTGAATCAATTAAAAAGAAAAAGAGTAATCTGAAACAGATAATTTTTCCGGGACAGATGTTTGAAAGCATGGGGATTTCTTATCTTGGTCCTGTAAATGGACATGATATTGATAAGCTTATAAAAATCTTCAGAATAGCGAAAAGAATTGACAAACCTGTCCTTGTCCATGTTGTAACACAGAAAGGGCATGGGTACAGGCCGGCAGAGAGAAATCCAAGTAAATTCCACGGAATTGCACCATTTGATATAAAGACGGGTGAACTGCTCAAAAAATCGGACAAACCGACATATTCGGATGTATTTTCCGATGAAATATGCGAGCTTGCAAAAAATGATGATAAGATTGCTGCTATAACAGCTGCGATGCCAGACGGAACGGGGCTTGCAAAGTTTGCAAGATGGTTTCCTGAAAGATTTTATGATGTCGGGATTGCGGAGGAGCATGCTGTCACATTTAGTGCTGGACTTGCGGCAGGCGGATTGAAACCTGTCTTTGCAGTATATTCGTCATTTTTGCAGCGTGCATTTGACCAGATACTGCATGATGTGTGTATACAGCAGCTTCATGTTGTATTTGCGATTGACAGGGCCGGACTTGTCGGAAGCGACGGTGAGACACATCAGGGAATATTTGATTTATCATTTTTAAATTGTATTCCTAACATGACAATTTTTGCACCAAAAGATGGGGAAGAGTTAAAGCTTGGACTTCGTTTCGGACTGCAGGATTACAATGGTCCTTTTGCAATAAGATATCCAAGAGGAGAAGTAACGGACGCTTTTGATGATTTTGAAACAATGCCCGTTGTCTACGGAAAAGCAGAGATGATTCATAAAGGCAGTGAAATAGCACTTGTTGCGGTTGGCTCAATGGTTGAGACGGCATGTGAAGTAAGAAAGATTCTTAAAGAAAAAGGATTAGATGTCACAGTTGTTAATGAACGTTTTATTAAGCCGATTGATGCCGGCATGATTCATAAATTGTCATTTGACCACAAACTGATAGTTACAATGGAGGAAAATGTAGGACTTGGCGGATTTGGAGATACAGTCTGTCAATATGCAGATGATTCACAGCTTGATGTGAAAGTGCTTAATATTGCACTTCCTGATGATTATGTTGAACATGGCAATGTATCAATTCTCAAAAAAGAAGAAGGAATTGACGCAGCAGGTGTGGCAGACAGAGTGTTATCATTTTATACAAATATATAGAGGAAAAAGATATGGCAAAAGAAAGATTGGATGTTCTTCTTGTGAACAGAGGACTGGCTGTTTCAAGGGAAAAAGCAAAAGCAGTTATTATGTCAGGCTGCGTATATGTAGACGGACAGAAAGAAGATAAGGCTGGTTCTACATTTTCTGAAGAGGCACAGATAGAAGTAAGAGGCAATACACTTAAATATGTAAGCCGTGGCGGACTCAAATTAGAGAAGGCTATGGAGAATTTTGACGTTACGCTTGAAGGTAAAGTATGCATGGATGTAGGTTCGTCAACAGGCGGTTTTACGGACTGCATGCTCCAGAACGGTGCGGTTAAGGTTTATGCTGTAGATGTGGGACATGGACAGCTTGCATGGAAACTCCGTAATGATGAGCGTGTTGTCTGCATGGAAAAGACAAATATACGATATGTAACACCGGAAGATATTGCGGACAAAATCCAGTTCTCAAGCATTGACGTTTCATTTATTTCGCTTACAAAGGTTCTTGGCCCTGTAAAGGCACTTCTTGCCAAAGACGGACAGATTGTATGTCTTATAAAACCACAATTTGAAGCCGGCAGGGAAAAAGTGGGCAAACATGGCGTTGTCCGTGACCCGGCTGTACATCTTGAGGTTATAAATATGGTTATTGATTTTGCTGTTTCAATTGGATTTGAAATTAAAAATCTTACATTTTCACCGGTAAAAGGACCGGAGGGAAACATTGAATATCTTTTACATCTTCAAAATCATGCAGAGGGAACATATGAAGAAGTTCCTGTTGATGCATCCACAGTTGTAGAAGAGGCACATGCTGCACTTGACAAATAAACAGGAGTTGGCAACTACCATGAGAAAATTCTATGTTATTTCAAACAAAAACAAGGACCCTGAACAGGTTTGTGCAAAAAAAATCTGTGATTATATTATAAATGCAGGGGGAGAATGTGAATATTACAGTTCTGACAAAATCCAGCAGTCAGATGATTATAATTATACTGACAAATCAATTGTACCTGAAGATACAGAATGTGCTATTGTTCTTGGAGGCGACGGGACGCTTCTTCAGGCAGCGAGAGATTTAAATGAGCTTAATATACCTCTTTTTGGCGTAAATATCGGAACGCTGGGTTTCCTTACAGATGCCGATATGACATCATTTGGCAGTGCAATTGATGACATACTTGCCGGAAATTATGAGATAGACAGACGAATGATGCTTAATGGCAGGATTTTTCGTAAAGGGCAGCAGATATATGAAAATACAGCACTTAATGATATTGTTATCAACAGATGCGGAAATCTTCGTGTTATAGATTTTGATATTTATGTTAATGACCAGTATTTAAGTTCATATTCTGCTGATGGTGTGATTATTTCGACAGCTACAGGCTCGACAGCGTACAGCCTTTCAGCCGGTGGACCGATTATACAGCCGAATGCGGAACTTATGATGCTGACACCTATATGTCCTCATACGCTTAATAAAAGAAGTATTGTATTTGGTGCAAAAGATACTATTACAATAGTTATGAGTGATAACAAGCGGGTGCTTGAAGAAAGAATAGCAACATATGATGGTGAAAAGTTTTATAATGTTATTACAGATGATAAAATTGTGATAACAAAATCAGATAAAGTTTCTTCATTTATAAAAACGAATAAAGACAGTTTCTTGCAGCGTATTCGCGAAAAGCTTATGTGAGCCGCAAAAGGAGGGTATTGTGAAATCTGAAAGACATAGAAAAATTCTTGAAATTATAAATAAAAATGACATAGAGACACAGGAAGAACTTGCGGCAGCCCTTATTGATGCAGGCTTTAATGTAACGCAGGCAACAGTTTCAAGAGATATAAAAATGCTTAATCTCACAAAAATGGTTGTGAACGGACACAAAAAGTATGTTGTGTTTAAAAATGACAATAATAATATGAATGATAAGTATATACGTGTCCTTCGTGACGGTTTTTCTGATATGGATATGGCACAGAATATTCTTGTCATAAAGACAGTTCCGGGGATGGCGATGGCTGTGTGTGCGGCACTTGATGCGATTGATTATCAGGAGATTGTTGGCACAATTGCAGGCGATGATACGATAATGTGTGCTGTACGTTCTGTTGAGGATACAAAAAAACTTATGGAAAAATTAAAAAACATATTGAATTAATAGTGATTAAAGTATATAATGGATATATCGAACAGATGTTTTAAAGAACGGGAGTGATTATATGCTGACTAATCTACATGTAAAGAATCTGGCACTTATTGAAGAGGCAGATATTAATTTTTTTGACGGACTTAATATAATGACAGGTGAGACAGGTGCGGGCAAGTCTATTATACTTGGCTCTGTTAATATTGCACTTGGCGGCAAAGTTACAGCTGACATTATAAGAAAGGGGGCAGAGTATGCCCTTACGGAACTTGCTTTTCATATTGATGATAAGAAAAAAATAGCTGCACTTAAAGATATGGATATTGAAGATGCACAGGATGGAGATGTTATTATATCAAGAAAGATTATGCCCGGACGCTCGCAGATTAAAGTTAATGGAATGATCTGTACTGTATCACAGGTAAAAAGTATAGCATCACTTCTTATAGATATTCATGGTCAGCATGACAGTCAGCTTCTGTTAAAAGAAAGCAGCCATCTTGATATGATTGATTTGTATGGCGGCAGCACAGTTTCAGATGTCAGGAAAAGATATGATGTAGTATATAAACAGTACAGGGAAGCTTTATCACAGCTTGAGCAGATGGATACAGATGAGGAGAGCAGACAGCGTGAGATTTCATTTATTGAATTTGAACTGCATGAGATTGCATCAGCAGACCTGAAACGTGGAGAGGATGAAGAACTTGAAAGCAGATTCAGAAAGATGTCTAATTCACAAAGAATTATATCTGATTTATCAACAGCAGTGCAGCTTCTGTCAGAAGGTTCTGATAATGTCATGGATATGATGGGGATAGCTGTCAAATCGGTTATTGAGGCATCATCATTTGATGAGTCACTTAAATCAGTTGCGGATTCGTGTTCTTGTGCTGAAGATATGATTTCGGATGTATGCAGACAGATTTCTGATTATGTTAATGATTCTTCTTATGATGAGGAAGAATATAAAGAAGTCGAAGAAAGACTTGATATGATTAATTCTTTTAAGCTCAAGTATGGAAGGACTATAGATGATATTCTTGAATATGCCGATAAAAGGCAGGAGAAACTTGATGCACTGTATCATTATGATGCATCACTTGCCCAGCTGAAAGAGACTGTTCATGAAAAGGAAGAAGAGTTACAAAAGCTTGCGGATGAACTTACAGCTGCAAGAAAGAAAGCAGCATCTGGCTTTTGCAAAAAAGTAAGTGAAGGGTTATCTGAGCTTAATTTTCTTAATCATGAATTTAATGCTGAATTTGAACAGACAGGTCATTTTACTTCTAATGGAGGCGACTCTGTTAAGTTTATGATATCAACAAATGTCGGTGAGCCATTAAAACCGCTTTCAAAAGTTGCTTCGGGCGGTGAACTGTCAAGAATAATGCTTGCGATAAAGACTGTTATGGCAGGAAAAGATGATACGCAGACGCTTATATTTGATGAGATAGATGCTGGAATAAGCGGACGTACAGCCCAGCTTGTCGGTGAAAAGTTAAAACAGCTGTCTTGTGGACACCAGATAATATGCATAACACATCTTCCTCAGATTGCATCTATGGCTGATACGCATTTTGTTATAGAAAAGACGGCATCCGGTGATGTTACAACAACAGATATACGCCAGCTTTCAGATGAGAATAGCATTGATGAACTTGCAAGACTGCTTGGTGGAAGTGCAATAACGGATGCTGTAAGAAATAATGCAGTCGAAATGAAAAATATGGCAAAGGCATTTTTGAAAAAATAGACATTTATGGCAGGATTATGTTGCTAATTTGACAGTAATAACCTGATTTATTATTAATTGAAATGCAGATACTATTTTTATAAATCCTAATTTGTTTAAAGTGCGAAGGACATTTTGTGCAGGAGAATTCCTGTGTTATAAGTGTTTTGTGCAGGTTTGTACAGGAGGAATTTTATGAAAGGTATGTGCAGTTTAAAAAAGAAAATACATGCAAAAACAATTCTGTCTGTGCTTGCAGGAATAATAGCCGGTATTGCAATATTTGCAGGCGGATGTATATATGTTTACAATGTGTGCAGTGATATACCGCAGCAGATATATGTTGTATGCAATCAGGATACAACAATTGATTTGAATGTTCCTGTTGTTGCAACTGCAGATGCGGGGGTGGATACGAGTGCAGATCTGTCAAAGCCGTTTACTGTAAAGGCTGACACAACAGGCGATTATGAGCTTGCACTCAAATTATTCGGCATTATACCTCTTCCGTCTGTCAATGTATGTGTAGTAGATGAAAAGTATCTGTATCCGGGCGGATTTCAGGTTGGGCTATACCTGAAAACAGAGGGAATCTATGTTGCAGGAACAGGTGAGTTCAAAGACAGCACAGGTAATATGGTCTGTCCGGGTATGGAGGCAGTTCAGGCGGGAGATTATATAACAGCAGTTGATGGAAGTTATATTAATTATAAATATGAGCTTAATAAATATATCCAGACTAAAAAGGAGGAGCCCGTTGTACTTACAGTCAAAAGAGACAGTGGTATTTTTGATACATCTGTGACACCGGTACGTACTGATGAGGGGGATTATAAGGTCGGAATATGGGTTAAGGATGACGCACAGGGGATAGGTACGCTTACTTATATTGATTCTGATAATAATTTTGCGGCACTTGGACATGGAATCAGTGTCAATCAGTCGCAACAGACATTAAGCATTAATTCGGGAAGCCTGTATAATACCAGAATAGTTTCAATTGTAAAAGGACAAAAAGGAACGCCGGGAGAATTTATCGGAACAATTGATTATAAAGGGGTTAACAGGATTGGCAATATTGAAAAGAATTCTGTGTGCGGAGTGTTTGGGAGTATGACTAAGGATATGGTAAATGAGTATGGAATAACTCCCGTGAAAGTCGGTTTTAGTCAGGAAGTCCATAAAGGAAAAGCATATATCAGGATGTATGCGGATGGTGGTTTTAAAGATTATGAGATAAAAATAACCGGCTTGTCATATAGTTCGGATAAGAATATTACTTTAAAAGTTGTATCAGATGAACTCATAGACAAAACTAATGGCGTTGTTCAGGGAATGAGTGGATGTCCTATAATTCAGGATGATAAGATAGTTGGTGCTGTGACGCATGTTTTTATTGATGACCCATCATGCGGATATGGGATATTTATTGAGAATATGCTGCCGGACTGATTGGACGGCATGATTATGTCGAATCATGTCGAATGGTGCGATAAATATATATTGATTATTTCTCCGTCAGAAAATATAATAAAATTCGATATAAAATTTTTTGAGCGGAGGGCAGAAAAATGGGATGTTTAAAAATAGCAATTGCAGATGATAACGAAAATATGCTGCGTGCATTAGGTCAGGTTATTAATGGGGAGAGCGACATGAACCTTGTTGGTACTGCAACTAACGGTAAAGACACATATGATATTATAAAGAGCAAAGAGCCTGATGTTGTTCTGCTTGATATTATTATGCCTAACGGAGATGGGCTTGCTGTTATGCAGAAAGTCCAGCAGGATAAAGAGATAAAGAAAGAACCGGCATTTATTATAATAAGTGCAGTTGGAAAAGAAAGTGTTACGGAAGATGCTTTCAATATGGGAGCGGTATATTACTTTATGAAACCATTCAGCAATGATGCACTTTTAAGCAAAATAAGATATGTAAAAAATGAAGTGAAAAAGAAAAATTCGGCTGCGACAGACAAAAATATATGTACGGCTGATAATATGGCTGTTAATGAAAGAAATCTTGAAGCTGATATAACAGGCATGATTCATGATATAGGGATTCCTGCACATATAAAAGGGTATCAGTATCTTCGTGATTCAATAATGCTTTCGGTAAAAGACCGTGATGTAATTAACAGTATCACAAAAATATTATATCCGACTATAGCAAAGATGTATCAGACAACATCGAGCCGTGTTGAAAGAGCAATCCGTCATGCAATAGAGGTTGCATGGAACAGGGGAAATACAGAAACACTTAATGATTTGTTTGGATATACAATAAGCAATAGAAAAGGCAAGCCTACAAATTCGGAATTTATTGCTCTTATTGCAGATAAAATCAGGCTTGAGTATAACATTAAATAGTACGTGGGTATTATATACGACATAAAAATCTTGCGTATAAAGCACAAATATATTATAATAATCTTATATGGATAAAAAATATTATTATAAGTTATAGAGGTTTGTGTTAATGCGTAAAAGAATAATAAGATCGCTTACAGCGACAGTTTTAATTACATCAATCATGGGAATGACAGTTCTTGCGGATGAAGTTACTGATATTAAGAACCAGCAGAACAGTCTTGCACAGGAAAAGCAGAATGTAGAGGATGAACTCGCATTTCTTCTCACTCAGATGGACGAGCTTGAATTATCAATGGCTCAGAAGAATGATGAGATAGAGCAGGCTAACAAAGATCTTGCATCTGCACAGCAGAAGTTTAACTCACAGCAGGATGATATGAAATTGAGAATCAAATACATGTATGAAGATCAGTCAACAAGTCTTTCAGAAGTATTTCTTTCATCAAAGAACATGAGCGAAGTGCTTAATAAGGCTGAATATGTACAGCAGGTATATGATTATGACAGAAGCAAGCTTGATGAGATGTCTAATACTGCAAAGAGTATTTCGAATCTTATGGTAAGTCTTGAGAATGATAAAAAGTCACTTGAAAATATGGCATCAGAACTTACATCAAAGCAGGCTCTTTTGTATACAACTCTTGATGATTTGAATTCAAAAGATGCAGATTTGTCATCAAAACTTAAAGATGCACAGCAAAGAGCAGCTGCGGCAGTTGCTGCGAAGGCTGCACAGGCTGCTACAACGGCAAGTTCAAATGTAACAGCACCAACAACTGCTAATAATGATTCAGCACTTGCATCTAATGTTGTTTCGCTTGCATATTCACTTCTTGGAGTTCCATATGTGTCAGGCGGTTCAAGTCCTTCAGGTTTTGACTGTTCAGGATTTACGTCATATCTTTACAGACAGTATGGTGTATCTTTGTCAAGATCATCATCTGCACAGGCATATGGTGGTGAATCAGTTCCACTTGCAAGTGCACAGCCGGGTGATATTATATGTTATCCAGGACATGTTGCATTATATATTGGTGGTGGACAGATTATTCATGCTCCTTATCCGGGTGAAGTTGTAAAAGTTGCATCTGTTAATATTATGAGTATTACTGACGTAAGACGTTATTGGTAATTGCATGTTTTCATGCAGAAGGAGGGCGTAATGAAAAATGTTTTGTTTATTGCATCTGAGGCAGTGCCATTTATAAAGACAGGCGGACTTGCAGATGTTGTTGGTTCACTTCCAAAGTATTTTAACAAGGATGAATTCGATGTTCGTGTCATGATTCCAAAGTATACATGTATACCATGGGAATACCGCAAAGATATGGTTTATAAGACACACTTTTATATTGATCTGGCATGGCGTTCACAGTATGTTGGCGTGTTTGAACTTCAATATAATGGAATTACATTTTATTTTATTGACAATGAGTTCTATTTTTCAGGACCTAAACCATACAGCTGGATTCATGAAGATATAGAAAAGTTTGCATTTTTCAGTAAAGCAGCTCTTTCAGCTATTCCGGTTCTCGGATTTAAGCCGGATATTATTCATTGCCATGACTGGCAGACAGGACTTATTCCTGTATATCTCAAAGAAAGATTCTCACAGGGTGAATTTTATCAGGGAATTAAGTCAATTATAACAATACATAATCTCAAGTTTCAGGGAATATGGGACATTAAAAAAGTTAAAGACATTACAGGACTTCCGGATAGTTATTTTACACCTGATAAGCTTGAAGCGTATAATGATGCCAATTATTTAAAGGGCGGAATTGTATATGCTGACAGAGTTACAACTGTAAGTGCCACATATGCGGAAGAGATAAAGACTCCTTTTTACGGAGAGCATCTTGACGGACTTATGAATGCACGTGCTAATTGTCTTTCTGGTATTGTAAATGGTATCGATTATGATGTATACAATCCTGAGACAGATAAGAGTCTTGCTGCTAATTATAATCAGGTTACATTCCGTAAGGAGAAATGGAAGAACAAGGTTGCACTTCAGAAGGAACTTGGACTTACAGAGGATAAAGGCAAGTTCATGATTGGTATTGTATCAAGACTTACAGACCAGAAAGGATTTGACCTTGTGGCATATGTCATGGATCAGATTTGTGCGGAGGATGTACAGCTTGTTGTACTCGGCACAGGTGATGAAAAATATGAAAATATGTTCAGACATTATGAATGGAAATATAATGACAGAGTTTCTGCTAATATATATTATTCAGAAGATATGTCTCACAAAGTATATGCTGCCTGCGATGCTTTTCTTATGCCATCACTTTTTGAGCCTTGCGGACTCAGCCAGCTTATGAGCCTTCGTTATGGAACTGTTCCTATTGTAAGAGAAACAGGCGGTCTTAAAGATACAGTTGAGCCATATAATGAATATGAGAGTACAGGAACAGGATTTTCATTTGCTAATTATAATGCACATGAGATGCTTGGCATTATTAATTATGCCAAGAGTGTATATTATAATCATAAACGTGAATGGAATAAGATCGTTGACCGTGGAATGAAAGCAGATTTTTCATGGGATAATTCGGCACGTAAGTATGAAGAATTATACAGAGAATTATAAAAAAATACTTGCTTTTGCTGCAACAATATGTTAGACTATTAAAGTCTTGCGGATGTGGCGGAATGGCAGACGCAGCAGACTCAAAATCTGCCGGTGGCAACATCGTGCGGGTTCAAGTCCCGCCATCCGCATTGTATAAACCTGTCAGGGAATTTCTCTGACAGGTTTATTTTTTTGATTAATAATGATATACTATTATTATTGCAGACCATTGAGGATTGGAGACTGGCTATGATTGATTGTAAGAAGATTCAGAAAATGATTGTGCCTTTTTCAAAAGGCGAGCTGACACTCAAAGCAGAAGAAATGTTTGTTAAACATCTGGAACAATGCCAGGACTGCCGGGAAGAATTTGAAATTTATTATATAGTTGAATATGGACTTAATGAGGCTGCGACCAAAGAACTTAGCGAAAAGTATAAAAAATATCTTCATGATTATGATTTCAGCGGTCTTGTGGAAGAAAAATTAAAAGACAGTGAGAATAAGATTGCGGGAGTTAAAAAATTCAATCATCTTCTGCATATGTGTCTGTTGTTTGTAAATGCGTGTATGATAATGACAGTGCTGATAATAGCTGTAATAATATATTTGTAAGGAGACATGATGAGTAAAAAGTTAATTTTGATTGATGGACATAGTATTTTAAACAGGGCGTTTTTTGGAATACCTGATTTGACTAATTCAGAGGGGATTCATACTAATGCGATGTATGGTTTCCTTAATATTATGTTTAAATTTATAGATGAAGAAAAGCCGGATTATATAACTGTTGCTTTTGATTTGAGCGAGCCGACATTCAGACATAAAGCATATGAGGCGTATAAGGGAACAAGAAAGCCTATGGCACCTGAATTGAAACAGCAGGTACCGCTTATCAAAGAACTTCTACGCACGATGAATATTACAGTTATAGAAAAAGCCGGATATGAAGCTGATGATATTATTGGAACTATTGCAAAAAGGAGTGCGGCGGCTGGAATTGATGTGTCTGTTATTTCAGGTGACAGGGATTTACTGCAGCTTGCAGAAGAAAAAATACAGATTCGTATACCTAAGACAAAAAAAGGTGTCACAGAAGTAGAAAATTATTATCCTGAGGATGTTGTGGCACTTTATGGTGTTACACCGCTTGAATTTATTGATATGAAAGCACTTATGGGTGATACTTCTGATAATATTCCGGGAGCACCGGGAGTCGGACCAAAGACGGCATCTGCGATTATACAGAAGTATCACTCCGTTGATAATGTTCTGGCACATCTTGATGAATTAAAGCCGCCAAAGGCACAAAAGTCAATTACAGAAAATGCCGAACAGGTCAAAATGAGTAGATTCCTTGCGGAAATTAATATAAATGTTCCGCTGGATTATAATATAGAAAATGCTGAAATAGGAGATTTCTATAATCCGGCCTCATATGAATTGTTTAAAAAATATAATTTTAAAACAATGCTCAAAAGATTTGACAAAGATATGACAGCAGCTCCAAAGGCTGATGTTCTGAAAGATATTGTTGTAATACAGGAATTGGGCGATTCTGAAAATATTATAAAAAAAGCTTGTGAAGTTATAAATAATGGCGGAAATCTTGGATTGTCAATCATTCATGAAGAAAAATGCATATATGGTCTTGGAATCTGCCTTTCGGAAAAAGAGACATATTTTATAATAAAACAGGGATTTATAACAGATGAATATTTAAAAGATGCCGTACAAAAATTAGGTGTACTGTCTGATGCAAATAAAAAAAGGCAGATACGTGTATTTGATTTAAAGGAAATTCTGTGGGCGTTTGAAAAAGATGGAAATCTTAAGATTTCGCAGGATGCTTTTGTTGATGTAAGCATAGCTTCATATCTGTTAAAACCTAATGATGAAAATTATGAGCCGGAGCAGATCGCTTTACAGTATCTTAATATAACATTTCCTTCAAAATCGGAGCTGTTTGGAAAAGCAGGAGTGCAGGAGATGCTTATGACAAAGCTGGACGAACTTGCAGAATATGCATGTGAATCAGCTTATGTGAGTCTTTTTAGTGCTGATTTGATATTAAAAGAACTTGAAAATGAAAATATGACAGAGCTTTTTGCTAATATAGAAATGCCGCTTGTGTTTGTACTTTATGATATGCAGAAAGAGGGCGTACGCGTTGATAAAGAGGGGCTGAAATCTTATGGTGAAGTTCTGGGCGACCGTATACAGGTACTTGAAAAAGAAATATACGATGAGGCCGGTGAAGAGTTCAATATAAATTCACCAAAACAGCTTGGCATTATTTTGTTTGAAAAGATGAACATGCCGTACAAAAAGAAAACAAAGAGCGGATATTCAACTGCTGCCGATGTGCTTGACAAGCTTGCTCCTGAGTATCCGTTTGTTAAAAAAATTCTTGAGTACAGACAGCTTGCAAAGTTAAAATCTACTTATGCAGACGGTCTTGCAGCATATATAAGCGAAGACGGAAGAATTCATGGCAAATTCAACCAGACAATAACTGCGACCGGAAGAATAAGCAGTACAGAGCCTAATTTGCAGAATATACCGATAAGAATGGAACTTGGACGACAGATTAGAAAAGTATTTATACCAAAAGAAGGATGTGTTTTTCTGGATGCCGATTATTCACAGATTGAACTAAGAATTATGGCACATATGTCAAAAGATGAGAAGCTTATTGAGGCATATAATATGGCTGAAGATATTCACAGGATAACAGCTTCACAGGTGTTTGGTGTTCCGTTTGATGAAGTTACTGATTTGCAGCGAAGAAATGCTAAAGCAGTAAATTTTGGCATTATTTATGGTATCAGTTCATTTGGATTAAGTCAGGATCTTAGTATTTCAAGAAAAGAAGCATCTGATTATATTGAGCAGTATTTTAAAACATATCCTAAAATAAAAGGATATATTGATTCGATGGTTGAAGATGCGAAAAAAACAGGATATTCACTTACAATGTTTAACAGAAGACGTCCTATTCCGGAATTAAAATCAAGCAATTTTATGCAGCGTTCATTTGGTGAAAGAGTTGCAATGAATGCACCGATTCAGGGAACGGCGGCAGATATAATCAAACTTGCAATGATAAGAGTATATGATGCGTTGAAAAAAGGCGGATACAAGTCAAAGCTTCTATTGCAGATTCATGATGAACTTCTTGTTGAGACTTATCCTGATGAAATAGAAGATGTAAAGAAGATAATTGAGGACGGAATGAAAAATGCAGTTAAGCTGTCTGTTCCGCTTGAAATTGATATGAAACAGGGAAATAACTGGCTTGAAGCACATTAAGCACATAATTTTCAGTAAAAGTATATGTTTTATAATGTTGAAAGAATGGTAGAGAGTTATGAAAGTGATAGGAATAACCGGGGGCGTTGGCTGTGGTAAAAGTACAGTGCTTAATCTTATAAAAGAAAATTTTAATGCACTTATTATCATGGCGGATGATGTTGCAAAAGACCTGATGAAAAAAGGCAAAAAAGGATATGATGAAACAATTGCTTTTTTTGGAGACGAAATTATAGATGAGACAACTGGTGAAATAGACAGACCGAAGCTTGCATCAGTTATATTTTCTAACCCGAACAAGAGGATTGTTTTAAATAGTATAATTCATCCGGTTGTAAAAAAAGAGATAGTGTCAATGATAACACAGGCAAAAATAGATGATAAATATGACTATATATTTGTTGAAGCGGCACTTCTTCTTGATGACCATTACAATGTTTTCTGCGATGAGACATGGTATATATATGCTGATGAAGATTCAAGAAGAAAAAGATTGAAAGAAAGCCGTGGTTATTCTGATGAAAAGATTGACGGAATCATAAAAAGCCAGCTTGGTGAGGAAGAGTTTAAGAAAGGCTGTGATATAGTGGTCGATAACAGTGGTAACATCAATGATACGTATGCACAGCTTGTTAAATTATTGCAGATGTGATATATTTTTACTAATTTTAGGAAAGGGCTGATTGATATGACAGATTTAAAGGCCATAAAAGATGATCTGGTTTTTGGACTGGATATAGGAACACGAAGTATTGTCGGAGTTGTTGGATACCTTTCACATCAGGTTTTTCATGTTGTGGCAATGGCTGAAGAAAAGCATGCAACAAGAGCAATGCTTGATGGACAGATTCATGATATATATAAAGTCGGTGATACAATACGACGGGTAAAGAACAGTCTCGAAAGACAGATCGGATTTGCTCTTACAGATGTTTGTATTGCAGCAGCCGGACGTGTGTTAAAAACAGTAAATGCATCGGCAGAGTATGCGTTTGAAAATGAGACGAGGGTAACGCAGGAACATATTTATTCACTTAATCTTCTTGCGGTTGAAAAGGCACATGCACAGGTTAATGAAAACAGTACGGATATACATTATTACTGTGTTGGAAATACACCCGTTAACTACAAACTTAACAGTTTTGATATAAGTAACCTTGAGGGACATAAAGCAGAAAAAATCGGAGTTGAACTTATTGCAACATTTCTTCCTGAGGAAGTCGTTGACGGACTTTATCAGGCAGTTGAATATGCAGGACTTCATGTGGCAAGCCTTACACTCGAGCCTATTGCGGCTATGAATGTTGCTATTCCGGAACAGTACAGGCTTCTTAATATCGGACTTATAGATGTCGGTGCGGGGACATCGGATATATGTCTCACAAAAGATGGAAGCATTATAGCATATGGAATGATTCCACTTGCTGGTGATGAAATAACAGAAGTTATTGCAAAGACTTATCTTGTTGATTTTAATACTGCTGAGCAGATTAAAGTTGAAGCAAGTGATAAAAAAGAAGGGATTGTTGAGTTCAGGGATATAATGGGACTTACACAGAAAATTCCGGCAGAGCAGATACTTAAAGATTCGGAATCTGTTATAGATAAAATGGCTGATGCTGCAGCCCAAAAGATAATAGAGCTTAACGGGAACAGACCTGTAAATGCGGTATTTGTTGTTGGCGGCGGCGGAAAGATGGCAAGCTATACACAAAAGGTAGCTGAACATCTAGGCATTATGGCAGAGAGAGTAGCTGTGCGTGGAGAAGAAGTGCTCGGTTCAATTTCGTTTGATATTGACGGATTTAAAAAAGATTCATTATATGTAACACCAATCGGAATATGTACGAATTATTACACACAGAAAAACAGTTTTATGTTTGTTACTGTCAATGGTGAGAGAATAAAAATGTATGATAATAACAGACTTACAGTTGTTGATGCTGTTATGCAGGTAGGTTTTCCTAATGAAAAACTATTCCCACAGAGAGGCGGACAGCTTGAGTTTACTGTAAACGGAAAGACACGCCTTATACGTGGCGAGGCGGGCGATGGTGCTGTTATTATGATTAATGGGAAAAATGCCAATCTCAATACAAAGATTGAGCAGAATGATATTATAGAAGTTAAAGAATCAACAGCAGGTGCGAAAGCGTCAACAACAATCGGCCAGCTTGATGAATTCAAGGCGACTGTTTCATTTATAGTAGATGATAAAAAAGTAAACTGTCCAAGATTTGCATATGTAAATGGAGAGTTGAAATCAGAGTTTTATGAGATAAATAATGGCGATGATATTTCCATGGCTGATTTTTACACGGTTGAGCAGTTGTTTACTTTTCTTGATATGGATATGTCAAATCTTAATATTTATGTAAATAATGAGCCGGCACAAAATGATACAAAAGTATATGAAAACTTCTCTGTAAAGACACACGGGCTTTCTGATTATACAGTATCATCAGGTTTTGATGATGAAACTTATTCAGAAGCTGAAGATATACAAGAAAATGCTGAATATGCAGAAAATACAGAGTATACAGAATATGCAAAGTCTCATAAGGATAAAGCTGCCAAAGCAGGAACCAATACTGAAGGAAATACAGTGCAGGAAGAAGTTAAGCAGAGTGATGATGTTGTAAAAGATATATTTGTTCTTATAAATCATCAGCCGGTTAAGCTTTCTGGAAAGAAAAAGTATGTGCTCGTTGACATATTTGATTTTTATGATTTTGACCTCAGCAAGCCGCAGGGCTCTGATGTTGTTTTAAAACTTAACGGACAAAAAGCAGATTATCTTGCACCATTAAAAGATGGTGATTTGATTGACTTATACTGGGAGGGCTGAAAATGCGGCTGATGACGATTGCGAGCGGAAGCAGTGGAAATTGCATATATGTAGGCTCGGGAAATACACATATTCTTATTGATTCAGGAATAAGCCGCAAAAAAATTGCAGATGGACTTGCACTTGCCGGACTTTCAATGAAAGATATTTCGGCTGTGTTTGTGACACATGAGCATATTGACCATATAAAAGGACTAGGTGTTATATCAAGGAAAGACTCAATTCCGATATATTCGACCAAAGGCACTATTCGTGGAATTAAGGAATGTTCATCACTTGGAGAGATGGACGAGTCTCTTTTTAATGAGATAAATGCCGATGCGGATGTTTTTGTTAATGATTTGCAGATTCATCCTTTCAAGGTGTCACACGATGCCAATGAACCGGTTGCATATACTGTAAAGTGCAAAGAAAAAAAGATTGGAATTGCGACTGACCTTGGATTTTATGATGATTACATAGTGGATAATATAAAAGGCTCACAGGCAATGCTTATAGAAGCAAATCATGATGTAAATCTTTTACAGGTTGGAAGCTATCCATATTATCTTAAACAAAGGATTCTTAGTAATAAAGGACACCTTTCAAATGAGACATCGGGGCATCTTATAGACAGCCTTCTGGAGAATGATGTTAAAAATATTTTTCTCGGGCATTTGAGTAAAGAGAATAATTATGATAAACTAGCATATGAGACTGTCCGTCTTGAAATAGATATGAGTGACAGCGAGTACAGGGCTGATGATTTTGACATTACTGTTGCTAACCGCGATATACCGTCAAAGATAGTCGAAATCTAAAACAAAAGGAAAATATGGAGGAAAAAACAATGAAAAAATGTGTGATTACAGTGGTTGGAAAGGATACAGTGGGTATTATAGCAAAGGTATGTTCATATCTTGCAGATAACAGAATTAATATTCTTGATATATCGCAGACAATAGTTTCTGGTTATTTTAACATGATGATGATTGTTGATATGTCACAGCCGGCAAAACCATATGATGATGTCATTTCTGATCTTGATAATCTTGGTGATGAAATCGGGGTTGCAATTAAATGCCAGCGTGAAGAAATTTTTGATATGATGCATCGTATATAATCGTCAGAAGAAGGAGAAGTCAATGATTAACATATTTGAAGTAACTGAAACTAATAAGATGGTGGAGAAAGAGAATCTTGATGTAAGAACTATTACAATGGGTATTAATCTTCTTGACTGTGCAAGTGAAAATCTTGACGAAGTAAACGAAAAGATTTACAAAAAAATTACAACTCTTGCGAAAGACCTTGTTTCTACAGGAGAAAGCATTGCAAAAGAATTTGGTGTTCCTATTGTAAATAAGAGAATATCAATTACACCAATTTCACTTGTAGGTGCTGCAGCATGTAAGACACCAGAGGATTATGTTACTATTGCAAAGACTCTTGATAAGGCAGCACATGAAGTCGGAGTAAACTTTATTGGTGGATACTCTGCAATCGTATCTAAAGGGATGACAAGAAGTGATGAACTTCTTATCCGTTCAATACCTGAGGCTATGGCTTCAACAGAGCTTATATGCAGTTCTGTTAATGTTGGTTCAACAAAGACTGGTATTAACATGGATGCCGTACGTCTTATGGGACAGATAGTAAAAGAGACAGCAGAAAAGACAAAGGATGCAGATTCGCTTGGATGTGCAAAGCTTGTTGTTTTATGTAATGCACCTGATGATAATCCTTTTATGGCGGGAGCATTTCACGGTGTTTCAGAAGATGATGCGATTATCAATGTCGGCGTAAGCGGTCCTGGCGTTGTTAAATATGCACTTGAAAGTGTACGCGGTGAAAGTTTTGAGGTGTTATGTGAGACGATTAAAAAGACAGCTTTCAAGATTACAAGAGTTGGACAGCTCGTTGCACAGGAAGCATCAAAGAGACTCGGAATACCATTTGGTATCATAGATTTATCACTTGCTCCTACACCGGCTATCGGTGACAGCGTTGCTGATATTCTTGAAGAAATCGGACTTGAGCACGCAGGAGCACCGGGAACAACAGCAGCACTTGCACTTTTAAATGACCAGGTTAAAAAGGGTGGTGTAATGGCCTCTTCTTATGTTGGCGGATTAAGTGGTGCATTTATTCCTGTAAGTGAAGACCAGGGTATGATTAATGCTGTTAATGCGGGAGCATTGTGCATTGAAAAGCTTGAAGCCATGACTTGCGTATGTTCTGTAGGACTTGATATGATTGCGATTCCGGGAGATACAAAGGCTGAGACAATTTCAGGAATTATTGCGGATGAAGCTGCAATCGGTATGGTAAACCAGAAGACAACAGCTGTAAGAGTTATTCCTGTTGTCGGAAAGGGTGTCGGAGAGACTGTAGAATTCGGCGGACTTCTCGGATATGCACCTATTATGCCGGTCAACCAGTTTGACTGTTCTGCATTTGTAAACAGAAAAGGAAGAATTCCTGCACCAATCCACAGTTTTAAGAATTAATTAAAATGGAAGAGTATGTTAATATAAATCACACATTTGAACCGGTATATGATAAAAATACAAGAATATTGATTCTTGGTACATTTCCGTCTGTTAAATCAAGAGAATATGGATTTTATTATGGGCACCCGCAAAACCGTTTTTGGCGGGTGCTTTCTGGAATTACAGATTCGCAGCTGCCTGTTTCAATACAGGAAAAGAAAGAATTTTTATTATCGCATCATATAGGAATCTGGGATGTAATAAAAAGCTGTACAATAAAAGGTTCTGACGACAGCAGCATAAAAAATGTTACAGTTAATGATTTTACAAAAATATTAAACAAATCAGACATACGGGCAATATTTGCGAACGGAAATAAGGCATATGACCTGTATGAAAAATATGTCTTTGAAACTGTTGGGATTAAAGCTGTGAAACTGCCGTCAACAAGCCCGGCAAACGCAAGGTGGAATCTTGAAAAACTTGAAACGGCATATAGTGAGATGCTGAAATATATAGCGGATTAATATATATAACAAGGAGTTTATGCTATGAACTCCTTGTTGTTTTATGCTTGTTATTTTATATATAAAGGCTGTCTGAATTCGTCTTTATTTATTATGCCGGATTTTGTGTATACAATCTGGTTGTATAAAGATGCGGCATGAATTTCGTCGGTTAAAAGATTTTTGTAATCGGCAGCTTTTGTGATTATCGGAACAGGACATGTCTTTTTGATTTGACTTAGATATTCACGGCCTTTTTTGTCAAAACCAAGAATTCTTATATATGGAAGAGACTTATATTGCGATATATTTTCTTTTTTTATATCAAGAATAATATGCATAAGGCACCGGCTCAGCCTCGTATAAGTAAAGCCGCGTGTTTTTATTTTTTCAATAAATCCATTAAATGAGTCGCAGCCTGTAAATGATGAATATATACGGCATGCAAGGTCTTTATTAATGTCATGGTATGCACATAATGTTTCAATGCATGCATTTTTATTATATTTGGCAATATAAAAAATGTTTGAAATTTTGTAATTCAGCATAGAAGAAAAATCATCAGCATATATAAGTGCATTGTTCTGGCTTTCGGATGCTAATATATTGTACATCGCTTCGGGCATGACATTTTGAAGCTCTTTTATATTTTTACAGCGGCTGTCATTGTTTTTGTGTATGCCGCTGTCATGCAAAATTTTTCTTATTGCAGATGCACTGGCTATATTTTCATGAATTTCGATGTCGTGGTAACCGCTTATTTTTCTTGTGAGTGCGACAGGAGTGACAGCACTTTCTGATTTTATTATTTCTTTTATATATTCAATTGCTAAAATATTATTTGGTGATGAAATTAATCTGCTTATATCATCTGATTTAAAAAATTCTGATAACGCTTTAGCTCTGGCAGTTGGAAATGAATCTCCACATGTGAGGGCTTTTTTTAGATGCTTTTTGTATTCATCGGGCTCGTTGACAAGTGTTATTGCTATTTTTTTCAGCATTTGGATATCAGCATTTTCACATCCGAAAGAAATGAAAGATGCATTTAATGCATTAAGTGTCGCTACGGCACCTGCTGCGAAAATTTCCGCACTTGAAACAGCATAAAATAAAGGCAGTTCAACTACAAGATTTACGCCGGAATCAACGGCAGCACGGCATCGTTTGTATTTGTCAGTTATGGCAGGAATTCCACGCTGCACAAAATTACCACTCATAACAGCGATTGCAATATCTGCATTTGTAATTTCGAGCGATTTTTGAAGGTGATATAAGTGCCCATTATGGAATGGGTTATATTCGGTTACAAGACCGGCTGCTTTTATATTCTGCATTTTTAACTCCGTTTTACGCACAATAAAGTGTTTTATATATAAATATTTTAACATACTTAACTTTGTGCGGCAAATAAAACAATATAATAACTTGTACTTGCCAAAAATTTGGTATATAATTTAGAAAAAGTATTGTAAGTGATACTTATTGATATTTACATAATACAAGGAGGAGTCAGTAATCATGGCATTTATTGACACAATTAAAGAAAAAGCTAAGGCAGACAAGAAGACTATTGTATTGCCAGAATCTATGGATAAGAGAACATATGAGGCTGCTGAGAAGATTTTAAAGGAAGGTATCGCTAATCTTATTATTATCGGTACACCTGAAGAAATCGCTGAGAACGGCAAGGGTTATGATATTTCAGGTGCAACAGTTGTTGATCCTTTTAACGACCCTAACAAGCAGAAGTATATTGATAAGTTTGTAGAATTAAGAGCTAAGAAGGGTGTTACACCTGAGCAGGCTAAAGAGATGATGGAGAAGGATTATATGTACTACGCATGTCTTATGTGCAAGTGCGGTGATGCTGATGGTGCTGTTTCTGGTGCGTGCCATTCAACAGGTAACACAATCAGACCAGCTTTACAGCTTCTTAAATGTAAGCCGGGCGTAAGCAGCACATCAGGTTTCTTCCTTATGGAAGTTCCTGATTGTGAACTTGGTGAGAATGGTCTTTTCGTATTTGCAGACTGTGCTGTTAATATTGACCCTGATTCTGAACATCTTGCTGAGATTGCAGCTTTATCAGCTCAGTCATTCGAGATGTTTGTTGGAAAGCCTGCTAAGGTTGCTATGCTTTCATTCTCATCATATGGCAGTGCAAAGCATGAGAGAGTAGATCTTGTTTCAGAGGCTACAAAGATTGCTAAAGAGAAATATCCAGAACTTGCTGTTGACGGAGAACTTCAGTTAGATGCTGCATTAGTTCCAGAAGTAGCTGCATTAAAGGCTCCAGGTTCACCAGTTGCCGGCAAAGCTAATACATTAGTATTCCCTTCACTTGAAGCAGGAAATATTGGATACAAGCTTGTTCAGAGACTTGCAAAGGCTGAGGCTTATGGTCCTGTTCTTCAGGGTCTTTCAATGCCTGTTAATGACCTTTCAAGAGGATGTTTCGCTGATGATATCGTTGGTACAGTAGCTTTAACAGCAGTACAGGCTCAGATGTCAAAGTAATTTACAAAGACATTATTTAAAAAGCAATTAGTAAAAGTATTATTTAAGGAGAATTTTTTAAATATGAACATTTTAGTATTAAACTGTGGAAGCTCATCACTTAAATACCAGTTGATTAACATGGATGATGAGAGCGTAATTGCAAAAGGTCTTGTAGAAAGAATCGGTATTGAAGGTTCTATTCTTACACATAAACCAACAGGCAAAGACAAATATGTTGTTGAGACACCTATGAAGGATCACAACATTGCTGTAAAACTTGTACTTGACGCTCTTATGGATGCAGAACATGGCGTTATTAAGTCAACAGACGAAATCGCTGCTGTAGGTCACAGAGTTCTTCATGCAGGTGAGAAATATATCGAGTCATGTATCGTTACAGAAGATGTTAAGAAAGTTGTAAGAGAGTGTTTTGATTTGGGACCTCTTCACAATCCGGCTAACTTAATTGGTATTGAGGCTGTTGAGGCTGCTATGCCAGGTAAGCCAAATGTGGCTGTATGGGATACAGCATTCGGTGGAACAATGGAGCCAAAGGCATATCTTTATGCTATTCCTCGTGAATATTATGAGAAATATGGCGTAAGAAGATATGGTTTCCACGGAACAAGCCACAGCTTTGTATCTAAAGAAACTATCAAGTTTGCTAATCTTAATCCAGAGACAGCAAAAGTTATTGTTTGCCACCTCGGTAACGGAGCTTCAATTTCAGCATCAATCGGCGGCAAGTGTGTAGATACATCTATGGGTCTTACTCCGCTTGAAGGACTTATCATGGGTACACGTTCAGGTGATCTTGACCCTGCAATTATTGAATATCTTTGCAACCATGAGAATTTAACTGTAAGCGAGATGCTTAATATTCTTAATAAAAAGTCTGGTGTTCTTGGCATGTCAGGCGGTATTTCATCTGACTTCAGAGACCTTAATGCTGCAGCTAACGAAGGCAATGAGATTGCTAAGGTTACACTTGAGGCATATGCTTACAGAGTTGCTAAGTACATCGGTTCTTACACAGCAGCAATGAATGGTGTAGATGCAATCACATTTACAGCAGGTGTAGGTGAGAACGCAGCATGGTTAAGACCAATGGTTTGCAAGTATCTTGGATTCCTCGGAGTTAAGCTTGATGAAGCTGCTTCTGAGAAGGCTTGTGGCGTTGAAGGCATTATTTCAACAGCTGATTCAAAGGTTAAACTTTGTGTAATTCCTACTAATGAGGAACTTGCTATTGCAAGAGAGACATTAGCATTAGTTAAATAATTTTGTCTGACAAATTTTTTGTAAATTTTGTTTAATAAATTAAATATTTTGTTGACAAATATTGTGGCGGTGCGTATAATAGACAAAGTGTGGTAAACGTAATTGCGTTATGCTTTGACTTTTACGCACCGTATATAGTGTGAATTGGAGACAATTATGCTAATTGATTTAAGAAAGCTTCTATCCGGTACAGAGGATGAACTTACAGTCAGTGCTTGTCTTGATATGGACAAGTTCGATGACGGTTTGAACAGTTATGAGATTGTAAGTAAAGAGCCGTTTGAATTAAAGATTGTGAAGGTCGGCAAGTCCAAGCTTCATATTATCTGCAGTGGTTCGGTTGATATGAATATTCCCTGCGACAGATGCCTTAAACCTGTATTGACAAGCGTCAGTTTTGATATTGATGATACTGTTGAGATGGAAGAGAATGCATCTGAGGATGAAGAGCCAGAAGAAAAAGACTATATTGATGGATACAGCCTCGACGTTGACAGACTTGTTTTCGGCGAATTATTGTTATCCATGCCAGGGAAAGTCTTATGTAAAGATGACTGCAAGGGATTATGTCCTGTTTGCGGAACAGATTTGAATGTCACTGAATGTGATTGTGAAAAGGAATCCCTGGATCCCAGAATGTCTGTTTTCAAAGATATTTTAAACAATTTTAAGGAGGTGTAACCTATGTCAATTTGTCCTAAGAATAAATCTTCAAAGGCTAGAAGAGATAAGAGAAGAGCTAACTGGAAAATGAGTGCTCCTAATCTTGTAAAGTGCAGCAAGTGTGGTGCTTTAATGATGCCTCACAGAGTTTGCAAGTCTTGTGGATCATACAACAAGAAAGAAATTATCACTGTTGATTAATTTTTTTCTTACGTTTATAAATGCCGGGTTGTGTCTGTATGGATATGACCCGGTTTTTTTGTTATAAAAGGTAGGAAGATGTGTCTGTTTATGATATACTTTTATTTAAAAAAGTATTGCTTATATATATAAAAAGTGATATACTATTTTCATTGAAATGATTATGGATTATATAAAAGAAAATATGCAAACAAATTATAAAGGTGTGACAGAAACGGAAGGTGTTTTATGATAAAAAAGGAATTGATTGAAAATTTCAGAAAACAGGCTGATTTTATTGCTTTGAACAAATTAAAAAATGGTGATAAAAAGAAGCAGACACAGATTCTTAATAAAGAAATAAAAAAATATTGCGAATTGCTAATTAAAGAGGAAACTGGGAAATATCTGGATTGCAGTGAACAGGATAATTCAGTGTTATTGAATCAAATACTTTTGATTACATATGCATCATATGTTGTTATGCTGGAAGCAAGACATAAGTTATGGAATTATGAATATATGTCATTCACACGACGTATAGGGGAATTATGGGAAGTGTTTTGTAAAATACCGTTTTATTATCCGTTAAAAGAATTGGAAATAATCGCAGCACCAAAGTATAAAAAAGTGCAGGAAAATTTTGAAAATAAGTCATTTGAGTACATAGATTCGCTTGCAATAGATGAAACGCAGAAAAGAATATTAAAATATTATTATTCAATACCATGGAGAATGCTTGATAGCGGAAATATAAAGCTTGAACTTGATTTACATTTCAGGCAGAATGGACAGGATTATAATTGTGATTTTAAAAGTGGATTTGGCTCAAATGAAAAAGGAAATGTAAACAGGATATTACTGGTCGGCAGTTTTTATAAAAATATAAATGACAGACAGAGGGCAGTTCTTTTTGTGAGACAGGAAGAAAAGAAAAACAATCATTATCTACAGACATTAAAACAATCACCGTTCTGGGAGTGTTATTGTTCGGATGAATGCTATAAAAAGATAGAGTATTTTACAGGGTTTGATATAAAAAAATGGATTGATGATAATATTGATTGGGAAAATGATATAAGTAATAATTTCAGGGATTATTTAAAAGAGAACGGACTTATAGAGTATCTTAAATGGTAGATGACGCTAAAGAAAGGTTATATATGAAAGATTTATATTGTTCATATTATACGGAATCAGATGAAATTACATCATATATGATTTCAAAATTAAATATTAAAGATAATGATATTATACTTGAACCTTCGGCTGGTGAGGGGATTTTTATTGATGGTATAATAAATCAACAGAAGAATGTTCAGATTGATGCTCTTGATATTAATGAGAAAGCCGTAAATATTTTAAAAAAGAAATATTGGGATATGCCAAATGTAAAAGTAAGGCTCACAGACACATTATTGGACAGACAGCTTGATATGTACGCAGACAGACAGTTATGGCTTAAAATTACCGATACGTTGGAAGATAAAGAACTTGATTATATATCGGATAACGGTGGCTATTATGATAAAATAATAGGAAATCCTCCGTATGGAGCATGGCAGGATTATGATAAACGTAAAATTCTGAAAAAAAAATATAAGGGTCAGTATGTAAAAGAGACATATGCATTGTTTTTGTACAGATGTATATTTTTGCTTAAAAAAGGAGGAAAATTGTCTTTTATAATACCTGATACATTTCTTTTTTTGAACATGCATAAGAGTCTCAGGGAGTTTTTGCTTAAATCGACTAAAATTGGAGAAATTCTTATATTTCCTTCAAATTTTTTTCCGGGAGTGAATTTTGGATATTCCAATTTATCTATTATTACTCTTGAAAAAGACGATTGTGAGAGTGTAAAAGATAATGATGTAAAGATTTTTACGGGATTTAAGACTGTGCGTGAGTTGGGTAGGATTGACGAAAACAGTGAAAATTTGCAGTGTTTTTGTTATAAACAGAGTGATATATTAAAAAATGAAAATTATAAGTTTATTATAACGGATAATTCCAAAATTGCGATTATAAATGATTCAAAAGTTAGAATCGGAGATGTTGCCGATGTTGTGACAGGTTTTTATTCGGGAAATAATAAAGAGTTTATATGTGCCAAAAGTAAAGAAATTAAAGGTGCCCAAAATTACAGAATGGTTGACTGTGATAAAATATATGATTGCTATGATTTAACAGGAATAAAAAATGTGGCAGAAGGATATGTGGCATATGTTAAGGGGTCTTCCGATACAAGATATATCAGGAAAGAAGATGAATGGTATGTACGCTGGGATAAAGAGACTGTCGATTTTTATATAAAAGATAAAAAAGCAAGATTTCAAAATTCAAAGTTTTATTTTAAAACAGGCATAGCAATTCCAATGGTTAAGTCTAAACAGATAAAAGCAACTTTGATGAGAAACAGAGTGTTTGACCAATCAATTGTCGGTATATTTCCAAAGGAAAAAAATAAAATTTATTATATGCTGGCGTTGATGAATTCTAATGTAATCAATAAACTGCTTCATATTATTAATCCCACAGCTAATAATTCGGCTAATTATATAAAACAGCTGCCATATAGAGAGCCTGGCTATGAGATGTTGATGAAAATAAATTCGAATGTCGTAAAAATATTAGATATGAATCCGGAAACTGATATTGATAAAATTGAGGCAGTTAATGAAGAAAACAATAAAATATTCGATTTGTTATATCAAGATATATTGTAAAATATATTACATATGTGCAAGTGCGTCAGCTTGATTTTAAAACAAATTTATAGTATATTAAAAGACGATTGATATTTTTATATTTTAAGAATGGAGATAAATAATGTCAGATATATGCAGAGTAGCACTTGATGCGATGGGTGGAGATAATGCACCCGGTGAAGTCGTAAAGGGTGCAGTTGAAGCAACTAAAAAAGAAAATGATATTCACGTGGTTCTTGTCGGTAAAGAAGCAGCAATACAGGCAGAACTGGATAAATATGATTATAGCAAAGAACAGATTGAAGTTGTTGACGCGGCTGATGTCATAGAGACAGGTGAACCGCCTGTTATGGCTGTAAGACGCAAGAAAGAATCTTCACTTGTAAAAGCAATGTATCTTGTAAAAGAAGGAAAGGCAGATGCATTTGTCTCAGCAGGAAGTTCTGGTGCAATACTTGTAGGTGGTCAGACAATTGTAGGCAGAATCAAGGGCGTTGAACGTCCTCCGATGGCACCGCTTATTCCTACAGCAACAGGAGTGTCACTTCTTGTTGACAGTGGCGGTAATGTCGACGCAAGACCTAGCTTCCTTGTTCAGTGGGCTAAGATGGGTTCTATTTATATGGAGAACATCCTGGGAATAAAGAATCCGAGAGTTGCTATTGTAAATATCGGTCTTGAAGAAGAAAAGGGCAATGCACTTGTAAAGGAAACCTATCCTTTATTAAAGGAATGTAAAGATATTAATTTTATAGGAAGTATAGAAGCAAGAAATATTCCTAAGGGAGATGCAGATGTTATTGTATGTGATGCATTTGTTGGAAATGTAATATTAAAGCTTTACGAGGGAACAGCTTCTACACTGATAAAGAAGATTAAAGGTGCGATGATGTCAAGCTTTAAGACTAAGATAGGTGCACTTTTAATAAAGAAATCGCTTAAAGAGGAGTTAAAGACTCTTGATGCGACAGAGTACGGCGGAGCACCACTGATAGGTCTTAACGGTCTTGTGGTTAAGGTTCATGGCAATGCCACATCAAAAGAGATTGGCAATGCACTTATACAGTGTGTTAAATTTAAAAAACAAAAAATTAATGAAAAGATTACAGCTTCACTTAACGTTGAAGAGTAATATAGGAGGTTTATCATGGAATTTGAGAAGATTCAGAAAATTATTGCGGATGTATTAAACATCGAACCTGAGAAGATTACAATGGAGTCAGCATTTGTTGATGACCTTAATGCAGATTCACTTGATGTATTGCAGATAGTAATGGGAATTGAAGATGAGTTTGACATTAAGATTCCTGATGAAGCAACAGAGAAGATTGTTACTGTTGCAGATGCAGTAAACGAGATTAAGTCAGCAGTTAAATAATGTGAACGGGCTGTCTTATATGACAGCCCGATTTTTTTAGCCACAAAGGCAGAATGGAGATTAATGTGAAAAACAACTCTGATTTAAAAGAATTCCAGAACAGAATTGGTTATCATTTTAATGATGAAAAGTATTTGAAAACAGCACTTACACACAGTTCATTTGCTAATGAAGTCAAGATGAGAAAAGTAAACGATAACGAGAGACTTGAATTTCTTGGAGATGCGGTTCTTGAGCTTACCTCAAGCGATTACATATATAAAAACCATTCCGAGATGAATGAAGGCTCTATGACAAGACTCAGAGCAAGTATAGTATGTGAGCCTACACTTGCACTCTGTGCGAGGGCATTCGGATTAGATGAGTTTATAATGCTTGGAAAAGGTGAGGAACTTACCGGAGGACGCAAGCGTGATTCAATAGTTTCAGATGCATGTGAGGCTGTAATTGGTGCGATTTATCTTGACGGTGGTTTTGCTAGTGCAAAAGAATTTATCACGAAGTTCATATTAAATGATCTTGATAATAAAAAACTCTTTTATGATAGCAAAACTATCTTACAGGAGGTAGTTCAGGCTAACGGAATTGAAGTAAAGTATGAAATGATAGGCGAAAAAGGACCTGAACACGATAAAATATTTGAAGTGTGTGCAAGTGCAGGAGATTTATTTAATGTAAAAGCAGAGGGACACACAAAAAAGGCCGCACAGCAGAAAGCGGCATATAATGCACTTATTCTGCTTAAAGAGCAGGGTGTTGATATTAACCCGAAGGGAAAAAGATAGATGTATTTAAAAAGTATAGAAGTCCAGGGCTTTAAGTCATTTGCCAACAAAATAGTTTTTGACTTCCACAATGGTATTACAGGCATTGTTGGACCGAATGGTTCAGGAAAGAGTAATGTTGCTGATGCTGTAAGATGGGTTCTCGGTGAACAGAGTGCGAAGCAGCTTCGAGGTGCAAAGATGGAAGATGTCATATTTGCCGGAACAGAAGCGAGAAAGCCTGTAGGATATGCTTATGTTTCAATAACACTAGATAATTCAGATCATGCACTTGCTGTCGATTATGATGAAGTAACAGTTACACGTAAAGTATTCCGTTCTGGTGAGAGCGAATACCAGATGAACGGACATGCGTGCCGTCTGAAAGATATTACAGAGCTTTTCTATGATACAGGTATCGGTAAAGAAGGATATTCTATTATCGGTCAGGGTCAGATTGATAAAATATTAAGTGGTAAGCCTGAGGAGAGAAGAGAACTCTTTGATGAGGCTGCAGGAATTGTAAAGTTTAAGAGAAGAAAAGCTGCAGCGATAAAAAAACTCGAACACGAACGGGATAATCTTGTCCGTGTGAACGACATTTTGTCAGAACTTGAAAAGCAGGTAGGTCCATTAGAGAAGCAGTCAGAAAAAGCGAGGGAATACCTCAGGTTAAAAGAAGATTTAAAGACAAGAGATGTCAATGCATTTCTTCTGGAAAGCGATAAAATCCGCGAAGATTTGACAGCGGTCAATGAAAAGATAAGTATTGCTGAAAATGAACTTTTGCAGGCAAATGCTGAGTATGAGAGCACAAGAGCAGAATATGATTCAATTGAATCAAAGCTTTCAGAAGTTAATGGCAGGATAGAATCAATAAATACAGAACTTTCAGATACAGAAGTTGAAAAACAGCGTCTTGAAGGTCAGATAAATGTATTTGCTGAACAGATAAAAACGATTGAAGCCGGAAACAGACATTTTTCAGAGCGAATTGCTGATATAGACAAAGATATAGAGCAAAAAAACAAGTCACTTGAAGATGTAATAAATCAGAAAGACACACTGAAAGACAGTTTGTCTGAGTTTGAAGAAAAGCAGGCTGAAAATGACAGAAAGCATGAAGAAATAACAGCACAGATAGAAGATATTTCATCTAAGATTGATGCAAACCAGAATAAAATCTATGATATTTTAAATGAAAAATCTAATATAAATGCCGATAACCAGCGTTTCAAGACAATGCTCGAACAGCTTAATATTAAAAAAGCAGAGTTAAGCAGCAGGATAATCCAGGGCAAAAGTCAGGAAAATGCACAGGATTCAGTGATTTCTTCTTTGGAGAATAAGCTTAAAGAAACAGAAAATACTATTGCTGAATATACATTATCAATAGAACATAAAAATGCTGCTGTTGCTGATAACAAGCAGAAAATTGCTGATTTAAACAGTGCGGCAGACAAACTTTCACAGCAGTATCACCGTGAAAAATCAAGACTTGAGTCGTTAATAGCAATCACAGAAAAATACGACGGTTACGGTAACAGCATAAGAAAGATTATGGAACTGAAATCTGAAAATGAGGGAATAATCGGTGTTATTGCGGATATAATCAAAGTCGAAAAGAAATATGAGACTGCGATTGAGACGGCTCTTGGCGGAACAATCCAGAATATTGTAACTGATAATGAAAATACAGCAAAAAACCTTATTGCATATCTTAAAGAAAATAAATTTGGACGGGCAACATTTCTTCCTTTATCGTCAATATCGGGAAGAAATACAATAGAAAAAGAGCCGTGCATGAATGAAAAAGGTGTTATAGGTGTTGCGAGCAGCCTTGTAAGAATTTCGTTTGAGTATGAAAATCTGGCAAAGTACCTTCTTGGAAGAATTCTTGTTGTTGATAATATTGATAATGCACTAGCTATTGCAAGAAAATACAAACATTCTTTAAGAATTGTTACGCTTGAAGGCGAACAGTTAAATCCGGGTGGTTCAATGACCGGTGGTGCATTTAAGAATGCGGGAAATCTTCTCGGACGACGCCGTGAGATTGAAGAGTTAAAAGTTAATACTACAAATGTCAATAAGCAGTTTAATGATACAAAAAATGAGATAGCTGAGTTAAGAAAGCTTGTTGCATCAATAAGAGAAGAACTTGATGTGCTTAATAAGCAGATGCGAGAAGCGCAGCTTAATAAAAATACAGTCCAGTTAAATCTCAAACAGGCACTTTCAAAGAAATCAGAGATTATTGATTCATACAAAGATTCGCAGATTCAGGTTGCTGAGATAGGAAAAGAGATAGAATCTGTATTACAGCAGCAAAGCCTTGTGAGCGGTAATCTTGAGAACTTAAACAGTTCTACAGAAAGTTCACAGAAAGAAATTGATGAGCTTACATCACTTCTTGAGAGCAAAAAACAGGAAGAGGCAAAACATCTTACTGATTCAGAGCATGTTAAGATAGAATATTCTTCGCTTTTGCAAAAAGAAAGCTTTATAGATGAAAATAAGTCACGTCTTGAGAGTGAAATAAGCCGTCTTAATCAGGAAAAAGAAGAAATAAAGCAGAAACAGGAACTTACAGCTGGAGATGTCAAGTCAAAGCAGGCAGAGATAGAAGATGTTAATATTTTAATTAAAAATGCAGCAAAAAAGATTTCAGAATGCAGTCTTGAAATTACCAAGCTTAAAACACAGCGTGACGCAATGAATTCAAGCCATAAAGTGTTCTTTGAAAAACGTGAAAAGCTTAACGAACATATAACTGATCTTGACAAGGAAGTTTACCGTCTTAATTCTGGTAAAGAAAAACTTGAGGAGAGCAGTGATTCAATTACAGATTATATGTGGAGTGAGTACGAGCTTACTTATAGTTATGCATTGGAACTTAAAAATCCTGAATTTGACAATCTTTCATCATTAAAGAAAGAAATACATTCTCTTAAAACTGCCATTAAAAATCTGGGTGATGTAAATGTTAATGCGATTGAGGAATACAAAGAAGTAAATGAGCGATATATTTTCTTAAAGGGCCAGCATGATGACCTCATTGAAGCGGAAAGTTCGCTTACACAGGTGATTGAAGAACTTGACAATGGCATGCGTGTCCAGTTCGCACAGAAGTTTGAGGAAATTAAAAAAGAATTCGATAAAGTATTTAAAGAACTTTTCGGAGGCGGACGTGGAACGATTGAACTTGTTGAAGGTGATGATATTCTTGAAGCAGGAATTGTTATTATTTCACAGCCGCCCGGAAAGAAACTGCAGAATATGATGCAGCTTTCAGGTGGAGAAAAAGCACTAACGGCTATAGCACTTTTATTTGCAATTCAGAATCTTAAACCGTCGCCATTCTGTCTTCTTGATGAGATTGAAGCCGCACTTGATGATTCAAATGTAGGAAGATTTGCTAATTATCTTCATAAGCTTACAAAGCATACGCAGTTTATTGTAATTACACATAGACGTGGTACAATGTCGGCAGCGGATAGGCTTTATGGTATAACGATGCAGGAAAAGGGTGTATCTACACTTGTATCAGTAGATTTAATTGCAAATGATTTGGACAAAGATAATAAGAAGGAGTAGTATGGGATTATTCAGTAAATTAAAAGAAGGATTAACAAAGACAAGAAACAATATTGTCTCAGGTATTGATTCGGTGTTTTCGGGATTTTCAAAGATTGATGATGATTTTTATGACGAACTTGAAGAGACACTTATAATGGGTGATATCGGCGTTCGTGCAACAGAAGAGATTATCGAAGATTTAAAGGAAAAAGTTAAAGAAAATAAAATAAAACAGCCTGAGGAATGTAAGCATCTTCTCATTGAAACAATCAAAGAAAAGATGAATCTTGGCGAAAATGCCTACGATTTTGAAAATAAGCAGTCTATAGTAATGCTTATTGGCGTAAATGGTGTCGGAAAAACTACTTCTGTAGGCAAACTTGCCGGTTTATTAAAGGCACAGAATAAAAAAGTTATTATGGCTGCCGCAGATACATTCAGGGCTGCTGCAATTGAACAGCTTACGGAGTGGTCAAAACGAACAGGAACTGATATAATAGCACAGAGTGAAGGTTCAGATCCGGCTGCCGTGATTTTTGATGCCGTAGCTGCTGCAAAAGCCCGTAATGCAGATGTATTGTTATGCGATACGGCAGGAAGACTTCACAATAAGAAAAACCTTATGGAAGAGCTTAAAAAGATTGACAGGGTTATTGAGCGTTCATATCCGGAAGCGTACCGTGAAAATCTTATCGTGCTTGATGCAACTACAGGTCAGAATGCACTTTCACAGTTAAAGGAATTTAGCGAAGTAACTAATATTACCGGTATAATTCTCACTAAGATGGATGGTACTGCAAAGGGCGGTATCGCTGTAGCAATTCAGGCAGAGATGGGAATACCTGTCAAATATATCGGTGTTGGAGAGCAGGTTGAGGACTTACAGAAATTTGATTCAGATGTGTTTGTAAATGCACTTTTTGATGTAAATGAAAATAATGATGAGCAGTAAAGCTTAAAAGGAGAAACCATGGAAGAATTATCACTTAAAAAATTTGAAGAAGCCGCTGAAAAAGTTAAAGAGGTCACACTTGCAACAAATCTTGTATACAGCGAATATTTCAGCAACCAGTCAGGAAATAAGGTATATTTAAAGCCGGAAAACATGCAGTATACAGGTGCATATAAAGTAAGAGGTGCATATTACAAAATCAGCACAATGTCAGAAGACGCAAGAAAAAAAGGACTTATTACAGCTTCTGCCGGTAATCATGCACAGGGTGTTGCATATGCAGCATCAAAGTATGGTGTTCCTGCAACAGTAGTAATGCCTACGACAACACCTCTTATCAAAGTAAATCGTACTAAAGGTTATGGTGCAAAGGTTGTTTTATACGGAAATGTATATGATGAAGCATGTGAATATGCAATGAAACTTGCAAAAGAGCAGGGGCTTACATTCGTTCATCCTTTTGATGACTTAGATGTTGCAACAGGTCAGGGTTCAATCGCAATGGAGATTATAAAAGAGCTTCCTACAGTTGATTATATCCTTGTTCCAATCGGTGGCGGCGGACTTGCAACAGGTGTTTCAACACTTGCAAAGCTTCTTAATCCGAATATCAAGGTAATCGGTGTAGAGCCTGCGGGAGCCAACTGTCTTCAGGAATCATTAAAAGAAGGTAAAGTTATTACACTTCCTACAGTAAATACAATCGCTGACGGTACTGCCGTAAAGACACCGGGAAGCAAGCTTTTTCCATACCTTCAGAAGAATCTTGACAGCATAATTACTGTTCCGGATGAAGATTTAATCGTTGCTTTCCTTGATATGGTAGAAAATCACAAGATGATAGTAGAAAATTCAGGTCTTCTTACAGTAGCAGCATTAAAGCAGATGAATGTAAAGGATAAGAAGATTGTATCTATTCTTTCAGGCGGCAATATGGATGTTATCACAATGTCATCCGTAGTACAGCAGGGTCTTGTCCAGAGAAGCAGAATCTTCACTGTATCTGTTCTTCTTCCTGATAAGCCGGGTGAACTTGTACGTGTCGCTTCAATTATTGCGGAGGCAAGCGGAAATGTAATCAAACTTGAGCACAACCAGTTTGTAAGCATTAACAGAAAGGCAACTGTTGAACTTAGAATAACAATAGAAGCATTTGGTCACGAACACAAGGAAGAAATTGTTAAAAAACTTGATGAAGCAGGACTCCGTCCACGTATAGTTAAGGTTAATATTTAAGATAATACATAAAGTCCGTGATAAAAAATCTTATACGGCAGAAAAGACACATCATGACATAATAAAATTGTTGTGATGTGTCTTTTGGTGTAATAATCACATTTATAAATGTTTATGTGGAGAATAGTTATATGAAAAATAATTATAAGAATTTTAATTTTTTGAATTATATTGCAGCTGTGATTCTTGTTATTTTGTGTATTGTGCAGATAGTGCCGGATACATCTGTTAAAGCAGAAACAGCAGAAAATACAGGAGATATTACAGAAATCCATACAGCGGCCGAGCTTGTGAAAGCATCAGAAAATCAAACTGGAAGTTACAGACTTATGGCAGATATTGACATGACAGGCATAGACTGGACACCGTGGGACTTTTCGGGAAAATTTGACGGCAATGGTTATACAATACTTAACCTTTCTGTGACAAAAACAAACAGACGCACAATGAAAACATACGACGGAAACAGAAAAGAATATGATACATATGGTGCGGGATTGTTTGGAATACTTTCTAATGCTGATGTGAGCGGTCTTAATATCAAAGGCACAAGAATTGAATTTGCTACAAATAATCATTGCTTTGCAGCTCCAATGGCAGGACTTTGTAATAACAGCAATATATCAGATTGTATCATAAGCGATTCTTATGTAAGTCTTACAGATTCGGCAAAAATGTGGGGAACAGGCGGAATCGCAGGTTTTGGAAGCGGTAATCTTGACAATGTTTCAACTGATGTGACACTTGTGTGCATTGATACGGATAAACAGGTAAAAGACGAACAGTTTATGGGTGGAGCATATGCGGCAGGTTTCCTTAATATTAGAAATTGTAAAATAAATATCGACGGTTATGATTCAGACCATGGTTACGTCCATGATGGTGGGCTTGTTGGAATGTATATGGTATATCCATATGATTTATCTCTTACATATGCCGGTGAAGTCCTTAACAATGAAGTTTATGGACAGATTACATTTTATGAGGATAATACAGACAGACGAGCATATTGTAAGGCAAATATGGGAGAAGTCATGAACTGGACATATGCGTATTCGGGATTTAAATATGATTTTGATGCCAACGAAACATTTGATTATTCTGTTACGTTACTTCCGGAAAAATGTGATAATCCTGTATACAATGATACAGTAACAGAACCAACTGTCACAGATTTTGGCTTTACAACACATACATGTCAGGGCTGTGGGTATACATACAATGACAAATACACAATATATAAAGAATATAAAGATGATTCCGAGGAAGTTACATCGCCTGACAATGATATGAACATGTCAGATGATTCGTTTGGTGTTACTAAAAAGAAGGATAACCATGTTATACCTGTACTTGTTGTTATTTTGCTGACTGTTGTAATGATTCTTCTTATAGTAAGATATATTCAGGTGAGAAATCAAAGAAAAAGACGCAGGAGACACAGAAGAAGATGAAAAATACTATCTATATGGCACCGATGGAAGGTCTGACGGACTTTACATTCAGAAATGCATATGAAAAAATATTTGGAAAAGGGAAAATTGCAAAATATTTCACACCTTTTATTTCACCGAATAAGTCCGAAAAATTTCTTGCAAGAGAAATACGTGACATAGACAGAGAGCATAATAATGGAATTAATACAGTTGTTCAGGTTATGACAAATGATGCAAAAGATTTTATCTGGACTGCCAGGATGCTTTATGATGAGTACGGTTATAATGAGATAAACTTAAATGCAGGCTGTCCTTCAGGCACAGTTGTTTCAAAAAACAAAGGTTCTGGAATGTTAAACGAGCCGAAGCTTCTTGATAAATTTCTTGACGCAGTGTTTGAAGATGATTTTATAAGGGAAAATATCAAGGTTTCAGTAAAAACGAGGGTTGGTGTAGAGACAGATACAGCATTTCCGGAGATAATTGATATTTATAATAAATATCCGCTTGAGGAACTTATAGTGCATCCGAGACTGCGTACAGATTTTTATAAAAATGACCTTAATCTTGAAGCGTATGATTATGCAGTAAAAAACAGTAGAAGTAAAGTGGTTTTTAACGGAGATATATTTACAAGAAAAAATTTCCTTGATATAAAGAAAAAATTTCCACAGACAGATACATTTATGCTCGGAAGAGGTCTTATTGCGGACCCCGGTCTTATAGATGTGATTGTTTCTGAAAATCCTGAAGATTTCAGCCGTGACCTTATTAGCGATAAAAAACGCATGAAAGAGCTGCATGACCTTGTGTTTGATGCGAGATTGCACATAATGCCGGGCGACACGCATGCCATTCACAGGATGAAGGAAATGTGGTGTTATATGGCATATGTATTTGACGATTGTAAAAAAGAAATAAAAGCAATAAAAAAATCACAGAAAGTAGCTGATTACAAATCGGCGGTTGATATATTTTTTAATGTAGCAAAACTTACAGAGAAAGATTATATATTATTTTCAAAAAAATTCTGATAAGTTATACAATATGTTATTGATATATAGTGCCGGTTTATGTAAAATAATATCACAAATGTTAATTTGGGAGATAAATATGAGTAAGATTTATTTTGTGCGTCATGGTGAGAGTGAGTGGAATGTGGCAGATAAAATATGCGGACAGACCGATATACCGCTTACCCAGAGAGGACATGAACAGGCTGTAATGACAGGCGAAAGTTTCGTCGCAAGGAAAATTAAAGCTGATATGATTTTGTATTCACCACTTTTAAGAGCTGCAGATACGGCAAAGCATATTTCAGATATAACGGGAATACCGGCAAGAGAAGAGATGCGTCTTATCGAGCAGAATTTCGGTGTATGGGAAGGAACATCACCACGTAATTCACATGAGTTTTATGAAGCCAAAAAAGGATTTGTACAAAGATTTGGCAGCGGTGAATCCATGTTTCAGCTCGCACAAAGAATATACAATCTTCTTGATGAGTTGAAGGCAGATAGTGACAAAACATATATCCTTGTTGCACATAACGGAATTGCAAGAATCGTCTGTTCTTACTTTAAAGATATGACTAATGATGAGTTTGCCGCCTATGGTGTTGCCAATTGCAGTATTACAGAATTTGAGTTCTGAGATTTTGAAAATTTGAGTTGAAAAATTGACACTTAAAAGTAGTTGTACTATCATCTGAATCAGATGTATATACAACTACTTTTGTGCTATTGTATAGGGCAAAGATACGATACCGGCTATAGTAGGCTGCTAGAAATGGGAAGGTGATTTGATGTCGGAAAAAAATTTTAAATCAGACAGGATATTGTCATATTTTAAGAAAGAATGGCTGGTTCTTATTATTGTTACGGTTTCTGGGCTGATTTACAATATCGGACTTTTGGCAGGACCTCTTTTTGAAGGTAAAATGACTGGTTGTCTTATTGACATTTTAAACGGAAATAAGCAGTTTGCCGATATGCTTACACTTGTTCTGCTTTATATACTGATAACGGCGGCTGTACAGTCTTCAAGATATATTAAGCGTTTTTATGTAAGGCGTTTTGCAAATAATGTAAATAAGAGAATGAAAGAGATATTATATGGAAGCCTTGTACATAAGAGCAGACCACAGCTGCATGAGGAGAGTGCAGGTACGATTCTCACAAAAGCGATTCTTGATGTTGATGACTGTGTTGAGGGTATGAGAAAGTTCACAACTGAAATATTCGATACAGGAGTTGCTCTTTTGGCATATGCATGTATGCTTTTATTTTATGACTGGAAACTAGCACTATTGTGTATGATATTCCCGCCTGTCTCTTATATTATGGCAGAAAAGATGAAGTTCATAATCCAGACTTCCGGTGCAAAATATAAAGAGCAGTCAGGAGTGTTAAGCACTGCGACGCTTGATATTGCATCCAATGCCATAACATACAGGGTGTTTGGACGAGAGCATCAGAGACGCGAAGCTTATGAGGAAAGTCTTACAGCTTATGAAAAATCAGCAGTAAAAGCTAATATTTGGAATACGTCGCTCACATCTGTTTACAGAGTCATATCAATGGCGGGCGTAATATTTATACTGTATTTCGGTGGCAGAAATGTACTCGGCACAGGCTGGAGTGCATGGAGCATAGCAACATTTACAACATTTGTATCGTGCTTTACAAAGCTTTCGGTAAAGTCTTCAAGTGCAGCAAAACTTTTTAATGCAGTACATAAAGCACAGGTTTCATGGAAACGTATCAAACCGCTTATGCGTATGAAAAACGATGATGGTGACAGAAAAACATATTATGCAGGAGAACTTGAAGTCAGCAATATGGGATTTTCATATCCTGACGGCAAAGTAATATTTGACGGAGTCTCATTTACGGCGGCACCGGGTGAAATTATTGGTATAACCGGTCCCGTTGCCTGTGGTAAGTCAACACTTGGAAAAGTATTTCTGGGTGAGTATCCTTACCGTGGAAGCATCAAGTTTTCCGGGGAAGAGATGAAAGGTGTTGACAGTACGAAAAACGGAATAGTTGCATATCTTGGTCATGATTGTGAACTTTTTGACGATACGGTCAGGAATAATATTCTTATGGGCGATGACGGAGATGTCAATTATTACCTTAAAATGGTGTGCCTTGATAAGGAAGTTGCACTTATGGAAAATGGCGTTGATACGCTTATTGGAAGCAGTGGGGTGCGTCTTTCGGGTGGTCAGGCACAGCGTCTTGCACTTGCAAGAACCATCTGCCATAAAAAGCCGGTTATTATTCTTGATGACCCATTTTCGGCACTGGATAAGGATACAGAGAAGCAGATATTTAAAAATCTTGGTGAGATGGTATCAGACAGTATTGTTATGATAATTTCACACAGACTCTATCTGTTTCCGCAAATGAATAAGGTTCTATGGCTTAATGACGGAAAAACAGAGGTCGGAAGCCATGATGAGCTTATTAAAAAGTGCAGTGAATATGCGTTGCTTTACAATGGACAGAATGGAGGCGGTACTGGTGAAAAATAATGAAAATGAAAAAACCGCAAATTCAGGAAAAAAACCAAAATATGTAAAGAAAATAATAACAGAAACTATTTTAAAATATAAACTTTTGTCATTTGGAATTGTTGCAGCCGTATGTCTGGCAGTCATATTTTCACTTATTCCGCCGCTTATTCTCGGAAAAATCATTGATATGTTTACAGCTGGACAGATGCCGGGACTTGGTATGGTGATTGCATATTTTGCAATGCTTTTTTTAACAGGGCTTACTGAATCGGCAAGAGAGGGACTTCTTACAGTTTTTGGACAGAAAATAACACATGCTATGAGAAGCCGTCTAATGGAAAAATTCACATCTCTTACCGCCGACGAATTAAATGGATTGGAGCCGGGTTCGCTTGTATCACGTTTTATAGGTGATGTTGACATGATTGAAAATCTGTTTACATCGGGAATTATAAGTATGTTTGCCGATGCATGTAAAATTATAAGTATTCTTGTTGTAATATGGTTTAAAAATAAAGGACTTACGCTTGTATTTATAATCCTGCTGCCGTTTTTGTTTATTTTTACAAGACATGTGCAGAAAAATATGCTTGCGGCCCAGATTATGAACAGACGTGCTGTAAGCCGTGCGTCAGGACATGTTCCGCAGACATTAAAAAATATAAGAACAATTCATTGCTTTGGCAAAGAAAAGTATATGGAAAAGCAGTATGACGAATATATAAATGACAGTTATCATGCGATGGAAAAGACAAATTTTTATGATGCAGTATATTCGCCTGTAATTCTTATTTTAAATGCTGTTGTTGTTGCAGCTGTAATGTTGCTTTCGTCATCTGGTAACAGTGCAGTCATCACATTTTTCGGAATGTCAGCAGGTACTGCGGTTGCAGTTATGAATTACATTTCCCAGATATTCTCACCGGTTGAAAGTCTCGGTATGGAGATTCAGACAATACAGTCAGCGATAGCCGGTATACACAGAATTAATGAATTCATGGCACTTGAAGAGGTTGAAAAACACGATGTTGTACAGGAAATTGAAAAACAGTATACACAGTGGCAGGATGAAGGTAAGCCACAGGTTCAAAGCGTAAGGTATGAAGCCGGTGGAAATAAGCCTTTTGTGGAGCTTCGCAATGTGACCTTTGGCTATGATGAGGACAGAAAAATCCTTAATAACATAAATATCAGTGTTATGCACGGAGAGCAGGTAACTCTTTCAGGACGTACAGGTGCAGGAAAGAGTACAATATTTAAGCTTCTTTTGGGACTTTACAAACCGCAGTCAGGAGAAGTACTGATTAACGGAATACATGCCGACACAATTACTGATAAGGATAAAAGAAAGCTGTTTGCCTATGTTGAACAGACATTTCATATGGTTGCAGGCACTGTAAAAGAGCAGATTACACTTTTTGATGACAGTATTTCCGATGAAGATGTAAAAAATATCTGTATTACAACAGGGCTTGATGATGCGATAACAAGCCTCGAAAAAGGCTATGATACAATATGTACGCCGGATTTGTTTTCACAGGGACAGTGGCAGCTTTTATCAATAGCCCGTGCGGCAGTGGCAAAACCACAGCTTCTCCTGCTTGACGAGATAACGGCAAATCTTGATACAGAAACAGAAAAAGCAGTTCTTAATGCATTGAATAATGTATGTAAAGACAGAACGGTAATATCTATTTCGCACAGGGTTACTGCAAAAACAGGTAGAATTATTCCTGTTGAATCGAATGTGTGAGTTATATATAGGGTTTATCTGATTCGACGGCGAAGTGATTAAGCGATAAAATTACGATATAAAGCGTGTTAAATTTTGCGGACAAAAAAATTCGGTTCACAAATTTAACACGCTTTTTACACATTTGATACATTTCTGTATATTATTATACACTCATAAAACAAATAACAGATGAGTGGTCAGTTTGTCAGACTTAGAATAATGACAGAAATGAGGAGTGTATATGATTAATTACAAAAAACTTACGGCTGCAATGGCAGCGGGAATAATAGCAATATTTACAATAACAGGCTGTGCGATGCCGTGGCAGAAGGCAGCAGATGATTCATCATCAAATGTATCTACGGTTTCTGCCGGGAATCTTTCGCAAAGCGGTGAGAATGCACTGTCGCTTGAATTTGACAGCGAAGATTTAGATTCGTCATATAACGAATCAGAATGTACAAAGATAAATCTTTCAGGAAGTGGTGCAACTGTTTCAGGAAGCGGTGTTACTGTTGAAAACGGAAATATTACAATAACATCTGCGGGAAGCTATATTATTTCCGGAACATTAACAGACGGAAGCATAAAAGTGAATTGCAGCGAGAAAGGAACTGTAAGATTGATTTTAAACGGTGTTTCAATAAGCAGTTCAAGTACGGCACCTGTTGTTGTTGAGGAAGCAAAAAAGGTTCTTGTAACTCTCGCTGACGGCACAACTAATACAATTACAGATAAAACACGCCAGTCTGTGGATGACGAAGATTTTTCTTCGGCAGTTTATTCAAAAGCAGACCTTGTATTTAACGGAAGCGGAACTCTTAATGTCAATGCTGGATACAGAAATGGTATCAAGAGCACGAACGATTTGAAAGTTGTATCTGGAACCTTTAATATAACAAGCAATGAGGATGGAATAATCGGAAAAGATTTGCTCGGAATTAAAGACGGTAAATTCACAATTAAATCGGGAAGCGACGGAATGAAGTCAACGTATGATACGGATACTTCAAAAGGAAATATCGTAATAACAGGCGGCGAATTTGATATAACGGCTTCAAATGACGGTGTTCACTGCAACGAAGATATTCTTATTTCGGGTGGAAATCTTACAATTAGCAGCGGTGATGACGGTGTTCATGCAGATGATAATCTTCAGGTTGACGGCGGCACTATAGATATTAAGAAATGTTGCGAAGGTCTTGAAGGTGTACAGATTACTTTAAACGACGGTGATATTTCAATAGTGGCAAGCGATGACGGCATTAATGCGGCTGACGGTTCGTCATCTTCCGGTATGGGAATAGGCGGCTTCGGCGGCGGTCAGAATGGAGGCTTCGGCGGCGGTCAGGCATCATCTTCAGACAGCAGTGTTTTACTTACAATCAACGGCGGAAATATATTTGTAAATGCAGGCGGTGACGGTCTTGATTCAAACGGTAATATTGTGATGAACGGAGGCAATGTAACGGTTCTTGGCCCTACAAGCGATGGCGATACAGCACTCGATTTTGACGGTGCATTTACAATTAACGGGGGTGTACTTATGGCATTTGGTTCAAGCGGAATGCTTGAAACACCGACATCGGCACAGAACGGATGCTGTATTGTTACAACATTAGGCACTGTAAGTGCAAATTCTGCATTTTCACTTACGGATTCATCAGGAAATGTGATAATGTCATATATACCAACAAAGAATTATGCGTCTGCGATTGTATATTCATCAGATATTAAGAGCGGAAGCACATATACGGTAACTGCGGGAAGCACAACACAGTCAATTACGGTGAACAGCAATGTTACAACAAACGGAGTCAGTGGAGGCTTCGGCGGTGGTCAGAATGGCGGTTTCGGAGGCGGACAGCGTGGAAGACAGCCTGGAGGCAGTAACCAGCAGGGTGGAAATCAGCAAGGTGGAATGCCGGGCGGAAATTCGGGCAACGGACGTTCAAATAGTGTCAGCAGTTCAACTGTAAATCAGGTATAAACTATAAATAAAATAAAGTATATATAACAGGGCAGAACACAGTATAACAGTGTGTCCTGTCCTGTTTTTGCTGTGCTTTTTGATAAGATACATCTTTGTATTTAATTTGGGATACCACAACACAATATAACAGTTGACATACAGATATATACTGTTATATACTGTTTGCGAGGTGATGAAATGAATATAAAAGTAAATTCTACATTGATGATTCCTATATACGAACAGATTGTTGACCAGATAAAAACACTTATACGTATTGGCAAGCTGGAAGAAAATGATATGCTTCCGTCGGTGCGTTCTCTTTCAAAAGAATTAAAGATTAGTGCACTGACAGTTAAAAAAGCTTATGATTATCTTGAGAACGAAGGTTTTGTTGTGACGGTTCACGGTAAAGGAACGTATGTTGCTGCGTCCAATTCCGAAATACAGGAAGAGGAGCAAAGAAAAGAAGTTGAACTTGATATTGAGATGGCTGTAAAGAAGGCGAGACGATACGGTATTAGTGATGAAGATATAAAGGGTATTTTTTCACTTGTTATTGATGAAAATTAAAAGACGGTAGCTTTAATGATGTTTAGTTGTTAAAGCTGCCGTCTTTTTATGTCTTGTTGTATTTAATTAGTTTGTTGTGAATATAGCCGGTATTATTGGAAATCCACCACATTTACCCAATGCTCGAGAAGTTCTTTTTCATCAGGTTTGTTTTTTGCCATTCTTGCGGCGGCAACAATAGGAAGCCAGCCTGTTACATACGATTTTTTAGTGTCTGTTGCAACACAGAACTGTGTCATATACATATCTGCGATATCGATGCTGCTGTCAGAGTATTGCAGCTTTAACAGAAGATAAGTGTTGGCTATGTCGGCACTGGCATTGCCCTGCGTTGCGTGAACCCAGTCAACAGCGGTGATTGATGTTATGTCGGCATTATCATCAATATTTACGATTATGTTGTCAGGACAAAAATCACCATGGCACAATTTTGTGTGCTTTGGCATCGTATTAAGTCTTGTGAGCAGTTCGTATTTTACAGAACTATCAAGAGTTTCAATGTCATTAATCTGTCTTATTAATTTATCTTTAAGCTTTAAGAGAAGCGGGTTAGATTTCTTTTGAAAATCAACCTGATATTCAACCATTTTTTTGATATAATCAGCAGTTTTTTCGGGATGCTCTTTTATAAGCTGTGTAAGAGTTATGCCGTCCGTATATTCACTTGTGATTTCCCATTGGCCATTGTTTACAGATACAGAAAGAAGCTTTGGAATATTAACTCCGGCATCTTCAACTCTTGCAGTATTTAATGCTTCATATAAAACATCTGATTTGTTATAATCTTTGGAAAAAACTTTTATTGCGGTATTATTTTCAAGATAAACTGATTTTAAATTGTTTTGTGAAATGCATTTTTTCATATAAACACATCCTTTCTTATTCGTCAATTTCGACTGGTTTTCCGTAATATGCCTTGAGGTACATTGCCTTAATTTCTTTCATTAGAGGGTAGCGTGGGTTTGCACCTGTACACTGGTCATCAAATGCCATTTCTGTCATTTCGTCGAGAGTGCGTAAAAATTCTTTTTCATCAACGCCATAATCTTTTATAGTCTTTTTGATTCCGACTTTTTCCTTCAACTCTTCAATGGCTGCAATAAGATTTTCAAATTTTTCGTCATCATTTTTTCCTTTGATATGAAGAAAATCTGCACATTCTACATAACGTTCTTTGCAGTGAGGATATTGATACTGTGAAAATGTTCCCATTTTAGCAGGAACTTCTGCAGCATTGAATCTCATTATATCAGTGATGAGGAGTGCGTTTGCAATACCATGAGGAAGGTGGTGGTATGCACCGAGCTTGTGAGCCATAGAGTGGCATACTCCAAGAAATGCATTTGCAAATGCCATTCCGGCCATGGTTGAAGCTGTAGCCATCTGTTCACGGGCTTTTGCGTCGTGCGGACCATTTTCATATGCGGCAGGAAGATATTCAAATATATTTTTCATAGCTTTTAAAGCAAGACCGTCTGTGTAGTCTGTTGCCATAATAGATGCATATGCTTCGAGAGCATGAGTGAGTGCGTCTATGCCAGAAGCAGAAGTAAGACCTTTTGGCTGGTTCATCATCATATCAGCATCAACAATTGCCATTTTTGGAAGAAGCTCATAATCAGCGAGAGGATATTTTATTCCGCTTTCTTCGTCTGTGATAACAGCGAAAGGAGTAACTTCAGAACCTGTTCCTGATGAAGTAGGAATGGCAATGAAGTAAGCTTTTTCTCCCATTTTAGGGAATGTGTATATACGTTTTCTTATATCCATAAAACGCATAGCCATATCCATGAAATCAACTTCAGGATGTTCATACATAACCCACATTATCTTGCCGGCATCCATTGCTGAACCGCCGCCTACAGCGATTATGCAGTCTGGTTCAAAGAGCTTCATGGCTTTTGCACCTTCCTTTGCACATGCAAGTGTAGGGTCAGGAGCAACATCGTAAAATACTGTGTATACAATACCGAGTTCATCAAGTTTGTCGGTTATGCATTTTGTGTAGCCATTTTTGTAGAGGAACTGATCTGTTACTATGAATGCTTTCTTTTTGCCAAGAACTGTCTTTAATTCATTGAGTGCAACAGGAAGGCAGCCCTTTTTAAAATATACTTTTTCAGGTGCTCTGAACCACAACATGTTTTCTCTCCTTTCAGCAACGGTTTTAATATTAAGAAGGTGTTTGACACCGACATTTTCGGAAACTGAATTGCCGCCCCATGAGCCACAGCCGAGTGTAAGTGAAGGCGTCAGCTTGAAATTGTATAAGTCACCGATGCCGCCCTGAGAAGAAGGGGTGTTGATAAGAATACGGCATGTTTTCATAGTTTCTTCAAATATATCAAGTTTTTCTTTTTCTGTTTCTGAATTAATATAAATAGAAGAAGTGTGTCCGTATCCGCCGTCTGCGATAAGATGTGAAGCTTTATCTATTGCATCGTTGAAATCGTCTGATTTGTACATTGCAAGAACAGGTGAAAGCTTTTCGTGTGCAAATTCTTCAGACAAGTCGACAGAAGCAACCTCTCCGATGAGAATTTTGGTCTCACGTGATACATCAACTCCGGCGAGTTTTGCAATGGTATATGCACTCTGACCTACAATCTTTGCGTTGAGAGAGCCATTGATAAGGATAGTTTTTCTGACTTTGTCAAGCTCGGTCTTTGTAAGAAAATGGCAGCCTCTTGCAATAAATTCATCTTTTACGGCTTTGTAAACTTTTTTGTCAACAATAACAGACTGCTCAGAAGCACAAATCATACCATTGTCAAATGTTTTTGAGTGGATGATTGAATTGACTGCAAGAACAACATCGGCTGTTTCGTCAATAATGGCAGGAGTGTTGCCGGCACCTACACCGAGTGCGGGTTTTCCTGATGAATATGCAGCTTTAACCATTCCAGGACCGCCTGTTGCAAGAATTATATCAGCCTCTTTCATAAGTGTGTCTGTAAGTTCGAGAGACGGAATATCAATCCAACCTATAATGCCCTTTGGAGCACCAGCTTTTACTGCAGCGTCAAGAACAACTTTTGCAGCTGCAATTGTTGATTTTTTAGCTCTTGGATGAGGGCTTATTATTATTGCATTTCTTGTCTTTAAACATATTAAAGACTTGAAAATAGCAGTGGAAGTAGGGTTGGTCGTAGGAATTACTGCGGCTACAACACCAATTGGTTCAGCAATCTTTTTTGTTCCATAAGCTGAGTCCTCTTCGATGACGCCACATGTCTTTGTGTCACGATAAGCATTGTAAATATACTCAGAAGCATAATGGTTTTTGATTACTTTGTCCTCTATAATTCCCATTCCTGTTTCCTCAACTGCCATTTTGGCAAGTGGGATTCTGGCCTGGTTTGCAGCAATAGCTGCCGCTGTAAATATTTTATCAACTTGTTCCTGTGTGTAAGTTGAAAAAATCTGCTGTGCTCTACGCACTTCATTGATTTTCTTTTCAAGTGCGTCTACTGTGTCAACAATTTCTGTACCCGACATAATTTTTTCTGACATACAAAATCCTCCTTGTTTTTGCGGAGCAAAAATCCTAATGTGCATCTTTGATGCACTATATCCTCATGGCGAGGAGAGGATTTATCCTCCTTGTTATTGTTCCTTTTCTCATAATTGCAGCAGAGCTAATATTTTCTGCCATAAAAGATTGTTATTATTTTAACAAAGTTAATATAACACTATATTTTTTTTGTGTCAATATGCATATTATTAACATTGCTTGATATTTTTTTAAAAAATTTTTAAAATTCCATTGCGTGATACTATGTTATGTTGTATCATTAATATAGTTTTAGAAATAGTGGGGGATGAATTGACTATTTATAGAATATGTGAGGAATTATTTAATATGAAAGATACGTTTAAAAAGTATTTATATCTTGCCGGAAGCTTGTTTCTTGCATTTGCTTTGTCTATTGTGCTGTTTTTTGTTTTATATAAGATAGATGCGATAAAGAGTGTTATCGGGCATATTGTAAAAACTATGATGCCATTTATAATTGGTGCAGTATTGGCATATATAATTTGTCCTTTGTGTAATAAGCTTGAAGTTTTGTTTGATAAATTATTTTCAAAGATGAAGAACGAACAGACTAAGGAAAAAATATCAAGGACATTAAGTGTATTTGCAGGAATGATTATTGCGGTTATTGCAATTTATCTTGTACTTATGATTGTTATTCCACAGCTGATTGACAGTGTTGTAAGACTCGTTCAGATTCTGCCATCAAGTGCAGATAAGCTTATAGGATGGCTTAATCATTCGCTTAGCTCTAATGAACAATTGCTTCAATATTCGCAACAGGTGATTGATAAGGCATATACGATGCTTGAGGACTGGCTTTCAAACGGACTTCTTGATTCTGTTGAGAAAGTGGCAACCGGGATTTCGTCAGGTGTAATTAATCTGCTCGGTGTGCTTCTTAATATATTTATAGGTTTTATAGTTGCTGTATATCTGCTGCTTTCAAGAAAAAAATTTGCACGGCAGGCAGAACTTATCGTGTATAGTATATTAAAAAAAGAAAAGGCTGACACTGTAATGGAAGAGGCAAGATATTGTGACCGCGTTTTCGGTGGGTTTATCAATGGAAAGATTCTTGATGCAGTAGTGGTTTCACTTATTTGTTATGCCGGCATGATGATTTTCAGATGGATTAATCCGGGAAAAGTCATGATGAGTGAAACACTTGTTGCTGTAATAGTTGGGATTTTTAATGTAATACCATTTTTTGGATGGTATATCGGGTTGTTTTTATCAGCACTTCTCATACTTATGGTTAATCCCATGCAGTGCATTTTCTTTGTGATTTTTGACTTTATATTACAGCAGATAGATGGTAATATTTTAGGTCCTAAGATTATAGGTGATACAACAGGAATTTCAAGTATATGGGTGCTTTTTTCCATATTCCTGTTTGGAGATATATGGGGATTTGCAGGTATGCTTCTTGGAGTTCCGATGTTTGCCATTATGTATCACTGGATTAAAAAGCTGGTATTTAAGGGGCTTGATAAGAATGAACAGACACAGATGAGTGTTGATTATGAGAATGATTTTCCAAAAAAGAAAAAGACTCATCAATAATATAAGGAGTTATGATACATATTTTATGAAACATTTAAAAAATAATATTAAAGATTACACAATACGTTCGCTTACAACAAAAGATTTAGATGCATATAATGCACTTTTAAGATATGCATTTCAGGTTACAGAACAGGAACTTACCGAAGTTGGCTGGGAAAATGACGAGATTAAGCAGTCAAAGTTTCCTGTTTTGCAGAGAGCTGATGTTGTGGGGTGTTTTGATAATGATTCGTTAATATCACAATTTGCTGTATATCCGCTTGATATGAATATTTATCATCAGTTATATCATGTCGGCTTTATAACGAGTGTATGTACATATCCAGAGTATTCAGGACAGGGTATTATGGCTACGCTTATGCACAAGAGCCTGAGCCATATGAGAAAAAGAGGTCAGTCAATGGCACTTTTATATCCTTATTCTATACCATTGTATCGTAAGTTTGGATGGGAGATTATTTCTAATAAGATTTCTTATATAATAAAGAATAATCAGATACCAAAGATTGATGATATTCCCGGATATGTACGTCGTGTCACATGGGAAAATACGGATTTTATTAATCTTCACCAGCAGTTTGCGGCAAAAACACACGGATGCCTTTACCGTAACAGCCTTGCATGGGAGGAATACTGGCGATGGGATGAGGATGATACAGTTGTAGCTGTTTATTATAATAGTCATAAAAAGCCACAGGGATATATGGTTTATCTTATAAAAGAAAATGTTATGTACATAAAAGAGATGATTTTCTTAAACAGGGAAGCACAGAATGGTCTCTGGCGTTTTATACGTGCACATCAGTCCATGATAAATGAAGTAAAAGGCAATACATATTATAATGAACCGATTGCTTTTGAGATGGCTGATGGCAATATTAAAGAATCAATACGTCCGTACATAATGGGAAGAATTATAGATATTGATAAGTTTCTTCTCCAGTACAGTTGTAAACCGTCGGAAAAAGATGTTTGCATAGAACTTGATATCCATGATGATTTTTTGTCATGGAATAATAAGAGTATTAATGTATTGTTTAGCAAAGGAAGATGTTTTATAACCGAGCAGAAAGCAGAATATCATATAAAACTTGACATTGCATCGCTTACAACACTTCTTATAGGATATAAATCCGCAATGCAGCTATGGAAACTTGAAAGGATAGATGCACCGAGGGCTGCTGTTGAGACACTCGATAATGTTTTAATGCATGAAATACCATATATTTCAGATTATATTTAAATTTTATGCTGTAAATTTTTTTAATTTTGTCAAGTAAAAATACTTGACACGCATGCCTGGTTATGATATTATTCTCAAGGTTTCAAATTTTATGAGAGTGGTGCTGCTATGGAAAAGTTTGTAGAACAGACGCTTTTATATGATTTTTATGGTGAGCTTCTTAATGAACACCAGAGAGGAATTTATCAGGATATTGTTTTTGATGATTTGTCATTAAGCGAGGTTGCTGATGAGTATGGTATCTCAAGGCAGGGAGTTCATGATTTAATCAAGCGTGTTAATAATACACTGAATGGTTATGAAGAAAAGCTGCATCTTGTATCTAAGTTTATAGAGACAAAAGAAAAGGTGCATGAGATTGAACAGTTATCAGATGAGTTTATTAAAAGTAATAATGGCAGTCTTGATAACATAAGGAGTATACAGCTTATCGCAAAAGATATACTCGATAATTTTTGATATTCGTTTAAGTCTTAATCAGACAGAAGTGAGGATTTATGGCATTTGACAGCTTATCAGATAAACTTCAGAATATATTTAAAAATCTTCGCGGTAAAGGCCGTCTGTCTGAAGCTGATGTAAAAGCAGCTCTGAAAGAAGTAAAGATGGCTTTGCTTGAAGCTGATGTAAACTTTAAAGTTGTAAAGCAGTTTGTCAAGTCGGTTGAAGAGCGTGCCATAGGTCAGGATGTTATGCAGAGTCTTACACCCGGACAGATGGTAATTAAGATTGTTAATGAAGAAATGGTTGCGCTCATGGGTTCCGAGACAACACAGATAGCGTTGAAACCGGGTAATGAGATAACTGTCATAATGATGGCGGGTCTTCAGGGTGCAGGTAAAACAACAACGACAGCCAAACTTGCAGGTAAGTTTAAAGCAAAAGGGAAAAAGCCTCTTCTTGCAGCCTGCGATGTTTACAGACCGGCTGCTGTTGAACAGTTAAAAATCAACGGAGAAAAGCAGGGCGTTGAAGTGTTTTCAATGGGAACAGGCAACAATCCGGTTGATATAGCCAAAGCGGCAGTTTCACATGCTAAGAATAACAATTTTAATATTGTTATTTTAGATACAGCTGGTCGTCTTCATATAGATGAGGATATGATGACTGAGCTTATAAAAATAAAAGAAGAAGTTAAAGTTGACCAGACAATACTTGTTGTAGATTCAATGACAGGTCAGGATGCGGTTAATGTTGCTTCTTCATTCAACGAAAAGGTTGGAATTGATGGCGTCATCCTCACAAAGCTTGATGGTGATACCAGAGGTGGTGCAGCACTTTCAATTAAGGCTGTCACAGGAAAGCCTATCCTTTATGTTGGTATGGGTGAAAAACTTTCAGATCTTGAACAGTTTTACCCGGACAGAATGGCATCAAGAATTCTTGGAATGGGTGATGTGCTTACGCTTATTGAAAAGGCTGAAGCCCAGATTGATGCTGACAAAGCTAAGGAAATGGAGCAGAAGTTCAAGAAAGCTGAATTTGATTTCAATGATTTCCTTGAATATATGGGACAGATTCGTAATATGGGCGGTATAGGTTCCATATTAAATATGTTGCCTGGCATGGGACTTGGCGGTAAAATGAAAGGGCTTGATGCAGGAGCAACGGAAGATGCGGAAGCTAATCTTAAACGTACAGAGTCGATTATTTACTCTATGACGGCAAAGGAAAGAAGCAATCCGGATATTCTTAATCCTTCAAGAAAGAATAGAATTGCTCGAGGTGCCGGTGTTGATATAAGCGAAGTCAACAAACTGGTTAAACAGTTTGACCAGATGAAAAAGATGATGAAGCAGATGCCGGGCATGATGAAAGGTGCTAAGAAGGGACGTTTTAAACTACCTTTTTAACATGACTGTTATACAGTCAATATAGATATGTGTTATTTACAGGACACGAAAAATTAAATTAGGAGGTGAAAGTTACATGGCAGTTAAGATTAGATTAAAGAGATTAGGTGAGAAGAAGTCTCCTTTCTATAGAATTATCGTTGCAGATTCAAGATCTCCAAGAAACGGTAGATTTATCGATCAGATCGGTACTTATGATCCTAACTATGATCCTTGCAAGCTCAGCATTGATGCTGAAGCCGCTAAGAAGTGGTTAGCAAACGGAGCTCAGCCTACAGAGGTTGTTGGTAAGCTTTTCAAGATGGCTGGTATTGAAAAATAAGACTAGTGGAGGTGTTTTTCTATGAAAGAATTAGTTGAAATTATTGCTAAGGCACTAGTTGACAATCCGGACGAAGTTGTTGTAACTGAGACAGAGAAAGACAAAGCCATAATTGTTGATTTAAAAGTAGCTTCTTCTGATATGGGGAAAGTTATTGGCAAATCAGGAAGAATTGCCAAGTCTATAAGAACAGTTGTTTCGGCAGCGGCAACAAAAACTGACAAAAAAGTTGTTGTTGAAATCGATAACTAAATTGAGCTTATTTATTTAATAGAGATGTCTTTGAACTTAAAAAACAGATAATCTGTTTATGAGTTTCAAAGGCATTTTTGCTATATAAAATTATCAAATTGATGCTGAAGCCGCTGTTAATACGGAATATCAGCCGGAATGGAGAATTATGGAAGATTTATTACGCGTCGGCGTTATTACTTCAACACATGGCATCAGGGGAGAGGTAAAAGTTTTCCCTACAACAGATGATCCAATGCGTTTTAAAAAATTGAAAAAAGCTGTGATATGTGGCAGACGTGAAAATGTGAATGTTGAAATTGCCTCAGTGAAGTTTTTTAAACAGTATGTAATACTCAAGTTTAAAGAGTTTGATAATATAAATGATATAGAGCAGTATGTAAAAAAAGATTTGTGTGTCACAAGGGAAAATGCTGTTAAATGTGAGCCGGGAGAATACTTTATATGTGACCTGATTGGGCTTGATGTGATAACTGATGAGGGAGAGCATATCGGCAAACTTACAGATGTCCTTGAAACGGGAGCAAATAATGTATATGAAGTTACTGCTGATAATGGTAAGACAATACTTATTCCGGTGATAGACCAGTGTATACTTGACCACAATCTTGAAGAGAAAACAGTTACAGTTCATATGCTTCCGGGACTTATGGATTTGAATTAAAAATATATGAAATTTATAAAAATTTATACTTTTTTTATATTTTGATTGACAAAAGGTTCTTTTCCATGTATTCTATAAAAGTAGAAGTCAGACATTTTGAGAAAAATGTCTGAAAAATATGGAAACAGGGAGGGTTTTAGAATGCCTATTAACAAAAGAAATCTTGCAGTAAGCATAATTCTTACAATTGTCACATGTGGTATCTATGGAATTTACTGGTTCATCGTTATGACAGATGATACTAAGAATGTTTCAGGTGACATTAATGGTGCAAGCGGCGGAGTAGCATTTCTGCTTACACTTGTAACATGTAACATTTATGGATATTATTGGGCTTACAAGCAGGGTGAGAGAATTGATAATGCAAAGAATGCAAGAGGAATTCCTTCAAGCAACAGCAATGTGTTATATCTCATTCTTGCTATTTTTGGTTTGTATATTGTTGTATACATACTCACTCAGGATTCGCTTAACAAGATTGCTGATTATGACATGAATATGAATGGCGGCGGTTTTGGCGGTTACAATGGTCCGATGAATGGTGGTTACAATGGTCCTACAAATAATGGCAATGGTCCAATGTAATTAAAAAATTTGTATAACTTACTTTTTGAAAATTATTTTTGTTTAAATTCTAAATTAAATGCAGGCATGGTTGAAGTTATTTTGATATTTAATTTCAATTTATGCTTGCATTTTGCTTAATGATATGCTAGACTGTTATGGTTGTGAGAAAAAGAGATGGTCCTCTGTTACATAGATTGTATTAAGAACATCCAAATTTAAGGAGGTCACACATGAATAATATTATTAAGAACATCGAAGATGCTCAGATGAAAGCTGAAGTACCTCAGTTTAACGTAGGTGATACAGTAAGAGTATCAGCTAAGATTAAAGAAGGTAACCGTGAAAGAACACAGGTATTTGAAGGTACAGTATTAAAGAAGCAGGGTACAGGCGTACGTGCTACATTTACTGTAAGAAAGATTTCTAACGGTGTTGGCGTTGAAAAGACATGGCCATTACATTCACCTATCGTAGAGAAGGTTGATGTTGTAAGACGTGGTAAAGTAAGACGTGCTAAACTTAACTACTTACGTGAGAGAACAGGTAAGTCTGCTAAGGTTAAAGAATTAGTTAGATAATTTGGAAAATCCGTGAAACGTGTTTTTCATAATCAATGACATTTAAGGGACTGTGGTTTTGACGAATAAAAATCGTTGGAACGCAGTCTCTTTTTCTTTTCATTTTTGATGATTTGTAGTAAAATATAATCTATATGAAATTACATGGGAAATTCGCATAGCGTGTTAATCATATTTTCAAAATTAAGTATACAAAAGATGTCGCAGACATCTGGAAAGCGGAGTTAGTTTTATGTCTACACTTTTTCAAAGAAGATATCAGGAAAATACAAGACTACAGTCTGTATGCAAGATGATTGTTAATATAATTATGGTTATTATGTCAGCTTATGTTATAGTCACATTTATGTGTGACAGAACAATTATTTCAGGCGGTTCCATGCAGCCTGTGATAGAAAATGAGGATACTGTGCTTATAAACAGGTTTGCATATTCATTTACAAAACCAAAAAGATACAGTGTAGCTGCATTCAAATTGCCGGGTTCAAATTCGAGTAAAGTTTATGTCAAACGTGTTATCGGTCTTCCGGGTGAGAAGATACAGATAAAAGATGGACATGTATATATAAATGGTGAACAGTTAAAAGATGATGTTTTTACAGATACAATACTTACAGCCGGACTTGCAGCCAATGAGATCACATTGGGAAAAGATGAGTATTTTCTGCTTGGAGATAACAGAAATAACAGTGAAGACAGCAGATTTGCGGGAGTCGGAATAGTAAAAGAAAAGAATATAACAGGTTCTGTGTGGGCAATTGTCGGCCCTGTTAAAAGACTTGGCTTTGTAAAATGATAGAATAGGAGAATAGAATTTATGAATTATCAATGGTATCCCGGTCACATGACAAAAGCAAGACGAATGATGGAGGAAAATATCAAGCTTATTGACCTTGTGATAGAGGTTGTTGATGCACGAATTCCTATGTCAAGCCGCAATCCGGATATAGATAATCTTGCAAAAAATAAGGCCAGGTTAATACTTCTTAATAAGTCAGATTTGTCTGATGAGAGGTTAAACCAGCAATGGATTGATTATTTTGCACAAAAAGGAGTTTTGTGTCTGAAACTTAATTCAAGGAGCGGAGCCGGAATTAAGCAGATGAATTCAGCAATCGAAAGAGCATGCCATGAAAAGATTGAGCGTGACAAAAAGAAAGGTATAATGAACCGTCCTGTAAGAGCTATGGTTGTTGGTATTCCGAATGTCGGGAAATCGACATTTATCAATGCATATGCAGGCAGGGCGTGTGCAAAGACGGGCAACAAACCGGGTGTGACAAAAGGAAAGCAATGGATAAAGTTAAGCAAAACAGTTGAACTTCTTGATACTCCGGGTATTTTATGGCCAAAGTTTGACAGTGAGCTTGTAGGAAGAAATCTAGCACTTATCGGCTCAATGAATGATGAGGTAATTAATATTGAAGACCTTGCGTTTGAGGCTGTGACATTTTTGAAAAATAATTACAGCGGTAATCTGTCAGAAAGATATGGTATTGATGAAGATGAGGAAACGCTTGAAATTATGGATGCAATAGCCGCTAAAAGGGGATGTCTTAAAAGAGGTGCCATGACTGATTATGAAAAGCTTGCCGGAATAATACTTGATGATTTCAGAAGCGGACGCATAGGCAGGATAACACTTGAAAAACCGGGAGAAGAGATATAATGACTAAAAAAGAAGAATCTGCCATGAAGCGTGCTTTGAAGCTTGAGGCTGAAAAGGCGAGGGTTGAGCAGATGTGCGAATATGAAAAAGAATATGGTGTGTATTCATATATATGCGGAATAGACGAAGCCGGAAGAGGTCCTCTTGCAGGTCCCGTTGTTGCCGGGGCTGTGATACTTCCAAAAGACTGCCGTATTTTATATATTAATGATTCAAAAAAACTCAGCGAAAAGAGAAGAAATGAATTATTTGATATAATAAAAGAAGAAGCCGTTACATATGGAATTGGAATAATAGACGCTGCAAGAATTGATGAGATTAATATTTTGCAGGCAACTTATGAAGCTATGAGGAGTGCCATTAATAATCTCAATCCGTCACCCGATATATTATTAAATGATGCTGTTACAATTCCAAAGGTTGATATTAAACAGGTTCCTATTATAAAAGGAGATGCGAAAAGTATCAGTATTGCTGCCGCAAGTGTGCTTGCAAAAGTCACAAGGGACAGAATTATGGAAGAATATGATAAGAAATATCCGGAATATGGATTTGCAAAACATAAGGGATATGGAACAAAACAGCATATACAGGCACTTGAACAGTTTGGTGCGTCACCTATTCACAGAAGGACATTTATCACAAAATTTGTCCCATAATAAAAATAGTCAGGAGCAGATATGCCAGTTAATCTTTCTTCATTGTTTTCTGCAGTAAATGAGGTTTCTCCGGTAAATAATAAAGAAGCCCAGTCAGCAGAAAATGCCGGCAATACGTCAGGAGCACAAAATATATCAGGAACTATACAAAAAACAGCTGATGAAGCAGGAATTGCCATGCTTAAAAATATGCTTAAAGGAGATACATTTTCCGGACAGATTGTTAATGTGTCAGATGGCAACGCATTATTGCAGCTTACAAACGGCAGCCTTATCAATGCAAAACTTGCTGAATCGGCGAAAGGACTTGCAAATGGTCAGATTCAGACATTTATAGTTGATGGACAAAGCTCTGATGGAATTACTGTAAAGCTGCTTGGAACGAAACAGCAGGAAAATGTAATTATATCAAAAGCACTTGAGGCGGCGGGCCTTGATAATAATGAAGAAAATGCAGGTCTTGTAAAGACGCTGCTCTCACTTAATATGCCAATTGATGCAAAGACGCTTGGTGAACTTGCAAAAACAGTTCTTGAATTTCCTGATACATCAGATGCCACTATTGCTAATCTTATGCGGCTTCAGATACCTGTTACACAGGAAAATATTACACAGTTTGAAGCATATAAAAGTTATGAACACAGTGTGCTGTCTGATATTAATACTATGGAAGATGGATTTTCACAGCTTTTCAATTCAATGATTTCAGATAGTGGTGATGCACAGTCAGCACAAAAGTCAGCTTCATTATTTGATAATCTGACAGAAATACTTTATGATGGAAATAAAACTGAAAGCACTAATATATCAGATGTGTTTGATAATGACACAATTAATAGACTTAAAGATATAATAAAAGAGGCAGCCGGAAGCCAGACTGACAGTTCATCTGTAAAACAGCTTCTGGATAAATTGAATAATAATCAGGCGTCAATACATGATGTTATATCAGGATTGGCAGATATAATAAAAAATGACAGAAGTGGACAGACACTGCTTAAAAATATTGGGAGTGATTTTTTGGGCAGGCTTATAAAAGAGATGACTAATGAGACACTCAAGCTTAATCCTTCTGATGTTGCTAATCCGGATGGAATTAAAAATTATTATAAACGTATAAAAAATGTTATGGAAAAAATGTCGGAAAATTCGGAACTATCCGATAAGGCAGGAAACATCTCAAAGAGCATGGAATCAATAAAAAGTAATATTGATTTTATGAATGACCTTAATAAAAATATGACATATTTCCAGATGCCGCTTCGTTTTTCCCAGAGCGATGCAAATGGTGAATTATATGTATTTACAAATAAAAAAGCACTTGCACAGGGAACAGACAATGTGAGTGCACTTCTTCATCTTGATATGGAAAATCTCGGACCTGTTGATGTATTTGTCCGACTTAACAAGAAAAATGTCTCGACAAATTTCTGCCTTGAGAGCGAAGAACTGCTTGATTTCGTATATTCTAATATAGATAAATTAAATGCGAGATTAAAAGCACTAGGGTATAATACAACATTTGAAATGAAGCTCAACAGCGAACAAAAAGATTTTGATTTTGTAAATGATTTTGTTGATAAAGATATACCGAAAAATAAGACATCGCAGTATGTTTTTGATGTAAAGGCATAATTCTTATAAAATATTTATAAATTGTTATACTTTATTTATTGATATGTTTTTAACATGGTATAAAATAGGAGATGTAAATTGAACGGACAAAATTTTTTTGAAAATAAAAAAGAAAAAGATGATAAACCTAAAATTTCAGTTGCCCTTCAATATAATCCTGATGAGGAAGCACCAAAGATTATTGCATCAGGAAGAGGAATTATTGCAGATAAGATTATTGACAAGGCTAAAGAGAATGATGTACCTGTTTATCAGGACAGCAAGCTTGCAAATACGCTTTCAAAGCTTGAAATCGGTGATATGATACCGCCGGAATTATATGGTGTTGTAGCAGAGATTCTTGTCTTTGTCGATGAATGCGACAGAATAAGGGGAAAAGTTAAACATTGAGTATAAATAATAGAAAACTGGGTTCAAAGTGGGAACATGCGGCTTCCGATTATCTTAAAAAATCAGGATATGAGATATTGGAGACTAATTTCAGATGCCGTATCGGTGAGATTGATATAATAGCAAAAGCGGAAGATACACTTTGTTTTATAGAAGTAAAGTATAGAAAAACAAGCAGATATGGCTTTGCGGCTTCGGCTGTAACACAGGCAAAGCAGCAGATTATAAGACGCGTTGCACAGTATTATCTGTATACACATAATATTGCAGATACTCAATGCAGATTTGATGTTGTGGCTTTTGATGCCGGAAATCCGCAGATTATAAAGAATGCATTTTAAAGCTGACAGGGCTGCCTGTGACACATTGGATGTGGGAAAAGATTATAATAAAAACAATACAGGGGTTATAATGAACAGTAATAATTTTGGGCGTATTGTAAGAAAAGATAATGAACGCCTTTTTTATAATATTTTTAAAACATATGGCATGGCAGATATTAAAGAGTCGAATTATATTGACACAATACATTTGTACAATGAACCTGTGCCTCATATTAAGTTTGCACCTTTTGAAAAGTCCTCATTTGTCAGCCAGTGTTTTTCAACGAGACTGGGAGGCGTAAGCAGTGGAATGTTTAAGAGCATGAATCTGACATTTAATAAAGTCGGAAGTTATGAAGCTGATTTGCGTGATAATGTTATGGAAAATTTCAGGCGTATGGGTAAAGTGATTAATACGCCTGTTGAAGATATGGTTTATTCAAAACAGACACATACCAATAATGTTTTGTATGTTGATGACAGTAATCGTGGAATGGGAATAGTGAAAGACAGGAATTATGATAATATAGACGGTCTTGTCACTGGTACGAAGGAACTTACGCTTGTGACATCGTTTGCGGATTGTATCCCTGTTGTCATGGCAGATGAAAAATCACGCTGCATAGCATCAGTTCATGCCGGATGGCGTGGAACAGTCAGCAATATTGTTAAGAATGCCATAAATATGATGACAGATAAGTTTGGAAGCAATCCGTGCGATATAATTGCATTTATCGGTCCGGGAATATGTGGTGACTGCTATGAAGTGTCACAGGATACAATAAATGAATTCAGAAAAAACTATAGCCAGAGCGAATGTGAACTTATAATTCAGCCGGAAAATAAACCTGGAAAATATCTTCTTAACTTGTCAGGGGCTGATTATATTAATCTGATTAACGCAGGTGTCAGACCGGAAAACATTTACCTGTCTGATGTATGCACAAGCGATAACAGCGATATTTTGTTTTCACATCGTGCAAGCAGCGGAAAACGAGGAATAATGTGTAATTTTATAAAAATAATTAACTAATATATTAATACCCGGAGGATAACCATGAATGAATTAGAACTTTTAAATGATACTGAGGAAATAATGCCTGAAAATATTATTACAAAGGAGCAGTTCGTCAAATTCGTTGAGAATAGTGTGAAATTTGAGGAGCTTATGATGATGTACAGATGTGCGATAAGGGAAGTGCAGACAAAGCTTGAAATATTAAATGATGAATTTAAGACAAAACGCCAGCGTAATCCGATTGACAGCATACGTTCAAGAATCAAATCGCCTTTGAGCATATATGAGAAACTTAAAAGAAGGAATCATCCTATTTCAATACAGTCGATAGCAGACAATCTTAATGATGTTGCGGGAATCCGTGTTGTTTGTCCGTTTATAAGTGATATTTATGATGTTGCACGCATGCTTATATCACAGGACGACGTGGAGGTTATGGAAGTAAAAGATTATATCAAAAATCCAAAGCCGAACGGTTACAGAAGTCTCCATTATGTAGTAATTATTCCTATTTTCTTATCGTCAGGAAAAGAATATATGAAAGTTGAAGTCCAGATAAGAACGATTGCCATGAACTTCTGGGCAAGTCTCGAACATCAGATGCATTATAAACAGTTTGATAATGATGATATGCCTGAAATAGTAAAACAGCTTACAGAATGTGCTGAAAATATTTATCATACAGATGTACGGATGCAGGAAATCAGGGAAGATATACATAAGTTTAATGAATAAACATTTATAAAAAACTTAAAAGCTGCCGCTTAACGATAGATTGTGTTAAGCAGCAGCTTTGTTTTATTTACGCGTGTAACGAGCCAAAGTCCGTGCTTGCACGAGACCTTGGCGACTGCCGCGATAACTTGAGAAACTCGCGGAGCGTGTTTCTCATAGTTATGTGAATAATGAATTTTAAAAATCAATGTTTTTTCTTTTTTCTTTTGGCACTATTAGTTATAAAAAATACTATAAGTGCAAGAATTGCGATAGGAAGAAGCAATGAAAGAACAGTTGTCATTATTTCTGAATAAATTGGATTGTCAAATATTGATTTTTTGATGTTTTTATATTCGGCTGTTTTTACTATATTTTCAAGTTCTGTTTTCATGTTGTCTGTAAGCACTGACTGGTTTGTCTGGAGCGAAAATGAAATTGCCTTGCCACGCATGATTGTATAATATTTTCTGAGATAAACAGTTACATCATTATTGGCAATTGAAGTTACATCTGTTACAAAGTATGTAACACCGTTGATTTTATCAATATATGAATTGGTAATGTTTTCCGTGACAATCTCATTTTTTGTGTTGTCTCTTGATTCGACATATGATTTGAAACTGCTTTGTAACTCATCATTGCTTAAATCGTTAAGTGATTCTACACCGGAAGGAGCGTCTTTTCCGCTTAAAAGTATTTCATATGTAACATTCTGCTTTGGTATGATTTCAAGATAAATATTATTAACTTTCATAAGTGCACGAAGCTGTTCTACGTCATCTGCACCGATAAGGTCAAGATAAGAATTGTTAGATGTAACATTCTGTGTGAAACAGACAAGGTCGTCCGAAACTGTTACAGCGACATCAAGGTCGGCAATTTTGTAAGTCGATGCTTTTGAAGTGTCGGAAAGAGAAATGTCTTCTGCCATTACAGGAACAAGTGATGTGATGGCAAGCTGCAGTCCGATTAAGACGGCTGCTGCCGATTTACACAATTTTTTGAATCGTGATGTATTTTTTAACATTAAAAATGTACCTCCAATAAATATTAACACGTCTATAACAATATCACATAACTTTACAAAATACAATTTAACTGCTATTATATATTAGATTATGTTTATTAATTTTTTGTAAATTTGTTAATGGAGGCTATAGATGAGCAAACCTATTGTAGCTGTTGTCGGCAGACCAAATGTTGGAAAATCAACATTATTTAATGACCTTGCGGGACAGCAGATTTCTATTGTAAAAGATACACCCGGTGTTACAAGGGACCGTATTTATGCAGATGTGACATGGCTTGACAGGTCGTTCACACTTATTGATACAGGCGGTATTGAACCTGAAACTAATGATATTATTCTTTCGCAGATGCGTGAGCAGGCTGAGATAGCTATTGAGACAGCTGATGTAATCATATTCCTTACTGATGTGCGTCAGGGGCTTGTTGATTCAGATGCCAAAGTTGCTGATATGCTCCGCCGTTCTCATAAGCCGGTAATACTTGTTGTAAATAAAGTTGATAATTTCGATAAGTTCATGCCGGATGTATATGAATTTTATAATCTTGGCATCGGCGACCCGATTCCGGTTTCTGCTGTTTCAAAGCTGGGAATTGGAGATATGCTTGATGAAGTAATTAAGCATTTTCCTGAAGATTCAGATGGCGATGAGGAAGATGACAGACCTAAGATTGCTATAGTAGGCAAACCTAACGTAGGTAAGTCATCAATTGTAAATAAACTTGTCGGTAAAAACAGGGTTATTGTTTCCGATATTGCCGGTACTACAAGAGATGCTATTGATACAACGATAAAGTATAATAACAAAGAGTATGTATTTATTGATACAGCGGGATTACGCCGTAAAAACAAGATAAAAGAAGAAATTGAAAGATACAGTATTATACGTACTGTAGCGGCTGTTGAGCGTGCTGACATTGTTATTATTGTAATTGATGCGATAGAAGGCGTTACAGAGCAGGATGCAAAGATTGCCGGTATTGCACATGAACGCGGCAAAGGTATAATTGTTGCCGTGAACAAATGGGATGCAATCGAAAAGAATGATAAGACGATATATGAATATACTAATAAAATAAAAGATACGCTTTCATTTATGCCTTATGCAGAGATTCTTTTTATTTCAGCACTCACAGGACAGCGTCTCAATAAGATTTATGAGCTTATTGATGAGATTATTGACAGCCAGAACATGCGTGTGCCTACAGGTGTGCTTAATGAAATACTTACAGAAGCAGTTGCTATGCAGCAGCCACCTTCAGATAAAGGAAAGCGTTTAAGAATTTATTATATTACACAGGTGTCTGTAAAACCGCCTACATTTGTAATGTTTGTAAATGATAAGCAGCTTACTCATTTTTCGTATACAAGATATATTGAAAATAAGATTCGTGAGGCATTTGGCTTCAGGGGAACTTCAATAAGATTTATTAACAGGGAACGCAAGGAGAAAGACTGATGTTAGAACGTGTGATTTGTCTTGTAACCGGCTATCTTTTAGGCTCAATAATCCAGGCCGGCTACTGGTATGGAAGATTTAAGCATATTGATATAAGAAAATATGGAAGCGGTAATGCCGGAACAACTAATGTTATGAGAACACTTGGCAAAAAAGCCGGTATGACAACATATCTTTTTGATGCATTAAAGCCAATTATGTGTATGGCTATAATTCATTTTGTATTTGGCAATAAGAATGGTAATGAGCTTCTTCTGATGATGTATGGCGGACTTGGCGTTGTGCTTGGACATAATTTCCCATTTTACCTTAATTTTAAGGGAGGAAAGGGAATTGCTGCGACATCGGGAATTGTACTCGGACTTTTATTTTATCCTACACACTGCTGGGCATTTGCTGTACTTGGAGCATTGACATTCGGTCTTGTTACGTATTTTTCAAAGTATGTATCACTCGGTTCACTTATGGGAATCGGCATGTGGTTTGTTGAATTCGTAATATGGGGCTGTGTCGGCTGGCTTCCACTTTCAGGAAGTGTACTGTATGAATGTTACGGAGTAGTATTTATAATTACACTTCTTGGATTTATACAGCATAGAGGCAATATTAAGCGTCTTATCAACGGAACCGAGCGTAAAGTCGGACAGAAGAGAACGGAGGAAGTAAAATAATGGCTGAAGTTACTATAATGGGTGCAGGAAGCTGGGGGCTTGCCCTTGCTATTCTGCTTAATAACAACGGACATCATGTAAATGTATGGTCAGTATTTCCTGATGAGGTAGAACTGCTTGCAAAAGAGCGTGAAAATAAAAAGTGTCTTCCGGGTGTCCATATTCCTGAAAATATTGAATTTTCTGCTGATACAGAATATGTTGTTGAAAAATCGGATGTTATCGTTCTTGCGGTTGCGTCTCCTTACACAAGGTCAACGGCAAAGCTTTTTGCACCTTATGTAAAAAAAGGACAGTATATTGTCAATGTAGGCAAAGGAATTGAAGAGGATACGCTGATGACGCTCTGTCAGGTTGTCGAGCAGGAAATACCGCAGTGTACGGCAGCGGTTCTTTCAGGACCGAGCCATGCTGAGGAAGTGGGTAGAATGATTCCTACAACATGTGTAATCGGCACGCATAAAAAAGAAGATGCTGAATATCTTCAGAATATATTTATGAATGATGTGTTCCGTGTATACACAAGTCCTGATATGCTTGGAATATGCATTGGTGGTGCATTAAAGAACGTTATAGCACTTGCTGCCGGTATTGCTGATGGCCTTGGCTATGGAGATAATACAAAAGCTGCACTTATAACGAGAGGAATAACAGAGATTGCAAGACTTGGAATTGCCATGGGTGCAGACCCGATGACATTTACAGGCCTTACTGGAATTGGCGACCTTATTGTAACATGTGCAAGTATGCACAGCCGTAACAGACGTGCCGGTATTCTTATCGGAAAAGGTTATACAAAAGATGAAGCAATGGCAGAAGTACAGATGGTTGTTGAGGGCGTTTATGCTGCGAAAGCGGCACATAAGCTTGCAGAAAAATATAATGTTGAGATGCCTATAGTTGAACAGGTCAATGCTGTTTTGTTTGATGATAAAAAGCCGTCAGAGGCTGTAAAAGAGCTTATGCTTCGTGATAAAAAGATTGAGCTGGCAGACAGCGATTGGAGGTAATATATTGAGAGTTATTGCAGGAACAGCAAGAAGTCTTCCTTTAAAGACTGTTGATGGAATGGATACAAGACCAACAACAGACAGAATAAAAGAGACACTTTTTAATATGCTTCAGACAGATGTATATGCATCAAGATTTCTTGATTTATTTGCAGGAAGCGGAGCTATAGGAATAGAAGCTTTGAGCCGTGGTGCCAAAGCTGCTGTATTTGTGGAACATTCAAAACAGTGTGTTGAATGTATAAAAGATAATCTCAAATTTACAAAGCTTTCCGATAAGGCTGTTGTAATGGAACAGGATGTGTTATCGGGAATAAGCAGACTTGCCGGGAAAGGTGTTTTTGATATAGTATTTATGGATGCACCTTATAAAACAGGACAGGAAAGAGATGTCCTTGTGGCATTAAAGAACGGCGATATTATTGATAAATACACAATAATCATAATTGAGGAGGCACTTGATACAGATTTATCATATGTATCTGAACTTGGTTATGAAATATACAAAGAAAAAAGATATAAAACAAACAAGCATGTTTTTTTAAGGATTGGAGAATAAAATGAAAACTGCTATTTATCCCGGAAGTTTTGACCCGGTGACATTTGGACATTTAGATATTATTAAGAGGTCAGCCTCACTTGCGGATCACCTTATAGTTGGTGTCCTTAATAATAGTTCAAAAACGCCATTGTTTTCCGTGGACGAACGTGTTAATATGATAAAAGAGGTCACGGCTGATATACCTAATGTTGAGGTCTTGAGTTTTTCCGGGCTTTTGGTTGATTTTGCAAGGAAGCATAATGTTCAGGTTATAATAAGGGGACTTCGTGCTGTTACAGATTTTGAATACGAGCTTGCAATGTCACAGACTAACAGAGTGGCTAATCCTGATGTTGACACAATCTTTTTAAATACAAGCCTCAAGTATGCTTATCTTAGTTCGAGCATTGTTAAAGAGATGGCACAATATGGTGGTGACATAAGTAAATTTGTGCCTGCACAGGTTGTAGATTTAGTATATGAAAAATACCATATAAAAAATAAATAAAGGGGATATACATGATGAGTAGAATAGAACAGGTAATAAGTGATATAGAGGCTTATCTTGATGACTGTAAATTTCAGCCATTTTCTAACACAAAAATAATAGTAGATAAAGACCAGTTAGAAGATATGCTTGCAGAGCTTCGTTTAAAAACACCGGAAGAAATTAAGAAATATCAGAAGATAATTAATAATAAAGAAGCAATTTTAAATGATGCAAAAGAGCAGGCAGATGCTATTCTTGATGCTGCCAAGGTTCAGACAGAAGAACTTATCAATGAGCATGAGATTATGCAAAGAGCGTATGCACAGGCAAACCAGCTTATTGAACAGGCTACTGCACAGGCCCAGTCTATTCTTGACAATGCGACAGAAGATGCTAACAGCATAAGAATGGGTGCGGTTGCATATACAGATGATATGCTTTCAAAGCTTCAGTACATAATTGAACATTCAATAAAAGATAATAAAGAAAAATATAATTCTTTAATATCGGACCTTGAGAATGTCCTCGCAGTTGTAAATAATAACCGTAATGAGCTTAATGCAAGTAATTCGGATGATGATGAGACAGACAGTGAACAAAAAGATTCCCAGCCGGCATTGGAGTCTGCTGGTGATAAAGCTGACAGATTTGATGTTGATGTTCCAATGTCAAATCAGTAATATTAAGATTATAAATTTAATTTATTTAATGTGATTGTATTTTCGGAGAATATGGGATGAATAGTCTTGTATTCTCCGAAATTGTTTATTATTTAAAGAATGACTATGCAAAAAACACCTGTTATGAATGTGCACAGTATTTTTCCGTAAATATATTTTCTGATTGATAATCCGCTTCCGTTAATCATACCCATAGTCTGCATGATTGTGGAGAACCCTCCGAAAGAATTAATTAAAATAATAAATGCAGTGATTAATTTTTTATCTGCATTGATTTTTCCTGCCATATATATTCCGTTGGTAATTTCGGTAATGCCGCAGATTACCGCAGGAACAATGTCGTTTTTAAACGGTATTACATTTATGTATGCTGATATACATGAAAATATTACGATATATCCGCCGAGTTTAATCATGTTTTTGGCGGTGTTAAGAATGGCATCATCAATGATGTCTGCCATGCTTAAACAGGATCGTGGATTTTTACGATTGTCAGGCATACCGGAAATATGCAAAGGTAAAGGGCTTTTGTCATGGATGCAAATATAATAAAAAGCAGTGCCCAGAATACATAAAAAAAGAGGAGCATAAATGCATATTAAAATTTTAAATTTGCCGGATGTCTGCGGAAGCTGCAAAAATATGTAATTAATTATAAATGACGGACTGGATACATTGCAGAATGGCATAAGCATTTCACATAGTGTATCTTTGTATTTATGATGTCTGCAATATTCAGAGGCAAGTATCGCACCGAGAGGATAACCGCAGACAAGTCCGGCGAGTGTGATATATATGTATATAATTCCTTTTTTTTCGCTGTATCTATGAGAAAATGCCATAATGCAGGATGAGACGGCTGCTGCCGGAAAAAGTCCTGGAAGAATAGTTAAAGCCCATAATTTAAGTCCTGTTAAAGCTCCGTTAAATGCAATTTTCGGAAATATGATAAATAAAAGAAAAACAGTTACTGTTAATAAGAAAAAATATATTTTTTTATTTTTTAAATTCATTTAATGTACATCTGCCGCATAAATAATTAATAAAAAATATGCGAAATAAAAATGAAACATGCCAAAAAGCTTATAATTTTAATTCTTGTAAGTTCAATAATCATTAATCTCGAGTTAAGATTTGTTACAGACAATAATTATGTTTTGTTAAATCTGAAGGTGGAGAATGAAGCGTTTACATCACTTCAGCTTGATATTACACCCGATAGTGCGGACAGGAATGCACAAAGGCTTGGAATGAGTAAAGGTGAGATTATTCTTATTGCACTTATGATGAATAACTATAGCGTTAATGATGATATTTTGGATAAGCTTGATAAGAGAGTGTGTGTGAGAAATAAAAACAGGCTGATGCATTTTAACGGAGAAGAATTTGAATTTTACACAAATGTAATTGACTCGCTGATTATTGATATGGAGTATTTTCCTGTAGCACGGTCAAAGACGAGAAAAACATGGGTGGAATACGAGGATTCATGGGGAAATGAGCGTACATACGGAGGGAAGCGGACACATGAGGGGTGTGATATAATGTCAGAAGAAAATAAACGCGGAGTGATGCCGGTTATCGCTGCAAGCGGCGGGACAGTGACAAACTTAGGCTGGCTTGAACTTGGCGGGTGGCGTATAGGAATTACATCAGATAACGGAATTTATTATTATTATGCACATCTTGATTCTTATGCAGATAATATGGCAGAGGGCACTAAGATACGAAAGGGTCAGCTTATCGGATATATGGGAGATTCGGGATACAGTAAAGTTGAGGGGACAGTCGGAAAATTTAATGTGCATCTTCATTTTGGGATATATATTTATGTAGATGGAAAAGAGACTGCATTAAATCCGTATTATCTTTTGAAGAACATAAGCAACAAAATACTGTATTATCAATATTAAATATGTTACAATAAAATATAAAAGAATTTTTAATAAGACAAAAATTTAATAATATAAAAACGGGAGAAATATATGAATTTACCTGAACAATATCTTGAAAATATGAAAGAACTTCTGGGCACGGATTTTGATGCATATATAGAAAGTTTCAATGACAGCCGTCTTTACGGATTGCGAGTAAATACAATGAAAATATCAGTCGAGGATTTTCTTAAAATAAGTCCGTTTAAACTTACTCCGATTCCATGGATTGAAAATGGATTTTATTACAGTGAGGATGATAAGCCTGCGAAACATCCGTATTATTTTGCAGGACTTTATTACATCCAGGAACCGAGTGCAATGACACCTGCCAATGTTCTCCCTGTCGAGGAGGGCGATATAGTATTTGACATGTGTGCGGCACCCGGCGGCAAGTCTACTGAGCTTGGAGCAAAGCTTAACGGAAGCGGACTCTTAGTGACTAATGATATAAGCAATTCAAGAGCAAAGGCACTTCTTAAAAATGTTGAGGTGTTTGGTATTCCTAACGTATATGTTGTAAGTGAAGACCCGAAAAATATACAGCCTGGGTTTAATGAATTTTTTGATAAAATTCTTATAGATGCACCATGTTCCGGTGAGGGAATGTTCAGAAAAGACAATAAGCTTATAAAGAGCTGGGAAAAAACTGGTCCGGAATTCTATGCAAAGATACAACGTGATATAATTCTTACAGGAGCAGATATGTTAAAGCCGGGTGGCAAGATGCTTTATTCAACATGTACATTTTCAAAACTTGAAGATGAAGAAACGGTTCGTCACCTTCTTATCAACAGACCTGATATGCACCTTATAGACATAAAGCATTATGATGGATTTTCAAGTGGCTTTACATATGATGACGAGCTTAAAAATATGCATCTTGAGAAAACTGTAAGGATTTTTCCGCATAAAATGGAGGGAGAAGGACATTTTGTTGCATTGTTTGAAAAGAAAAGTGACGGCGAAACTCCATTTAAGGGTCATGGCATAATACATAAGCAGAAAAATACGAAGTTAGCCACGGAACTTGAAGATTTTCTTGGAAAATTAAATAAAGACACTGTCAATTTTGATATAGAAAATGCAAAAGATAATATTATGATAAAGGATAATTATGTTTATCTTTGCTCTCCTTATATGCCTGGCCAGAAAGGCCTGAGAATTATGAGAACAGGGCTTTTGCTGGGAGAATTAAAAAAGAACCGCTTTGAGCCAAGCCAGGCACTTGCAATGGTTTTAAAAATGTCAGATTATCCTGATGTTATAAATCTTCCTGCATCAGATGAGCGTGTAATCAAATATTTAAAAGGTGAAACACTTGATCTGCCGGAATTTGACGGAAAAACAGGAGACGGATGGAATCTTTTCTGCGTTGACGGATATCCTCTCGGCTGGGGAAAGTTCAAAAATGGTTCATTAAAAAATAAATATCTTGCGGGATGGAGATGGCAATGAGTTTGATAAGGCTTGATAAATATCTTGCGGACATGAAAGCCGGAACAAGAAGTGAAGTCAAAGAATATATACGAAAAGGCCGTGTGCAGGTAGATGAAATAACTGTAAAAAAGCCTGAACAGAAAGTAGATATAATGACACAGAAAGTATTTCTGGATGGCAGAATGATAAGCTATGTAACAATGGAATATTATATGCTTAATAAGCCGTCTGGTGTGCTAACAGCTACAATGGACAAAAATGCAAAGACTGTGCTTGATCTGATGAATGTGAAAAGAAAAGATCTTTTTCCGGTCGGACGACTTGATAAAGATACAGAAGGTCTTTTGCTTATAACCAATGATGGAGAGCTTGCACATAATCTGCTTGCACCAAAAAAGCATGTTGATAAGACATATTATGCCAGGGCAGCAGGACGCATAAAGGAAGAGGCTATAAAGCTGTTTGCGGACGGACTGCATGTTGATGATGAATTTACGGCACTTCCGGCGAAACTTGAACTTAATGGATATAATGATAAAGATAATTACACAGATGTAATAATAACAATCCATGAAGGAAAGTTTCACCAGATAAAAAGAATGTTTGAAGCTGTAGGAAGTGAAGTTTTATATCTTAAAAGATTAAGAATGGGAAGCCTTGTGCTTGACGAAACGTTAAACCCGGGAGAATACAGAACTTTGACACAAAAAGAGATAGATGAATTATATAACTGTAACTGAAAAAACAGATGAATACATTCATTGGAAGTTACGGAATGGAGAATTAATATGATTAAGGATTTTCTGCCGGTAAGCCGGTCAGATGTGGAAAAAAGAGGCTGGGAACAGTGCGATTTTGTATATATAACAGGTGATGCATATGTGGACCACTCATCATTTGGACATGCAATAATAAGCAGGGTTTTAGAATCTTTTGGATACAAAGTTGGTATAATACCACAGCCGGACTGGAAAGATAAAGACAGCATAACATTGCTTGGGAAACCGCGTCTCGGATTTCTTGTCACAGCCGGAAATATGGATTCAATGGTAAACCACTATACTGTTAATAAAAAAAGACGCCACACGGATGCTTATTCACCGGGTGGCAAAATGGGAATGCGTCCTGATTATGCAACAATAGTTTACTGTAATCTCATAAAACAGACTTATAAAGATGTTCCGATTATAATAGGCGGAATAGAGAGTTCGCTCAGAAGACTTGCACATTATGATTACTGGTCAGATAAAGTAAAACATTCAATACTTATAGATTCCGGTGCGGATTTACTATTATATGGAATGGGCGAAAAATCTGTTGTTGAAGTGGCAGATGCACTTGACAGCGGCATGGACGTATCAGACATAACATATGTCAAAGGCACTGTATATAAAGCAAAAGATACTGACAGTCTGTATGATTATATTGAACTGCCGGATTATGATGAGGTTTCATCAGATAAGATTTCATATGCAAAAAGCTTTAAAATCCAGCATGAAAATACAGACGCATTTACAGCAAAAACACTTGTTGAGAAATACAAAAATAAATGCTTCGTAGTACAGAATCCACCGGCAGAACCGCTTACAACCATGGAGATGGATGATGTATATGCTCTTCCTTACATGCGTAATTATCATCCTATGTATGAAAAACAGGGCGGAATTCCGGCATTATCAGAAATAAAGTTCAGTATAACAAGCAACAGGGGATGTTTTGGCGGATGCTCATTTTGTGCATTGACATTTCATCAGGGACGAATCGTGCAGACAAGAAGCCACGAATCAATTATAAATGAGGCTGTGTGCATGACAAAGGATAAAGATTTTAAAGGATATATCCATGACGTCGGAGGACCGACTGCTAATTTCCGTCACCCTTCATGCCAGAAACAGCTGACAAAAGGTGTATGCACAAACAGGCAGTGTCTTTACCCGTCACCTTGTAAAAATCTTACGGTTGACCACAAGGATTACATAAGCCTGTTAAGAAAGCTAAGAGCTGTTCCTGGAGTAAAGAAAGTATTTATACGCTCGGGAATACGTTTTGATTACTGCATGGCAGATTCTGACGATACTTTTTTATCAGAACTCTGTAATTATCACATAAGCGGACAGCTGCGTGTGGCACCTGAACATATAAGCGAAAATGTATTAAAATATATGGGAAAACCGGCAAACACAGTTTATCAGGCATTTATAAAGCGTTATCAGAGAATTAATGCAAAGACAGGAAAAGAACAGTTTGTCGTTCCGTATCTTATGTCATCACATCCGGGTTCAACTATGAAAGAAGCTATTGAACTTGCTGAATACATAAGAGACTTAGGATACATGCCGCAGCAGGTACAGGATTTTTACCCCACACCATCGACATTGTCAACATGCATGTATTATACAGGTGTTGACCCAAGAACGATGGAGCCTGTATACACACCTGTGTCATATCACGAAAAAGCCATGCAGCGTGCGTTGATACAATATAAAAATCCTGAGAATTATGACCTTGTAAAAGAGGCTCTCATAAAAAATAACAGAACAGATTTAATTGGATTTGACAAAAATTGCCTTATTCCGCCAAGACTTCTTAAAAATGAAAAGCATGGCGAATCAAATAAAAGAAAGTCTGCTGATGTTAAAAATACAAGAAATATAAATAACGCAAAAAAGACGAAAAGTACAAAAAATGCTAAATTTGTAAAAGACGAAAAGAAGGAGAATGGATTACATGGCAGGAAAAGAAAAAGGTGAATTTGGTTATCTTAATTACCGAAAAAAATTAAATCTCATAAAAATGATAGTTTCATTTGCTGTTGTGGCAGCAGTTCTTATTATTGGTTTTATTGTATACAAAACAAGAGCAAATATATTTACAGTTGCAGCGATTGTGCTTGTTCTTCCGGCAGCAAAAATGGCAGTTGCATATTTTGTTGTTCTGCCTCACAAACCGGCTGATAATGAATTAAAAGAAAAAGTAGAATCAAAGTCTGGAAGTCTTGGCGTATATTACGATTTGATATTTTCAAACAGCAAAAAACCTATAGGAACTCAGGCAGTAGTAGTTTCTGATGCAGCTGTAATTGCACTTACAAATGAAAAAAATGCTGATAAAAAGCTTTTTGAGACAAGTCTTAAAGATTTTATGGCAAACGACTCAAGAAATGTCAATGTGACGCTTTATAATGACGAAAAATCATTTTTATCAAGGGTATCAACACTTGCATTATCAAAAGATGACAGTACACCAAATATGAATATAGAAAAGAATGCACATTCTTTGTTGTCAATGTGTATTTAGAATAAAACGGAGATTTTATGAAAGAATTTATTATTTCACATCAGGAGGAAGGACAGCGTTTTGACAAGTATCTGGTAAAATGCCTGCCTAAAGCACAGAAAAGTTTTCTGTACAAAATGTTAAGAAAAAAGAATATTGTACTTAATGGAAAAAAGGCTGATGGAAATGAAAAAATAAAAGCCGGTGACAGCGTAAAAATATTTTTTTCAGATGAGACATTTGAAAAATTTTCAGATGAAAAAACAAGCACTAAAATTGCAGCTGTGCCTGATAAAGTAAAACTTGATGTGCTTTATGAAGACGATAAATTTCTTATTGTAAATAAGCCATCGGGAATGTTATCACAAAAAGCAGAAAAAAATGATATTTCGCTTGTCGAATATGTCAATGATTACCTTGCTGCGAAAGAAGAACATAAAGAGAATACATTTAAGGCCGGTATATGCAACAGACTTGACAGAAATACAAGCGGAATAGTTGTTGCCGGAAAGTCTGTTGTGGGACTTCAGGAAATGTCAGCGGCATTTCACGATAGAACGATAAAAAAGTATTATATATGTATTGTAAAGGGCAGAGTATCAAAGAGAGTTCATATTAAAGGATGGCTTAGAAAAGATGCGGATGTCAATAAAGTCAATGTTGTAAAAAATATACCACATGGTGCGGGCATGGATGATTATACGGCGATTGAGACTGAATATTTTCCAGTGTGTATATCTGATGAATTGTCGCTTGTCAAAGTGCATCTTATAACGGGAAAGACGCATCAGATAAGGGCACATCTTGCATATGAAAAACATCCGCTTGCGGGGGATGCAAAGTATGGAGACAAAACTTTCAACAGATATTTTAAAGAAAAATATGGCATAAAAAACCAGATGCTGCATGCTTATGAGCTAGATATACCTAATGCCATAAGCGGCAATATGAATATTGATAATGCAGCTGATAAAGATAATACATACATCAATGATACAGGAGAGATGTGTATCCGTACAAATGTACCGGATGGGTTCATTAAAGTTTTAAAAGGAGAAAATCTATGGCAACATGGAACTCAAGAGGACTTAGAGGCTCTACATTAGAAGATTTTATCAATCTCGCAAATGAAAAATATCAGCAGAGCAATCTGGCACTGATACAGAAAATTCCTACACCTATAAAACCTATTAAAATAGACAAAGACACAAGACATATAACGCTTGCCTATTTTGATATGAAAAGTACGGTTGATTATATAGGTGTTGTTCAGGGAATACCGGTATGTTTTGATGCGAAAGAGACGGCAGTTGATATATTTCCTCTGCAGAATATACATGAACACCAGGTGAATTTTATGTCTGACTTTGAAAAACAGCAGGGTATTTCGTTTATAATTTTGTATTTTTCTTCCAGAGATGAGTTTTATTATGTACCTTTCTGTGATATAATTTACTTTTGGAACAGAGGCAAAAATGGCGGTAGAAAGAGCTTTACATATGATGAAATTGATAAGAGCTACCGCATACATGCATCGAAAGGCGTTCCGGTTCATTATCTTGATGCTTTGCAAAAAGATATTATGTCCAGAGACTGATTGATTTTATGAGGAGGTTTTATGGAAAAAAATATTATTGAAAAATATGAACTGATAGATGGTCATGCAATTATAGATATGAATTATAATATTATCACTGCAAATGAAGAAATGTACCGTTTTATCGGCATATCTACAATGACATCAATTCTAGAATCAATTCATCAGGTTGACCTTGATGATTTCATGGATGTTGCACATCATTTAAGACAGGATCAGGAAGCTGATATGGTTATCAGAATGAGACGTTCAGATAATTCATACCGCTGGATTCTTCTTCACATTGCACATTTTCAGTTTGTGTCAACGGACAATTCGTTTGAATATTTTGAATTGTCTGCATCGGATATACTTGCATTGAAAAAACAGAATGCAACACTTCAGAATAATATGCAGAGTTTCAGGCATCTTCTTGCAATGGAAAATGAACTGTTCTTTATTTATGATTATAAAACCCATAACTTTAAGATAAATAATTTCATTGACAATGAAATACATAACATAATTGATATGGATATGTCTGAACTTACATCAAAGATGGAAGATGAGCATCTTATTTCAGATGATACAATTGATGAGTATAATGCATTTGTTGCTGATATGAAAAAAGGCACGGTTTCATATACTCACAGATTTAAGACAAATATGCTTACAAAGAAAGCTGAGTATGACCTGATAGAATTAAAGGTCACAACTATTTACAGTGAAAATAAGCCGGCCAAAGCTGTTGCCAGTATACGCAATCTTACTAATTCACAGGGCTACCAGAGCGTTACAACTTACAATTTTGAAAAAGCAGGAAGTTATTTTACGTCGGCTGATATTGAGCAGTTCTGCGATAATAATATACAATATAATCCGGCATGTGAATTCTCGCTTATGCTTCTAGAGATAGATGACCTTGACGTAATGACGGCAGAGGCAGGAAAAGAATATGCGGATAGTATTCTTTATACAGCATTACAGACTGCAAAACAGATGATATCATACAGAGGAATAGTATGTGAGATTGAACATAATCTGATATGCATTGCAATTCGTGATATTAATTCAGAAGTAAACTTACGTTCATTTCTTGAGTCACTTAGAAACCAGATTGCATGGAATGTGCTTCTGATGAACGGAAAGAAAAATCTTACTTTTTCTATTGGAATTGCAAGATATCCGCAAAATGGCATAACGATGGAACTTGTAAAGAAAAAACTTTATCGAGCATTTGATATTGCACATGAGAGAGGACACAATCATTATATTATTTATCGTGAACATTTACACGGTGAAATAAGTTGACATTAAGATTATTATCCTGTATAATCTGAACAGTTTTACGAATTATCACGTTACCACGATAAAGTGGCAGACGCAGGAATGGAGATTTTATATGAAGAGAGATTTATTACATACACCTGAGGGCGTACGGGATATTTATAATGGTGAATGTGCCAGAAAGTCGGTGATTCAGGAAAGATTGCACGATGTCTGCCTTAAATATGGTTACAATGATATTCAGACACCAACAATAGAATTCTTTGATGTTTTTAGCAAAGAGCGAGGCAGTGTGCCATCTAATGAAATGTTCAAACTCTTTGACAGATATGGAAATACACTCGTTCTAAGACCTGATATGACACCTTCAATAGTAAGAACGGCAGCAAAGTATTATGCAGATAATCTTCTGCCGGTTAAATTGTGTTATGCAGGCAATACATTTATTAATGTGAGCAAGTATTATCAGGGTAAATTAAAGGAAAATACAATGGTAGGTGCAGAGCTTATCGGTGATTCTTCAATTGATGCTGATTTTGAGATAATTTCAATGGTTATAGACTGTATGAAAAATGCAGGTCTTACTGAATTCCAGGTTGAGATTGGTAATGTGTCATATTTTAAGGGCCTGCTAGATGAAGCGGGAATCGGCGGTGATGATGAGGAAAATCTTGTATCACTTATACAGGAAAAGAATTTTCTTGGTGTTGAAGAACTTCTTGAATCATTAAATATCGATAAACACATTGCTGATGTTTTACTTGCACTTCCACAGTTATTTGGTTCTGTTGAAGTCCTTGAGAAAGCAAAAGCACTCACTGATAATAAGGAGTGTCTCGCAGCAATTGACAGATTGTATGCATTATATAATCTTTGCCGGATTACAGGTGCGGATAAATATGTTTCGTTTGATCTTGGTGAACTTAGTAATCATGCATATTATACAGGAATTGTATTCCATGCATATACATTTGGGACAGGCGAGCCTGTAATCGGCGGCGGTCGTTATGATAAGCTTGTTGGCCAGTTCGGACGTGAAAAGGCAGCCATAGGTTTTTCTATAACACTCGACAGTCTCATGGCTGCAATAACAAGACAGAATATAGATATTCCTGTTGATATTGATGGAACACTTCTTGTATACAGTTCTCAAAATCTTTCACAGGCGGTATCGATGGCAGACTCATTAAGAAAGAAAGGTATACGTGTATGCATGACATCATGTAATTCTGAAAAGACTAAAGAGCAGTATGTTGAATATGCGGCTGACTCACAGCTTGCCAATGTAGTATTTCTTCCTGACTGCACAAATACAGATGTTTCATCTGCAGAATTTCTGGGACTTACAGTACAGACTGTTGATGTAAAAGATAACTGCACAAAAAATATAACTGTAGAACAGCTGCTTGGAGGTAAGTATTAATGAGATATATTACAATTGCACTTTCAAAGGGTCGTCTTGCTAAGAAAGCGTTAGAGATATTTGAACATATTGGCATTACATGTGATGAGATGAAAGACGAAAATACAAGGAAACTTATATTCACCAATGAAGAACTTGGATTAAAGTTTTTCCTTGCAAAACCGTCAGATGTACCTACATATGTTGAATATGGTGCGGCAGATATAGGAATTGTCGGAAAAGATACGCTTCTTGAAGAAGGCCGTACGCTTTATGAAGTATATGATTTAAAGGTGGGCAACTGTAAAATGTGTGTATGCGGTCCATCATCTGCGAAAGAAAAATTGCAGCACCATGAGCTTATACGTGTTGCTTCAAAATATCCTAACATTGCAAAAGACTATTTTTACAATAAAAAACATCAGACAGTTGAGATTATCAAGCTTAACGGCTCAGTAGAACTTGCACCTATTGTCGGTCTTGCAGAAGTTATCGTTGATATCGTTGAGACAGGTGCGACGCTTCGTGAAAACGGACTTGAGGTTCTTGAGGAAATATGTCCGCTCTCAGCAAGAGTTGTTGTTAATCAGGTAAGCATGAAAATGGAAAATGAAAGAATTAACAAGATTCTTTCAGATTTGCGTAAATATATGGAAAATTGTTAACGAGCAGACAACTGCGGAATGGAGAAAATGATATGAGAATTGTAAAACTGACTAAGGAAAGTAAATCAAACATACTTGAAAATCTTTTAAAGAGAAGTCCTAACAGCTATGGAAAGTTTGAAAGTGCCGTTGCGGATATACTTGCAAATGTAAAATCAAGAGGCGACGATGCTTTATTTGAATATACAAGAAATTTTGATAAGGCAGATATTAATCCTTCAAATATTGTTGTGACACAGGAAGAGATTGATGAGGCATATTCACTTGTAGATGACAAGCTTCTTGATGTTATAAGAAAAGCACTTGTAAATATCCGTGATTATCATGAAAAACAGAAACAGTACAGCTGGTTTGATTCTAAGCCGGATGGAACAATTCTCGGACAGAAAGTTACAGCATTATCAAGAGTAGGTGTATATGTGCCTGGCGGAAAGGCAGCATATCCTTCGTCAGTTCTTATGAATGTAATGCCGGCAAAGGTTGCAGGAGTTGAACAGATTGTTATGTGTACTCCTCCTGATAAAGAAGGCAAAGTATATCCGACAACACTTGTTGCTGCAAAAGAAGCCGGCGTCGATGTGATTTACAAAGTCGGTGGTGCACAGGCTATCGCAGCTATGGCATACGGTACAGCATCGGTTCCTAAGGTTGATAAGATTGTGGGACCTGGTAATATTTATGTTGCACTTGCAAAAAAGGCTGTATTTGGTTATGTAAGCATTGATTCTGTAGCAGGTCCTAGTGAAATTATGGTTATTGCTGATGAGACTGCAAATCCAAGATTTGTTGCAGCTGACCTTCTCTCACAGGCAGAGCATGATGAGATGGCATCTGCAATTCTTGTGACAACAAGTGAAGAACTTGCAAAGAAAGTGTCAGCTCAGATTGATGAATTCTTAAAAGAACTTTCAAGAAGTGAGATTATCAGCAAATCTCTTGAAAATTATGGCTACATTCTTGTTGCTGATTCTATTGATGAGGCAATTGAAGTTGCCAATGATATTGCATCAGAACATCTTGAAATTGTGACAAAAGACCCATTTAATGTTATGACAAAGATTAAAAATGCCGGTGCTATTTTCCTTGGTGAATACAGTTCAGAACCACTTGGTGATTATTTTGCAGGCCCTAACCATGTACTTCCAACTAATGGTACGGCAAAATTCTTCTCACCTTTAAGCGTTGACGATTTCATCAAGAAATCAAGTATCATTTCATACTCAAGAGAAGCACTTGAGCTTATACATAACGATATAGAAACATTTGCAAAGGCAGAGCACCTTACAGCACATGCGAACTCAATACATGTACGTTTTGAAGGAGATAAGTAAAATGGCTGAAAAAAATGTTCGTCAGGCTGAAATAAGCCGTAAGACAAATGAGACAGATATAAAGATGAAACTTGTTATTGATGGAACAGGTGAAGCAGATATTGATACAGGAATAGGCTTTTTTGACCATATGCTTAACAGTTTTGCCAGACATGGTCTTTTTGACCTTACGTTAAAAGTAAGGGGTGACCTTGTTGTTGACTGCCATCATACAATTGAGGATGTTGGAATAGTTCTTGGCGAGGCAATAAAAGAAGCTATAGGAGATAAAAAAGCCATAAGACGATATGGGGATATAACACTGCCTATGGACGAGGCACTTATACTTTGTGCAATTGATTTATCGGGCCGTCCTTACCTTGTATTTGACGGAAATTTCACATCTGACAGGGTGGGATATTTTGATACACAGATGGTTAAAGAATTTTTCTATGCTGTATCTTATGGTGCAGGAATGAACCTTCATATACGCCAGATAAGCGGGGAGAATGACCACCATATTATTGAGGGCATGTTTAAGGCGTTTGCAAAAGCCCTTGATGAAGCTACAATGAAAGATTCAAGAATTAAATCAGTGCTTTCCACAAAAGGTACACTTTAAAAAGATTGGAGATTAACATGCGACTTTATCCAGCTATAGATATAAAAGACGGAAAATGCGTCAGATTAAAAAAAGGACTTTTTAACGAAGTTACAGTATATTCTGATAAACCATATGAAATAGCCGAAAGTTTTGAGGCAGACGGTGCTAAATTTATACATACTGTTGACCTTGATGGCGCAAGAGGCGGCCACTCAGTAAATTCAGAGACAATAAAGAAGATTGTTGACAGTGTATCAGTTCCTGTCCAGCTTGGCGGCGGAATAAGAACACTTGAAGATATTGAGACAGTTCTTAATCTTGGTATATATCGTGCAATCATAGGCACAAAAGCCGTTGAGAATCCTGATTTTATCAGACAGGCTATTGAAAATTTCGGTGCAGAACATATTGTTGTCGGAATTGATGCAAAAAATGGAATGGTAGCCGTTGAAGGCTGGGAAAAAGTCAGTGATAAAACAGCTATTTCACTTGCACTTGCAATGAAAGATATAGGTGTGAAAACTATTGTATATACGGATATATCAAAAGATGGCATGTTATCAGGACCAAATATTGAACAGACAAAGCTTCTGTCTGATAAAACCGGTATAGATATTATTGCATCAGGCGGCATGTCATGTATGGATGATCTTCGCAATGTATACAAAGCCGGTATCCATGGTGCAATCATGGGTAAATCATTATATGAGAAAAAAATCATATTAAAAGATGCAGTAAAAGAATTTGAAAATTAAAGGAGACTTATAATTATGTCTTATAAAAAATTAGTTCCAATAATTTATTTAAAAGATACAAAAGCATATAGCGATGAAGCACTTACTAATCTTATAAGTGATGATGCAGTCAGCGTTGCGGACAGCTTCAGTGCAAACGGTGCAGATGAAATTATTATCATGGATTTATCATATGATGATGCATCACATGATGAAGCAATTGGCATTATCAGACAGATTACAAAGGCACTTGACACACCGGTTATTGCCGGCGGCAATGTAAAGAGGGTTGAAGATGTTAAGAAGTATCTTTATGCAGGAGCAAAGGCAGCTCTTCTCGACGAATCACGCGAGTCAAATATGATTATGATGAAAGAAGTCTGCGACCGTTTTGGCAAAGATAAGATTGCACTTATATACAGAGCATATGATAAAGATGTTATTCAGCTTGCAAAAGATAACGAGATAGCATTTGTTTTTGTAAAAGATGGTGTGTCTTATAAAGAAGCAGTTGCGGATTTTGATGGAATTCCGGCTATAGTTGAGACATCTGTATTGTTTGATGAAATAATTGCATTTGATTTAGTTGCAGGTATTTCTGGCAGTATTATAAGTACAACTGACTATGATTTTATGAAAAAGAAACATGAACTTACAAAAAATGGTATCGTTATGAATACATTTACAAGCTCAATTCCATTTTCAGATTTCAAATTAAATAAAGAGGGGCTTATTCCTGTTATTGTTCAGGATTACAAGACTGATGAAGTTCTTATGCTTGCATATATGAATGAAGAATCATTTAACCTTACAATCGAGACAGGAAGAATGACTTATTTTAGCAGAAGCAGAAATGAAATCTGGGTTAAAGGTCTTACATCAGGTCATTTCCAGTATGTCCGTTCTATTGAGATAGACTGTGATAATGATACGCTTCTTGCAAAAGTAAAGCAGATTGGTGCTGCATGCCATACAGGAAATAAGAGCTGTTTTTACCGTAATCTTGTTTCTACTGAATATGCACAGACAAATCCACTTAAAGTATTTAATAATGTAATGAGCATAATCGAGGACAGAAAACAACATCCAAAAGAAGGCTCATATACTAATTATTTATTCGATAAGGGAATTGATAAAATTCTTAAAAAATGTGGTGAAGAGGCAACAGAAGTTATTATTGCCGCCAAAAATCCTGACCCTGAGGAAATCAAATACGAAATTTCTGATTTCCTTTATCATGTGATGGTTCTTATGGTTTTAAAAGGTGTTACATGGGAAGATATAGTAAAGGAACTTGCTAACAGATAATGAGTGCAAAATATATTATTACACATATTGACGGCAGGCTTGTATCTGCTGAGTATGACAATAATATCTGTGTGGGGCTTGATATTTTAAGCCCCGCCGGTGTTATGGGAAATATATATGCAGGACGTGTAGAAAATGTCGTCAAAAATATTAATTGTGCTTTTGTTGAAATTGAAAAAGGAGTAAAATGTTATTTTCCTCTTGAAGCAGACAACAACAGGCACATTTTTTTTAACAATAAAAATAATGACAAATTAAATCAGGGCGATTCGGTGCTTGTCCAGGTAATTAAAGAGGCTGTAAAAACAAAACCTCCGACTGTGACAACAAAGGTTTCACTGACAGGAAAATATGTTGTATTATCATCCGATATAAGAGGAGTCAATATTTCATCAAAAACAAAAAAAGATGAGATGTGCAAAAAGGTGCAGTCACTTTTGCTGGAATCTTTAAATACTGAAAAATTCGGATTTATAGTTCGTACAAACTGCAAAGATGTAAATGAATCGGATTTTGAAGATATTTTAAAAGAAGCACATGATATGTCCAAAAAATTTGAAAATATTTTACAGAGGGCAACGTATGAAAAGGCACCTGTGTGTCTTTACAAAGAAAAACCTTTATATGTAAATCATATTCTTGGATTTCCGAATGATTATATTGATGAAATAATAACCGATGATGATAACATATATGATACTATATGTGCGTATCTTCCTGAAAATGAACGCATGAAGGTACGCCTGTATAAAGATGAGATGTTGGAGCTTTATAAGCTGTATGACATTAAAAAGCAGCTTGAACAGGCATCTGCACAAAAAGTATGGCTTAAATGCGGCGGATATATTATAATTGAACAGACCGAAGCACTTACAAGCATTGATGTCAATTCCGGAAAATGTATTTCAAAAAAGAGCGGCGAAGCTGCAAAAGAGGATACTGTATACAAAGTAAACAGTGAAGCTGCTGATGAAATTGCAAGACAGATAAAGTTAAGAAATCTGTCAGGAATAATCATAATTGATTTTATTAATATGAAAAGTGAAGATAATACGCAAAAGCTTATGTCCGGTCTCAGGCATTTATTTAAAAATGACAAAGTGACAACTACGCTTATTGATATTACAAAACTCGGTCTTGTGGAAGTGACGAGAAAAAGAGAGGGTGTAACACTTTTACAGGCATTGAAAGATACTTCATTTTAAAGGAGTTGATATAGTTGGATTGTTTATATGTCAGATTTTACAGAAAATGTGAAGCTTTTTTTAAAGAGAAACAAATACGATTTGATATATTAAAATTTCTATACAAGGTATTGCCGGTGCTTGAAGCAGCGGTTTACTGCGGACTGATTATTTACAGTTTTGTAAAAGAAGATTATCTGATGTTAACAAAATGTATAGTTGTTCCGGCAACAGCATTTGTAGTTGTGTCAATTTTCAGGAAATTAATTGATTCGCCAAGACCATACACAAAGTATGATATTACGCCGCTTATAAATAAGGATAAAATCGGAGAGTCATTTCCGAGCAGACATACATTATCTGCATTTCTTATAACAATGACGGGATTTTATGTATATTTTCCAGTTGGAATTGTACTTGCTGTTATGTCATTGATAATTGCAATAACAAGAGTTGTCTCGGGTGTGCATTTTACAAAAGATGTAATTGCCGGGGCTGTAATCGGAATACTTTCTGGAATAATATATTTTGTTTTTTAGGAGGGATTGAATTATGAAAAATATAAAAATAGCATACATCGGCGGCGGCTCAAAGCAGTGGGCGAGAGTTTTTATGAATGACCTTGCACTGTGCAGCGACCTGACAGGTGAAATCGGGCTTTTTGATATAGACAAAGAGGCGGCAGTCCGCAATCAGCAGATAGGTAACAATATTAATAAACAGCCTGAAACAGTGAGCAGATGGAATTATGTTGTATATGACAGTCTCAAGGAAATTTTATGTGGTGCGGATTTTGTTGTAATATCAATTCTTCCGGGAACTTTTGAAGATATGAGAGTGGATGTCCATTATCCTGAAAAATATAATATTTACCAGAGCGTCGGTGATACGGCAGGTCCGGGAGGTGTGTCAAGAGCACTCCGCACAGTTCCGTTTTATGAAGAGTTTGCGGCAGCAATAGAAAAATATTGTCCTGATGCATGGGTTATTAATTTTACAAATCCAATGAGCATATGCACAAAGACGTTGAATGATGTATTTCCGTCTGTTAAAGCGTTTGGCTGTTGTCATGAAGTGTTTCACACACAAGATTTTCTGTGCGATATTCTTGAAGAATTTACGGGCATTAAGGCAAAAAGAAAAGAGATATATACAGAAGTTGCGGGAATTAATCATTTTACATGGATTTCAAGTGCAAAATATAAAGATATTGAAATATTTGATTTCATGGATGATTATATTGCAAAGCATTTTGAGGAAGGCCATTACGAGCACGGTCCGGCTGATTCTTACAAGACAGACACATTCGCATATGCGAACCGTGTAAAAATGGATATGTATAAGCGTTACGGTGTGCTCGGTGCGGCGGGAGACAGACATCTTGCTGAATTTATGAATAATAAATGGTACCTTGCAAGTCCGTCACAGGTTGACTCGTGGAAATTTGCACTGACAACAGTTGATTTCAGAATTAAGCAGATGAATGAAAGAATTGAGGAGTCAAAAAAACTTGCATCAGGTGAAATAAGACCTGAAGTAAAGAAGTCTGATGAGGAAGCTGTTGAACTTATGCGTAGCGTGCTCGGACTTACAACTACGATAAGCAATGTAAATCTTCCAAACAGAGGACAGATTTCATGGCTGCCTGAGGGAAGCATTGTTGAGACAAATGCGGTATTTTCAAACGACAGAGTTGTTCCTGTCACAACAAAGCCCCTTCCTGTGGCTGTACAGTCGCTTGTAAGAAGGTGCAGCGATAATATAGATATTCTTTATGAAGGAATAAAAAAACGGGATAAGAAGATAATATTTGAGTCATTCGTAAACCAGCCTCTTTGCAGTTCTTTAACGCTTGATGAGGCCAGAAGTCTTTTTGATGAAATGTATGAAAAAAATTTGAGATTTTTTCAAAAAAATAATTGACAATATAAGACAAGTAATATATTATATTCTAGTGTGCCGCTCAGTTAGGATGCAAGCAGAATGTTTTTATGATATTCTCCCCAAAACTGGCGAGTATTTAATTTAGGAGGTGCCATATGTACGCAATTATAGCAACAGGTGGTAAACAGTACACAGTTTCTGAAGGCGACGTAATCAAGGTTGAAAAGCTTGGCGTGAACGCTGGTGACACTGTTACATTTGACCAGGTTCTTTTCGTAAATGACGGAGATGCTAAGGTTGGAAACCCTACAGTAGCAGGAGCTTCAGTTACAGCAAGCGTTATTGGAGAAGGAAAAGACAAAAAGGTTATCGTTTACAAGTACAAGAGAAAAACTGGCTACCATAAGAAAAATGGTCACAGACAGCTTTTCACTAAGGTTAAGATTGAAAAGATTAACGCTTAATTACTTGTTAAGTTAGAAAGGCATGGCTTATGACACATGCTGTTATTTACAAGTCCCACGTTAACGGTGAGGTGCTTGGATTTAAAACATACGGACATTCGGGCTATGCCGATGAAGGCAGCGATATTGTATGTTCGGCTATTTCATTGCTTGTGATTAATACGATTAATGCCATCGATACTTTTACCGATGCTAAGTATGAGACACAGGTAAACGAAGATGAAGCATTGATTTCTTTTATGCTCACATCTGAAATGACAGAGATTACAAGTGATATCAGAGTATTACTTAACGCACTTGAACTGGGATTATCCCAGGTGGCTGCCGGTAATCCTGATTACTTATCCATATCAATCGAGGAGGTGTAACTAATATGTTGAATTTGAACCTTCAGTTTTTCGCCCATAAAAAGGGTGTTGGTTCTACAAAGAATGGTAGAGATTCAGAGTCTAAGAGATTAGGCGCTAAAAGAGCTGACGGACAGTTCGTTCTTGCTGGTAATATTCTTTACAGACAGCGTGGAACAAAGATTCTTCCAGGTGTTAATGTAGGCCGCGGTGGCGATGATACATTATTCGCACTTGTTGATGGAACTGTTAAGTTCGAAAGAAAGGGCAGAGATAAAAAGCAGGTTTCTGTTTATCCTGTTACTTCTAACGAATAATTTTAGTTTATTTGAGCTCCAAGTCTTCGGATTTGGAGCTTTTTTACCTTATATAATCCGTGTGATAAAATAAATAACGGAATTTTTTATATAACAGAACAGGCAAAATAATTACAGAGGAGGTCATTTATGTTTGCAGACAGAGCAAGAATTTTTATAAAATCCGGCAAAGGCGGCGACGGACATGTAAGTTTCCGACGTGAACTGTATGTTCCTGATGGCGGCCCTGATGGTGGTAACGGCGGCAAAGGCGGCGATATTATATTTGAAGTTGACAAGGGACTTAACACTCTCGGAGACTTCAGACATAACAGCAAATATATTGCAAAAAGCGGTGAAGAGGGTGGAAAGAGACGCTGTACAGGCAGAGACGGTGAAGATCTGGTAATAAAAGTTCCGGAAGGAACTGTTATATATGACGATGAGAGTAGAAAAGTAATTGCCGATATGTCAAATGACAATCTGCGTGAGGTCATCTTAAAAGGCGGCCGTGGTGGCAAAGGAAATATGAATTATGCAACATCAACAATGCAGGCTCCACAGTATGCACAGCCTGGCCAGGATGCACAGGAACTATGGGTGCGTCTTGAATTAAAGGTTATTGCCGATGTTGGTCTTGTAGGTTTTCCTAACGTAGGTAAGTCAACACTTCTTTCAAGAGTAACTAATGCACGCCCTAAGATTGCAAATTATCATTTTACGACACTTAATCCTAATCTTGGTGTTGTTGACCTTGATGGTGGAAGAGGATTTGTAATTGCTGATATTCCGGGACTTATTGAGGGAGCATCTGAAGGTGTTGGTCTTGGACATGAGTTTTTACGCCACATAGAGAGAACTAAAGTTATAATTCACATGGTTGATGCAGCTTCAACAGAAGGAAGAGACCCTGTCGCTGACATCAAGGCAATTAATGAAGAGTTAAGGGCATATAATCCTGAACTCTTAAAACGTCCACAGGTTATTGCAGCAAATAAAATTGATGCAATATACACAGACGATGAAACAGAAAATCCAGTCGATGTAATCAAAAAAGCTTTTGAACCTGAAGGAATAAAAGTCTATCCAATTTCGGCAGTTACAGGTCAGGGACTTAAAGAACTTTTGTATTATGTACGTGAACTTCTTGATAGTATGACAGATGAACCTGTTATGTTTGAGAAGGAACTCGATACAGATACACTTTTTGATAATCCTAATGAAGCATTTTATGTTGAAAAAGATGATAAAGGCGTTTATGTTGTATCAGGCCCAAGAATCGACAGAATGCTTGGATATACTAATCTTGAATCTGAGAAAGGCTTTAATTTCTTCCAGAAGTTCCTTCGTCAGACAGGTGTTTTAAAGCAGCTTAAAGAACTTGGTGTCCAGGAGGGTGATACTGTAAGAGTTGGCGACTATCTTGAATTTGATTACTACGATTAATTATAGATTATGAATGAATTGTTATTTAAAGGAGATAAAATATGACAAGCAAACAGCGTTCTTATTTAAAGGGTCTTGCCATGACAATGGATCCGATTTTCCAGCTTGGAAAATCAAGCCTTACGCCTGAAAATACACAGGCTATTGCTGAAGCTCTTGAAGCAAGGGAACTTATAAAAATAAATGTATTGCAAAATTGTGCAGATGATCCGAACGAACTTGCACAGATTGTTGCAGAGCGTACACATTCACAGGTTGTTCAGGTGATTGGCAAAAAGATTGTTTTATATAAAGAATCAAAAAACAAGAAAAAAATCGAACTTCCACCTGCAAATAAAAAGAACTAATAATAGATTTAATAAAGGAATTGAATATGAATTCTGATATTATATGTGTATTTGGTGGGACATTTAACCCTGTCCATACAGGACATATCGAGATTGCCCGTCATGTCCACAGCCAGTTTAATCTTGACAAAATTCTTATAATGCCAAGTGGCAATCCGTCATCATATAAAGACACAAGTCTTATTGCGGATGCCAAAGACAGATGCAATATGATTTCACTTTCAATAAAAGATTATCCTTATATGGAACTTTCCGAGCTTGAAGTAAAACGTCCCGGAAGAACATATACGTGTGATACATTAAAAATACTGAAAGAGAAATATAATCTGATTTATTTTATTATAGGTGCGGATTCACTGTTTTCTATAGATAAATGGTATCACGCTGATTATGTAATGAAAAACTGTCATCTTCTTGCTGCAAACAGGGACAATCTGGATGATGAAATGATTAAACAGCGTATAGAATTTCTTAAAAATACGTATGGAGCTTTAATAGATATTATTGACACACCGGCCCTGCCATATAGTTCCACTGTTATACGTGAAAATTTAAAAAATGGCGTGTCTGTTGAGAAAATGATAAATCCAGCCGTTTATGATTATATAATGAAGCATGGTCTGTATGGTGTTAAAAGTTCCAAATTGGAGGAATAACTGTAATGGATAACGAATATATACAAGCACTCCGAAAAGAGGTAAAAAAGGAATTTACAGCGGATAAAGCACGTTACTGGCATACAATAGGTGTTGCAGAGACAAGTGCATGTCTTGCAATGCGTTATGGTGTCGATATGCAGAAAGCATTTACGGCAGGACTTCTTCATGATTGTGCCAAATGTTATTCGGATGAACAGCTGATTGAGATATGTGAGAGCAACAATATTGAAATCACGCAGGCAGAACGTCTGAGTCCATATCTTTTACATGCAAAAGCCGGGGCTTTTTTTGCCGGTACAAAATATGGCATTGATGATGAAGATATATGCAATGCAATCAGATATCACAGCACAGGTCATCCCGGCATGACACCACTTGAGGAGATTGTGTTTATTGCAGATTATATGGAACCTTTGCGAAATAAGGCAGACAATCTCGATGAAATACGGGCCCTTGTTTTTAAAGATATAAAAGAGGCAATATACCGTGTAACATTAAGCACAATTGAGTATTTAAAAAAACGGAATAAACCAATAGATCCACTCACACAGGAAACGTGTGACTATTATAAAAGTACAGGAGGTTTTTAAATGGCCGATTTAAAATCAAAAGAGATGGTAAAGGCAGCCATCGAGGCAATGAAAGACAAAAAAGCAGAGGATATCAGAGTTATAGATATCAGTAATGTATCAGTTATTGCGGATTATTTTATAATAGCAAATGGAAATAACCCTAATCAGGTTCAGGCTATTGTAGATAATGTTGAAGAACAGTTATATAAAGCAGGATTTGCAGATCCTAAAGTTGAGGGATATAACAGTGCAAGCTGGATTCTTCTTGATTATGAAGATGTAATTATACATGTATTTTCAAAGGAAGACAGACTTTTCTATAATCTAGAAAGAATATGGCGTGACGGAATTGAAGTCAATCCTGAAGAAATCTAGAAAAACTAATATAAACAAAAATATAATATAGATAAAAATCAGCCACCTGCAATTATAATGCTGCAGGTGGCTGATTTGTGTTTTATTATGGCGGATATAAAAATGTCTGTGCCTGTATTTATAATCCTGAATTGTCGATTCTTATTACGCCAATTACTTTTCCGATAATCTCACAGTTGTCTACAATAATAGGATCCATGTAATCATTTTCAGGCTGAAGACGTATGTGTCCTTCTTCTTTGTAAAAACGCTTAACTGTGGCAGAATCATCGACAAGTGCTACAACCATTTCTCCGTTATGTGCAGTGTTCTGTCTGCTTACAATAATATTATCTCCATCATAAATTCCGGCGTTAATCATACTTTCGCCTTTTACAGTAAGCATAAAAAGTTCTGTATTCGGCATAAATTCCGCAGGAATAGGAAAGTAGCTTAGTATATTCTCCACGGCAAGAATCGGCTCACCGGCAGCTACACGTCCTACAAGCGGAACATTAATAACTTCACGTCTTGTAAGATTAAAGTTATCATCAATAATCTCTATAGCTCTTGGCTTAGTAGGGTCTCTTCTTATATATCCATTTTTTTCAAGTGTTTCAAGATGTGCGTGAACAGATGAAGTTGACTTCAGATTGACAGCTTCACATATGTCACGTACTGATGGCGGATAACCTTTATTTAAAATCTGAGACTTGATATATTCAAGAATCTCAGTCTGCTTTTTTGTAATTCTTCCATATGCCATTAAACATACCTCCCAGTTAATTCGTTTATCCATAAAATATAATATTTTTGTTTATTATAACATTTAAAATGTAAAAAATCAAACAAATTTTCCGAAAAAATGTTCGATTTTTTACTTGAATCATATTGACAAACAAATGTTCTTATTCTATAATCCAAGCATAAACAGAACGTTTATTCGGAACAACTGTTCATAGATGCTTATTTATATAGTTATATTTATGGTTTTTACATTTTTATTTTTTGAGGAGGTTTTTATTATGATGAACAATAAGAGAAGACATTCACGCAGGAGATGGTTACATTTATCAGCAAAGAAGACTTTAATAACTATTGTGCTTGCTGTTATTATGGTGGCTGCTATAAGTATTTATGGAATAATAATTGTGAATGCATCTAATTCTAATCCGGAGAAATCACAGACACAGCGTTTCTATACGAGTATTACAGTGCAGCCTGATGATACACTTTGGAATATCGCAGATTCTTATGCTTCAGATGGTGAGAGCCATCAGCAGTATATCAATGCAGTAAAGTCACTTAATAATATGACAGATGATACTATTTATTCGGGACAGAATATAGTTATATATTATACAAAATGATACCCTGGCATGTAGTGTATGAATAGGATGGACACGAATGAAAGGCTATGATTGTATGGACTTTGGATATTTTATCTGATATAATTTATACATTAATATATTATATAATAATCGGAGTTTAATATGACATTTAAAGATTTATTAATAAAACCTGAATTAATTGACGCATTACAGGTTCAAAATATAACACAGCCTACACAGATACAGTGTAAAGTGGCAAAGCCGGTTTTTGATGGAAGAGATGTTATAGCATGTTCGAGCACCGGAAGCGGCAAGACACTTGCATATCTGCTTCCTGTTTTATCGTCAGTTGATTTGTCTGAGAATACACTTCAGGCACTTGTTTTAGTACCAACGCAGGAACTGGCATCACAGGTTAATAAGCAGATTCAGCTCTTGTTTGATAATATGCATTCAGATGCACATACACTTATGTTGATTGGTGACGGAAATATTACACGTCAGATTGAAAGTCTGAAGATTAAGCCTGTAATTGCTGTTGCAACACCATCCAGAGCTGCTCAGCTTATAAGAATGAAGAAGTTAAAAGTTCATAATGTAAAGACACTTATACTTGATGAAGCCGATAAGCTTATGGATAAAACATATCTTGAGAGCATTATTTTCATAAGAAAGTCTCTTATGAAAAGGACACAGGTTCTCTTATTTTCAGCAAGTATAAGTAACAAGACAATAAAGCAGGCTAATACAATAACTTATAATCCTGTTATATATGAATTGTCAAAGGAAAATAAAGAACTTATACCTAAAACAATAAAACATATATTTATAATATCAGACCGTCGTGAACGAATTGAGACACTTCGTAAGATTGCGAAAGCTGTTAATTCAGATAAAACAATGATATTTATTAATACAAAGTACGATCTTGAAGAATCATTACAGAAATTACAATATCATAATTACAATGTTGCGGCATTAGCAGGTAATATAGATAAACAGTCTAAGAAAAAAGCTGTTGAAGATTTTCAAAATGGCAGACTTCAATATCTATTGGCAACGGATGTTGCTGCAAGAGGATTACAGATTGATCATGTATCAACAGTTATTAATGTGAATCTTCCGGAAGAACCAACAGAATATCTTCACCGTGCCGGCAGATGCGGACGTAACAACGAACAGGGATTGTGTATATCAATCATAACCGAGAATGAATTAAATAAGATTAAAAAATATCAGAAAGCATTCAATATAAACATTGTCCAGAAACGTTTGTACAATGGAAAAATTGTTTCAAAATAATGTAATGTTATAAAAATACATATACCCATGCAGAACATGCACGGGTATATATTAATTCATTACTACAACTTCGTTAAACTGGAGTTTGGCGAAGTGATGTATGTGTGATTAAGGAGGCTATTATGGCAGCAAGTAAGACTTATGCTGAACAACAGAATATAAAATATGCCCAGAAGATAAATGAACTGCTTAAAATATTTCCGGAATTCTGTCGTGAGTATTTTAACAGTCTCGAGTATTCAAAACAGCCGCGTACACGTCTTGCATATGCAAGAGATCTGAAAACATTTTTTGAGTTTCTGATAGCAGAATTTCCACAGTACAGTAATTATCAGATAAGTGATTTTACTCTTCATGATATTGAAAGTGTAACTGGACAGGATATTTCTGATTATTTAAGATATATGAAGGTTTATGATAAGGATGGAACGACTGTCACTAATGATGAACGTGCTGCAAAGCGTAAATTATGCTCATTAAGACGTTTTTATGGTTACTACTACAGATATGAGCTGATATCAAATAATCCGTCCCTGAAGGTTGATATGCCTAAAATTCACGATAAAGCAATTACACGTCTTGATGTAAATGAGGTTGCTGAACTTCTTGATAATGTTGAAAATGGCAATAAGCTGACAACGGCACAGTTAAGGACACACGAAAAATTAAAATGCAGGGATTTAGCACTTCTTACTCTTCTACTTGGTACAGGTATCCGTGTATCAGAGTGTGTAGGACTTGATATTAATGATGTTGATTTTGATAATGACAGAATTAAAGTCGTAAGAAAAGGTGGTTCGGAAAGCTTTGTTTACTTTGGCGATGAAGTACGTGCGGCACTGCTTGATTATATGGAAGAACGCAAACAGATGAATCCTGATTCAGGACATGAAAATGCACTTTTTATTTCTTCAAAAAATAAAAGGCTTTGTGTACGTTCGGTTGAACTTCTTGTTAAAAAATATGCTTCTACCGTAACAACTGTCAAGCATATAACACCACATAAATTAAGAAGTACATATGGTACCAATCTTTATCAGGCAAGCAAGGACATTTACCTTGTTGCTGATGTTCTTGGTCATAAAGACGTCAATACTACAAGAAAGCATTATGCAGAGATTGTCGATGAAAATAAACGCAGTGCACGAAATATTGTACGTCTGCGTACAGAGGCTGATGATTAAAATGACTAATGATAAATAACAATAAAAATTCCTGTCTGATTTATTAAGTCGGACAGGAATTTTTGTATTTAAAATATATTATGCATTAATTTCAATTGCTCTTACTTCATCATATTTATCAAGAATTTCTTTTGAAGGGGCTTTTGTGAGAAGACTCACAACAACATTTACGATAATTGCAACGATAAATGCCGGTAATAATTCATATATTGCAAAGACACCGCCAAATCCTGATATTACATATTTCCAAAGGAATATCATAATACCGCCTGAAATCATACCTGATATTGCACCATATTTATTAGCTCTTCTCCAGAATAATGAAAGAAGGACTACAGGACCAAATGTTGCACCAAAACCAGCCCATGCAAATGATACGATTTCAAATACTGAACTGTCAGGGTTGCCGGCCATAAATACTGCTACAATTGAGATAATAACAACTGTAATTCTTGCAACAATTAAAGCTGCTTTTTCTGAAAGCTTAACACCCATACATTCTCTTACAAGATTCTGAGATATTCCGGAAGCTGCGGCAAGAAGCTGTGAATCTGCTGTTGACATTGTTGCGGCAAGAATACCGGCAAGAATAACACCGGCAGCTATGGCAGCGATTACACCATGAGTGCTTAACAGATGAGCAATTTTTACTATAATTGTCTCAGAGTTTGAACCTGTAAGAATATCAAGAGCACCTGCTTTTGACATGCCGTAACCTACAATACCGATAAATACTGCAACTGAAAGTGAAATTACAACCCAGATTGTAGCAACTCGTCTGGACAATTTTAACTTTTTCTCATCTTCTATTGCCATGAATCTTAAAAGAATATGTGGCATACCGAAATAACCAAGTCCCCATGCAAGTGTAGAACATATTTTTAAGAAACTGTAATTGGATGCCGTACCTGTCTCGGCTGAATATGTTTTAAATAATCCAAGATAGCCCGGAAGCTGCTTTGCATTATCAACAACAGCATCAAATCCTCCGGCAACATTTATACCGAAAACAACAACAACAATAAGTGCTACAGACATAACAATGCTCTGAATAAGGTCTGTTGTACTTGCAGCAAGGAAACCACCTAATGTACAGTAACATACGATTACAGCAGCACTTATAACCATTGCCGAAAGATAGCTGACACCAAAAAGGCTTGAAAATAATTTACCGCATGCTGCAAAACCTGATGCTGTATAAGGCACGAAAAATACAACAATCATTATAGCCGCAATGCATGATAAGGTTTTACATCCACCGAATCTTTTCGAAAAGAAATCAGGAACTGTGAATGCATCATATCCCTGTGAATACATACGTATTCTTTTTGCTACTATAAGCCAGTTTATGTAAGTTCCGATTGCAAGACCTATCGCTGTCCATGCTGCATCTGCTACACCTGTAAGGTAAGCAACGCCGGGAAGTCCCATTAAGAGCCAGCTGCTCATATCAGAAGCTTCGGCACTCATAGCAGTTACGAAAGGACCAAGCTTTCTTCCGCCAAGGTAAAAGTCATCTGAACTTTTGTTTTTCTTGGAATATTGTATACCGATAGCAACAACAACTAATAGATATACAACAATTGATACCATAATTATAATATCAGACATATTATTTCTCCATTCCTCAGTTTTTAGTTTAACTATTAGAGTATAACATAAAATTATAATAAAAGGAATAGATTTTGTTTAATAAATTTACTGCTGTTGATTGGAAGACTGTTGCTGTGATGCAGGTGTCTGCGGCTGTGAGGTCTGAGGCTGTGTTGCGGATGGCAAAGGAGCAGTTGTTGTCTGCTGTTTATTATTGTTATTGTCCGCAGCATTTGATGTCTCACCTTCACCGACAGTCACATATCTGTAGTATGCAAGGTCAGTTCCAAAATTATCAGATAAATAATAAATCAAAGTGTAAACTCCAGGTTTTGTAACGTCAACATTTCCAGAAATTGTTATTGATGAAGTTATATTATTGCCGTTTGTATCAACCGCATAGATACCCTCCCATTTGTCAAATGGCTGGTTGAGTGCTATCTGGCAGTTTTTCACACCTGACATATAATCTATTTTGCCATTTATATTAGCATTTAATGCTTCAGTGTCTGAAGGATCATAATTGGCACCGGCAGCAAGTTTATCCGGTATTTTATAATCAAGAAGAGCTTTTTCATTTGCGTCTTCATATATTTCAACGGGAATATTAACACCACAGTTTTCATATATCCATTTTGCGTCTTTTGCCTGAAGATATATAGAACCTGTATTTGCTGTGATTCCAAGTCTGTTATAGGCATCTACATTGAGCTGTTTTACATTTTGTGACCAATAAGGTACAGAATGTATATATGCACCATTACCAAGAATACATGTATAATGACCATATGTATTTGATGCAAGCATACTCCATGTCTGTTTGTTTGAAATTACAGTGTCACCTGTATTGACATTAGAATTTACAGAACATGCAAAAACAGATAATGGCTTAAACTCACCTGATGAGTCTTTTTTGTATACGGTAATAAAATTCTGTGATTTGTTCACACGCAATTTATAGCCGAGATTATTTTCAACAAAAGCCGAAGTCTCTTTATTATTATCTGATTCGTCAGATTGTGTGATATTATTGTCGGATTGTGAATTTTTGCTTAATTCTTTTATGCTGGTTAGTGCAAAAATTACGGCTGCAAGGAAAACAACCAATATAATTAAATATATCTTTGAGTTGCCGCCCTGCAGCCATTTTTTAATGTCCAGCTTTTTAATTTTCTGATATTTGAATTCCATAGAAAATATATCTGTCCTTAAATAAGCTAAATTATGGTGAAACTTGCGGCAACTGACATAGTTTTTTGAAATCATGGACACTGTCTGCCGCGTTAATTAATCTAAAATTTACTTTGCTAAGTTCTTTTCTTTTAATTCGATATACTTGAGGATGAGTTCAATAGAACCATCAATTCCAAGTTCACCGCTGTCAAGACACAGGTCATAGCTCTTTGCTTCGCCCCACTTCTTGCTTGAATAATAATTATAATAACTAGCTCTTCTCTTATCAGTTTTCTGGATTAAATCAGTAGCCTTAGATTCTGAGAGATCATACATTTTTTTGATTCTATCAACTCTCTTGTCAAGACTTGCTTTAATCCATACACTTACCGCAAATGGATCATCTTCAAGTGCATAATCGGCACAACGTCCAACGATGACACATGATTCTTTCTGTGCAAGTTTCTTGATTGCATCGAACTGAGCAAGGAAAACCTTGTGATTAATAGGCATATCAACATATGAATTAGAATAACCTAAAGAATATGTATCCATAACTAATGAATATAAAAAGCTGTTTGTTGGCTTTTCATCCTGTGATGCAAAAAGTTCCTGACAAAGACCACTTTCCTTTGCTGCAAGCTCAAGTAATTCTTTGTCATAACATTTGATACCAAGTCTTTCTGCGAGCTTCTGTCCAATCTCATGACCACCGCTTCCGAATTCTCTGCCGATTGTAATAACTGTTCTTTCATCCATAACAATTGTCCTCCTTAACTGCACGAATTTTTATGCTTACATTATATATTATTTTTTATAAAAAATCTACAAATTTATATAATTTTCACATATTTTCAATCTTTTCAATCTTCATAATGATCAATATGAAGCAGTATATCCATCAGGAAATCTTTTATATCTTTTGCATTTTCATTGGCAATTACACTGTATTCGCGTGGTGTTACGCATACCATTTTCAAATTGCAATATCCTTTGGCTGAAAACATATATGATTTATTCCATGTAATATTTTTTATTGCCTCCTCAACTTCATAAGATGGTTTATTGCGTGTAATTATGATAAACGAAATATGGGAATACAGATGATGCTTAACAGGATATTTTCCATCACCTCTGACGAAATGAGGCTCAATGCTGTTTATGGCAAAATCTTTTAAATTATTTAATGTGTGCATGTCAAGATTGTCACTGTTTATAAAAAACAGATGCTCAAAACAGCGGGTATCCCAAAGTTTTGATTCATCGCCTGATGTCTCAAAACGATTGTTGTGATTGTAGCAATATGCATAAATAACAAATTTTCTGCCATTAAAATAATAGTTATGATAAATATCAAATTTATCTGATATACTGTTTAAAATAATATCAATAAATTCTTTTCTTCTCATCTATATGCTCTCCTATTACTACCTGCCGTTGCTTTCAAGATCATTAAGAATCTTTTGAAAATAATCCGGTAAAGGTGCTTCAAATTCCATATATTTACCTGTTCTTGGATGAACAAATCCGAGGACTCTTGCATGTAATGCCTGCCCCGTAATATTATATGGCGATTTACCGCTTCCATATACATCATCTCCAAGAAGCGGATGTCCAATACTTGACATGTGTACACGTATCTGATGTGTGCGTCCTGTTTCAAGCTGGCATTCAACATGTGCAAACTGTTTGAAATTTTTAAGGACGCGGTAATGTGTGACTGCACGTCTGCCGCTCTGGTCAATTGCTACTTTCTTTCTATCTTTGCGGCTTCTTGCAAGCGGTGCATCAACTGTACCTGATTCCACAGAAAACGGATTCCATACAATTGCATTATACTTCCTTGTTATATCATGGACTGCAAGCTGTGCAGCTATGCGGCTGTGTGCAAAATCATTTTTACATGTAACAAGCACTCCTGTTGTATTCATATCAATTCTATGCACAATTCCTGGTCTTGATACACCATTTATTCCGGAAAGATTATCTTTGCAGTGATACATTAATGCATTTACCAGTGTTCCGCTGTAATGACCTGCTGCAGGGTGAACAACCATTCCCTTTGGTTTATTGACAACTATTATATCATCATCTTCATATATTATATCAAGAGGAATATTTTCCGGTTCAATCTCAGGTGTTTTACATTCAGGTACAGTGATATTTAAAACATCACCGGCTGCTACTTTATAATTACTTTTCACATGTTTGTCATTGGCAAGTACCAGCTCATCCTTTATTATTTTCTGTATAAATGAACGTGAATATTCTGTCAGTGTATCTGATAAAAACTTATCAATCCTTACTCCGTCTGCCGCTTCATCAACGTTTAATATTAATGTTTCAGGTGAATCACTCATTGCTGCCCTTTCTGTCAGGCTTTAAAAAATTAAAGTCCTCATCTTTGTATATAAATAATATCATAATTATAAATAATGCAAGTCCGATTGTAACATAGCAGTCAGCGACATTAAAGACAGGAAAATTGATAAGTCTGAAATATATAAAATCTCTTACATAACCAAGAAAAAGCCTGTCTATAAAATTGCCAACAGCACCGGAACCCAGAAGTATTATTGTAATACGCATTAACATATATTTTTTTGTTGTTGGCAGTTTATATGTGATATAAACCAAAACTGCCATAATGATAACAGTAAGCACAAGGAAAAATATTCTTCCACCGCCAAACATTCCCCAGGCTGTTCCTGTATTTTCGATATAATAAAATTCCAATACATTTTTGATTAGCGGTATTGTTTTTGTAGTCTTTAATGCATCAACCATTATTATCTTGCTAAGCTGGTCAAAAAATGTAAGGATTGCAACTGATATAACAAATATTAATATGGATTTTAAGCTGCTGTTTTTTTCTTTCATATAAAAATATCACCTCATTGATTATTCTATAACTACATTTTTCAAAGAACGACGCATAGTATCATCGTCAACAGTCATATCAATGTATGCTTCCCCGACTTTTTTTAAAAGAATGAATTTTACTTTGTTGCCATCCATTTTTTTATCATTTTTTGAAGCGGCAATTACCTCATCTATTGTAGTTTTATCAACTGTCATAGGAAAATTATATGCTTTGAAAGTATTATAAATATCATCATATTCTTCTTTTGTGATTGTGCCTCTTTCAACACATATATTAAGTGCTGCTATCATGCCAAGAACAACACATTCTCCGTGATAAAGTTCAAAGTTCATCTGTTTTTCAATGGCATGTCCAAGTGTATGTCCGAAATTAAGCTGTGCACGTTCACCTTTTTCAGTAGGGTCGTTTTCTACAACTTTACGCTTTATTTCACAGCTTCTGTAAATCATTTCTTCAAGATATCCACTGTCCAGAGCGGCAATTTTTTCAATATTATCTTTGAGCCACTGGAAATATGAAGCATCTTTTATAAGACCATGTTTTAATATTTCACCAAAACCGGAATTAAAAAGTCGTGTATTTAATGATGAAAGTGTGGATGTGTTCATATATACAAGGCGTGGCTGATGGAATGCACCTACCATGTTTTTGTATGCACGGAAATCTACACCTGTTTTTCCGCCAATGCTAGAATCTACCTGTGCAAGAAGTGATGTCGGAACCTGTATAAAATCAATGCCGCGAAGATATGTTGCAGCAGCAAATCCTGTAAGATCGCCGACAACACCGCCGCCGAGGGCTACAAGCATATCTTTTCTGTCAAATTTATTTTTTATGAGAAATTCATACACATCCTGGACTGTATTAAGATTTTTGTTCTTTTCTCCGGCTTCAAATGTATAGACAAATATGTTGTTGCCTGTTTCTTTAAGACATTGTGCAACTTTATCTGCATATAGCGGACCAACATTGCTGTCGGTTATAACTGCAAGTTTTCTTCCTGATATTTCAAGTTTTGTTACATTTTCGGCAAGTTTTGAAAAATCATTTTCAATAACAATGTTATAACAAGGTTTCTGATTGTAATTTACTGTAATTAATTTTGACATATAGCACTCCAATTTTTTATTGCATATGGTAAAATACCACCTGAAGCTGTAATTGCAACAGGTGGCAGTTTTTCTTAGTTTTTAAAAGATGATAAGTCTATTCCTCCTGCGACAAGTTCAGGTATGTCACCTGAAATATCAACATTAGGAGGTGTTACAAGGAATATGTAACTTGTTATTTTCTGAAGATTGCCCCTCATTGCATAACATGAACCAGCTGAGTAATCAATAACTCTTTGTGCAACCTCAACATGAATTCCTTCAAGATTAAGAACTACTGCCTTGCCACTTAAAAGAGTATCTGTTATATCACTTGCATCTTCCATTGATTCAGGTCTTATTACAACAACTTCAAGTCCTCTTGAACCTGCCGGTTTAATCGGAACGACTTTTTTGCCTCCGAACTTAGGCTTGTCAGTAGATTTTACTGATGTATCGTCATCATCTGCATCATCATCATACTTTTTGCTTCCACCAAAAAGTTTCTTTCTTGTCGAACCTTTGTCTTCCTCGTCTTCTTCATCGTATTCATCGTAATCATCATATTCGTCATCATAGTCATCATCACCATGAAGTTTGAATACGTTAATAACACCATCTAAAATTCCCATCACATCTATCTCCTGATTTATTTGTTATAATTACGAGCCCCAAATATCGCTGTACCTACTCTGACCATTGTAGCACCCTCCTCAACCGCTGTGATATAGTCATTAGTCATTCCCATCGAAAGGACATCCATATGAATATTATCAATGTTTTTGCTGTTTATGTCAACACATAATTGTTTCAAATCGCGAAAATATTTACGATTATCTTCAGGATTGGAAACATATGGAGCACTTGTCATAAGTCCTCGTATATTAAGTCCCGGAAGTTTTGCAATTTCTGTTACTGTTTCAATCCCGTTTTCAAGTGTAATTCCGAATTTGTTTTCCTCAAGTGCAACATTGACTTCAATAAGAATATCAGCTGTTACATTTCTTTTTACAGCTTCTTTGCTTATTTCACGGGCAAGTTTTACCGAGTCAACTGAATGAATCATAGCTACTTTTCCAACAATATATTTAACTTTGTTAGTCTGTAAATGACCTATCATATGCCATTCTATATCATCAGGGAGAGTATCAATCTTAGAGACAAGCTCCTGAACATAATTTTCTCCGAATGTACGCATACCTGCATTATAGGCATCCATAAGCATTTCATTTGGTTTCGTTTTGCTTACGGCAATCAAAGTTACATCTTTGGGATTGCGTCCCGAACGCAGACATGCCTGTTCAATATTTTGTTTAACATTTTCAATATTTAATGCAATATTAGTTTCCATGTCATACCTCTTTTATAAATATTTTTAATAAATAAGCTGATTAAGTGAGTATTTTTCTGCATCAAGCACTATTCTGTCATAGATTGACACTCCGTGCGAAATGCTTTTTTTTGAAATTACATACTCATTGTTTTCATCTATTATATCAACAAGTTTAAATGTTGTATAACCGGTATTAATGCAATATACGCCTTTAAGTTTTTCAACGGCACCGATAACATATCGTTCTGTTGAATCAGGCTTAACAATATTACTTCCGGCTGTAAAATCTTCTTTGCTGACATAGCATACATTATCATTTGATTTATAAATATCAGCGGTAACAAAACGTGTTGTTTTATCACCATTTGTTGAATATTCTTCATATATAAAACCATATGTATTACTGTTTCCACCGGTTGTAAGATAAGCTTTTGGAATTGTATAAAACTCTTCTTCAGTAATTGCTGAAACAGGTATTTTAAGGCCTGTGTTGCTTGTCGAAGTAAGCTCTATATCAAGAAAACGTTCATTGGCATATCGTATCATATATTTATTGAGACCAATTATTCCGTAATAATTGCCGTCCTTATTTGAAATCGTAAATGAACCTGATGTTATAATGTTATCTTTTTTTATCTTAATTGATACACTTGACTTTTTATCAAGTTCATATGCTGATATATCTTTTTGGTCAAGCATAATGCATATATACCAGTTTTCGTCAGTTACGAGTTTATATGCCGGGCTTCCGGCAACTACGATATCTTCTGATTTGAGATTTTCTTTTTTGTAATTATTTTTATTAAATAAATCAGCAGAAAGATTATCTGTTGTAACATTTTCGTATCCATCTGTATAGTATGCGACTACACCGGATTTTTCACTCTTTATTGTCTGGAAAAGATTCTGGCTTCCGGTACTTGAAATTATGCTGTCAAGATTAGCGATTATATTTTCATTCATTGCCTGAAGCACCGCGGAATTCAGGTCTGTTTTCAGGTTATATATATCATAAAAATTGCTTCCGTCATAGTTAGTGCGGAAGTTATTAAGCATTGATTTGATTGATGCCAGATTCTGTTTTGATAACGAATTTTCATCGCTTTTTGTATACTGTGAAAGAATCTGTGATACACGGCCTGTTTCATCTACAGTACATATTGTATCATCAACTTTAACACGGCTGCTTTCTTTTTTATAATAATTAATATCTCCTGAATATCCGGAATTAACAATTTCTTCTGTGCGAAGTGCGATTCCGGTAAATGTTGCATCAGATGTCAAAGCACCCATATCAACCTCATATGTTCTGACTTTTGATTTTGTAAGGTAAAGCGAAATAAAGCCTACAACATATATTAATATTATGGCAAATATAAATGCGGCTGCTTTCGGTCTTCTTTTATATTTTATGACTTTACGGCTGCTTTTTTTTCTATTATCTTTTTTACGATTGACTTTGGTGTGATTATTTCCCATAATAATCCTCATTTCTGATTAAAATTCCATTATTTTTCAAACATACTTATAATACTAAATGACATAATAATAAAAGCAGCTGATAAATCAAGGAGGTTGAATATGAATTCAAAATGTATTGATTATACTACTTTAACAATTATTATAATCGGAGCGATAAACTGGGGGCTTATCGGCTTTTTTAACTTTAATCTTGTCGCTTTTTTATTTGGACAGGCAACATGGATATCGCGTGTAATATATGCAATTGTTGGTCTGTGTGGACTGTACCAGATAAGTGTATACGGCAGAATCAGGGATTTAAGCGATTAAACTGTACTGCACAGGTAAATTATGCCGGCATCAGCTTAATTAAAGCTTAGCCGGCATATGCTTTCCTACTGATATATTTCTCTCCATTCCATATCACCACGTTCAAGTGACTTTATAAGAAGTTCTGCTGTTGCAAGATTAGTTGCAAGTGGAATATTATACATATCACATAAAATAGAAATTCTCTCTGAGTTTGGTTCATATGATTTTGGATTTACAGCATCCCGAAGAAAAACGACCAGATCCATCTGATTGCTCTCAATTAGTGAACATAACTGGACATCTCCCCCAAGTCTTCCGGCAAGAAATTTATGCACTGAAAGATTAGTAACCTCTTCAATAAGCTGTCCTGTTGTTCCTGTAGCGAAAAGCTGATTCTTATTTAAAATTCCTCTGTAAGCTATGCAGAAATTCTGCATTAACTTTTTCTTTGAATCGTGTGCAATCAAACCAATGTTCATATTACAATACCCTTTCTCATTTTATATTCTATCCTTTAAAATCATCCGCAAAAATATCATCATCTCTTTCAACTTTTCTTTGCAGACTTACATTAAGAACTACTCCCATTGATATAAACAATGAAAACAGTGATGTCAGTCCATAACTGAAAAATGGAAGCGGAAGACCTGTATTTGGCAGGAGTCTTGTTACAACACCTATATTAATGAATGTCTGGAAACCTATATATGCCGAGACACCACAGCATATCAGCCGCCCGGCAAAGTCTTTTGCCTTTACTGCTACAATTATACACTCTATAACAATCCATGACAATAGTAGAATCGTTATACATCCACCGACAAATCCTAATTCTTCACCAATTACAGCAAAAATAAAATCATTCTGGGCTTCTGCTATATAATGAGCATTTTTTAATGAGGAAGGATCATCATTATTAAGCCCTTTTCCACTTAACTGTCCTGAACCGATTGCACGTTCTGCATATTCCTGCTGATAATTGGAATCATCATATTCATTGGCATCTGAGTTAAGGAAGGCCATAATTCTTGTTCTTTGATAATCCTGTATAAAAAATACTTTGTTATCGGGATTGCTTATATAAATCATAAATCCGCTTACAACAGGCACAATTATGAGAAGTGCAATTCCGATTATTTTATAACTTAATCCTGCACAGAAAATTACTGTAAATAATATAAGAAATGTCAATAATGTTGTCGAAAGATTCGGTTGTTTCAAAATAAAAGCGAGCGGTATTGCAAGTAAAATTGCAAGTATTGTAAGAAATCTCCAATCGTTAATCTTATCTTTATACATGCATAAAAGCTTTACTGTAAAGAGAATTAGAAGCAGTTTTGTAAACTCTGACGGCTGGAACTGTCCGATAAGAGGAACTTTTATCCATCTTTTAGCACCATGGCTTTCATGACCAAACAGTTTAACAGCAAGCAATGCAGCAAGATTGACAATGTAAATAAGCCAATAATACTTTAAAATCCAGTTGTAATCTATAAAGGATACTGCAGCCATCAAAAAAAGTGATATTGCAAGACCTATGCACTGTCTTATCGTATATGCTGAATTGGCACTGTTGATAACAATTATACCAAATCCGGATGTAATAAGCAGTGCTATAACAAGTCTTATATTATATGAACGCAACTGATATTTTTTTAACATAAAAAATCCTCGTTAATCCTATTATTATTTATCGCTGTTACGCATATCTTTAATAGGAATATTTGCAAATAATGCAGGCACAGAGCCATTGTTTGTATCAGATTCTGTTGATGTAATCTGAATATCAAGTCCGTCTGCATCTATAACCATATATTTTGATATTACTTTTATAATATCATTTTTAATCATTTCCATGACTTCTGGCGAACAGTTCGCACGGTCCGAAACTAATAAAAGTTTAAGTCTGTCTTTTGCAACATCACCAGAGCCTTTTTTCTTAAATAAGTCTAATAAGCTCATACATATTCTCCAATCTTTGGCACACGTATAATGTGCATCTATAGCAGCAAAATTAAATATTATTTGCCGCCTTTAAATAAAGCTGAAAGTTTTTTAAAGAAACCACCCTTGCCATTAAGATCAAGGAAAGGTACTTCTTCTCCGATTATTCTATGGCAGATATTCATATATGCCTGTCCGGCAAGTGAATCATCACCAACAAGAGGCTGGCCCTTATTAGTAGCAACTACTATATTTTCGTCATCAGGAACTGCACCAATTACATTAAGCTGTAAAATATCATTAACATCTTCAATTGACATCATTTCGCCACGGTTGACCATGTCCATGCGGATTCTGTTGACAATTAAGTCTTCATGATCTTTAAGTCCGTGTGCATCGAGAAGTCCCACAATTCTGTCTGCATCCCTTATAGCTGAAACTTCAGGTGTTGTGATAACCAAAGCTCTGTCTGCACCTGCGATTGCATTCTGGAAGCCCTGTTCAATACCAGCTGGGCAGTCAAGAATTATGTAATCAAAACCTTCAGGGTCAGATTTGAGTTCATCGAGTAACTTTATCATCTGCTCAGGAGTTACGGCTGATTTATCTCTTGTCTGTGCTGTAGGAAGAAGATAAAGCTTAGGGCATCGTTTATCTGTGATTAATGCCTGCTTTATACGGCAGTTTCCTTCAACAACGTCAACGAGATTGTATACAATTCTGTTTTCAAGTCCAAGAACAACATCAAGGTTTCTAAGACCTGTATCTGTATCAATCATTACTACTTTCTTTCCAAGTTTTGCAAGTCCTGTGCCAATATTGGCTGTTGTAGTAGTCTTGCCAACTCCGCCTTTTCCAGACGTTACTACAATTACTTCACTCATTATATGCCTCCCGGTTAATTAATACTATTAAATTACATTATGCGTAATTTTTTCAATTAAATCAATATTTTTTTAAAATTCTTTCAAATTCTTTTCTTTAAATTCGTATATCTTCAAGAATATCGGATGTAAGTTCTTCTATATAAATATTTCCGTCTTCAACAAACGATATTTTAGGCATCACACCTTTATTTTTGCTCTTTTTCTTTGGAGCACTGTCTGAACTTCTTGCTATGACATCTGCAATCTTTATCTGCATAGGATTCATTTCAAGTGCAACAACAAATGCATGTTCGTCTCCGTTTGCACCGGCAAAAACATTACCGCGTAAGCTTCCAAGCACAATTACATTACCGGCAGAGATTATGCGTCCGCCAGGATTTACATCGCCAAGAACAATTACACTTGTCTCAGATTCAAGAACCTGTCCGGAACGGAGTGTTCCCTTATAAAACAGGCCTTCTGACGTACCGCCGGCATTATTGTTGTGTGCAGTTGTAGTGCCCGGCATTTCTTCCTGCAGTTCTGTCTGTGTTTTTACTGCCGCTTCAAATAAAGCATCACGGTCTTTATCAAGGTCTACAATACATAAAATATTCATTTCTGTTTCTTCCTGGATAATTTCCATAAGCTGTATCTGCTGGTCTTCTGACAAAAACCTGCCTTCAAACGCAAGTGCCATATCAGCTTTTCCAAAGAAAGCCGCTGACTGTCGGAATTTTTCTCTCACACTGTTTTTTAAATCGGCGAAGCTGTCATCGCCGTTTAATACAACAGTTATACCATGTTTGTTACCTTTAATAATAACAGTATTACTCACCCTCATCACCTCGTTACTATATTATTCAAGTCCAAAATAAAGATTAAGGACTTTGGCAGTAAGCTCAGATGCCTGCGAACCAGAATAACCATGAGGTATTGATACTGCCATTGCAATCTGTGGATTGTCATATGGTGCATAACTTATCATCATGGCATGGTCAGGTTCTTTTTTATTTTCCTGGGCTGTACCGGACTTAGCTGCAAAATTAAGATTTACTTTTGACAATGCAGAATACGTATTTACAACGAGATTCATTCCGTAATGAACCGTATCCCATATTGACTGGCTTATATTCATGACATTGGCAACATCAGCACTGTTATCTCGTATAAGATTACCATTGTTATCTGTAATCTTATCAATAAGTGTAAGGTTGTAGCATGTTCCTGAATTAGCAACTGTTGTTACATATCTTGCAAGATTAAGTGTACTGTAAGCATGATTACCCTGTCCGATTGCTGAATATACCGCATCAATATTAGATGCACTAGGTGCTTTCTCGGCAATCTCAATACCAGACATTGTTGCAAGACCAAGCTCTTCTGCATATTTCTGCATTACAGAAGTTGCATATGTGTTATCAAATAATCCATTGCTTAAGGCAAGGTTGTAACCTACATTATAGAAGAATAAGTTACATGAGTCCCTGATGGCTGTTGTAACTGTCTCTGTTCCATGACCGCTTCGTACCCAGCATCTTGGACTAGGTGTAATTTTATCAAATGTACCACTACAGTAAAATGAAGTTGAAGGATTGATAATTCCCATATCAAGAGCCATGATTGAAGTACATACTTTATATGTTGAACCCGGAGCATTCTGAGCCTGCGTTGCCCAGTTATAAAGCGGGTTGGATTTGTCATTGTTAAGCTGCTTGTAATAGTCTGCATCTATTGTTCCAGACATTCTGTTATTGTCATAACTTGGATATGATACAAGTGCAAGAACATTACCATTGTTAGGGTCAGTTATTACGCATGAACCTGAACATGGCTGTAATGCAAGCTGTGCAGGTGTTATTCTCTTTGATGATATACAGCTGCTCATAAAATCGTATGCAGATATTCTTCCCGAACTTAATGCCTGATAATCATCATCACCTTGAAGAAATCCCTGCTCAAATAACATCATACATACCTGTCGTCCGGATATATTGCCGTTCTCAATCATATACTTGTATAATTTTTTATGGAAATCTGCATCAGTCTCTAAAACATCAAATATATAATTGACAAGTTCATTATATGCTTCATCAAGGCTTGTATACTGTTCCGATGTAAAATCTGACATATTAATCCAGTTTTTTGTGATAGAATATCTTAAAAGCTGTTCAAGACTTGTTGAATTGCCATTAGTCCAGTCTTTATATACAGAATCATTCGTATCAACATTATTGGAATTAAATATGCCATTTGCTTTTAATAAATCTTTGTAAATATACCAGATATATGCCTGTTCTTCTTCTGAAAGCTGTCCATATGCTGTAGGTGATGATGTAAGTTCACTTCTTAACAAGTCAAATATCTGTTCTTTTTTAGACTGGAATGCTGCATACACATCACGTTCATTTTCAGTATTTCCCTGTGCAATCTTACTTGTTGATACTAGATTGTTATCAATAAGAGCAAAATACACCTCAGGTATAGTAATATAAATATTGTTAATATCACCGGTTGAAGCATTATACGTATACTTTGTAGTACCGCTTGTAAGGTTTGATGAAATTATAGATACAAGTTCATCTTCAATTGCATTGTATATCTTTTTCTGAAGTTCTATATCAATTGTAAGATATACGTCATTGCCAGCCTTCGGGTCAGTTTCATCTAACACTTCAGTTATTCGTCCTACGGTATCTACATATACGGTTTTTGAACCTTTTTCACCTGAAAGTTCCTGTTCCATTGACTGTTCAATGCCGGCTTTACCTACAACATCATTGTTTTCATATGATGAGTTCTGCTCTTTTAATGTTGCAAGTTCGGTTGTAGACACAGTACCCGTATATCCGAGAATCTGTGAACAGTATACACTGTCAACGTATTTACGGATATACTGCTGTTCAACTGTAACACCTGCAAGCTCATCTGAATTTTCAAGAATAGCTGCAACTGTCTGGTCGGAAACTTCATTAGCAATTGTAAAACTGATATATCTGTTATATGAATTTGCAGACATTAAAAGCCTTAAATTGATAATCTCAAGCACATGTTGAGGCGTGTATTCCTGCTGGTTAATTCCATAACGTGAGCAGAGTGAATCAATCATCTGTGAAGCAGATGAATTCTTTTGTTCATCAGATAACTGAGCAATTGTCTGCGTACCATAGGTATCCCTTTGAAATCTTAAAAGAGAGTTACCGCTCACAGTGTACTGGTAAGAACCATTTTCATATGTAATCTGGAAATCATTAGAATACTTATCACCTTTTTCTTCGATTATATTAAGTGTCTTATTAATTGCATTATTGATTGTTGCATTTTTAATGTCATTATCTTTGTATGTGCCGCTGTCACTGATTTTAACTGCAAATGCAAGTTCATTATACGCAAGAAGCACACCATTTTTATCAAAAATACGGCCTCTTGTCGCAGATACACTTGTAGTTTTCTTTATAGATTCAGTAAGATTAGTTGCATATGATTCGCCATTTATAATCTGAAGTGAAAATAATCTGCTTACAAGTACCGATGCAAGTACTACAAATACAAGCACTAACGGAACAAGTCTTGACTTTAGTAAACTTAAACAATAGTCAAATATTTCTCTCATCAAATTTATTTACTCTCCTTTTATCTCTGACATTAAGATGTGAATTAAGCCATACAAGCGGCTTATACAATATTACAAAAGCAAGCATTGTATAAATCATCTCTGGTATTATAAATCTTGTCAGGAAAAATACAATATTCAGCCTGTTATGAAGAAGGAAATTACCTATATATGATAAAAATTCATATATTAAATCTCCTGCTGAAACTATAATAAGCGGGAATATAATTTCTGTGCCTTCATATCTTCTGTAAAATATACCTGCAAGGTATCCTATGTATATAAATACAAGCGAAGAAAAACCAAATAATGATGAAGCCGATAAATCATATAATGCACCGGCAAAAAATCCTGTAAACATACCTTCATTTTTGCCATTAAAATATCCAAAAATAACAGGTATAATTATAAGCAGATTTGGCATAATTCCAGCAATGCTGATTACTCTTCCAAGTGTTACCTGAAAAAGATAAAAAAGCAAAATTATAATTAATTCTCCTATTTTTCTTTTCATAATGCTCCTTATATGATTACCGGTACAAGTTTAATTTCCGTTTTCTTTTTTCTTAGTAATTACAAGAACTTCCTGAAGATGACCAAAATCAACGGCAGGAACAAGATATCCTGACTGCGTAAGGTTATTGGCATCTGTTGTCACATCCTTTGTATATCCTATAAGAATACCAGGAAGATATTTGCCGCTTATGTTAGATGTAACTATCTTATCGCCATTACGGATTGTTATTCCGTTTTTAAAATATTGTATATGGATAAGTCCCTGATCCATAAGCTCAATATCTCCGCGGATTGTGCAGACATCCCCTGTATCAATAAGCTGTCCACTGACATAACTTCCATCTTCTATAATGCTCTTTACAACAGAATAATTCTTACCGACTTCTGTTATGATTCCTACCAGACCGCCGCCGGCAATTACATTCATGTCTGTCTCAAGACCATCATCACTGCCTTTGTCTATAGTAAATGTAGAAAACCAGTTGTCGGATGATGTTCCGATTATTCGGGCTCCTGTTTTTGGATATTCTGTATATTTTGCATCAAGTTCATACAATTCACGCAGCCTGTCAAGCTCATAAGTATCCTGCTTTAAACGGTTATTTTCTTCTGTAAGATTATCAACCTGCTCATTAAGCTTTTCATTCTCATCTAAAAGCCTGTTGACTTCCTGAAGTCTGTCGTAACCGTCAGTTGCCCATAATCCCATATAATTCATTCCCTTTTGCAGAGGAACTACTACAGCAGAGACAACATTTTTTAAAGGTGTGACAAGTTTGTTGGTAAAAAAACTGATTGCGATAAATATCACGCAAAGTCCTGTCACCAGAATTAGTATGAATTTAGAAGTGAAAATTTCTGAAAACTTTTTTTTCATTTTACAAATTCCTTACATCTGTTCTAATACACTATATGATAATTATTAATCGTAAGTCTTATCCTGAGGAGTATATGCAACGCCTGCAAAATCAGGATTTGTAACTACGCCCATAAGACCTCTGACAACGCTTTCAGATGGATTTTCTACGATATTAACTGAAAGATTTGTCTCCTGGTTGATGAATTTTTCAAGGTTATTGATATTTGATGTACCACCTGATACATATATGCCGTTCTTGATAATATCAGCAGCAAGTTCTGGTGGAGTACGCTCAAGAATAACTTTTATTGAATCCATAATTGAATGAAGCGGGTCAACGATAGCCTGATAAATTACATCGGATGATATGTCAACGCTGACAGGAAGTCCTGAAAGGACATTACGGCCAAATCCCGGTGCAAAATGCTCTTCTGCCTTGACTGCACTTCCGAGTTCTTTCTTTAAACCTTCTGCAGTCTTGCTTCCGATTACAAGATTATATACTTTACGGACATTGCTTATAATGCTGTCATCAAGCTTATTACCGCCAATTTTAACTGATTTGCTGATAACAATACCACCGAGTGAAAGAACTGAAATCTCAGTTGTCTCAGCACCGATATTTACAATCATGATACCTCTTGATTTTGTTACATCAAGTCCGGCACCAATGGCATCAGCTACAGGTTTGTCAACAATATATATATTTTTTGCTTTAACTTTTGAATCAGCAACTAGTTCATAGAAAGCTCTTTTTTCTACTTCTGTCACATCTGTAGGAACTGCAATATAGAAATCTGTATTCCCCGGTGCTTTCTTATCACCATTAATCTTGTTGAAAAAGCTTAAAAGAAGTGTCTGCATATTTTCAATGTCTGCGATAACACCAAATTTAACCGGAAATGAAACCTCGATATTTTCAGGTGCTTTCTCATACATTTCATATGCTTCATCACCAAATGCAAGAAGGTCTTTCTTATTTGCAATTGCGATGATATTCTTTTCGTTTAAGATATCCTCCTTATCTTTACAGCACATTTTAAAATTACTTGTGCCAATATCAACTCCGTAAATGTTTGCCATGATTATGGACTCCTTTCGTTTACATATATTCTTTTTCTTTAAGACTAGTATACTTATTATCCCCGATTATTATATGGTCTAACAGATGTATTCCCATAATTTCTCCTGCTTCGGCAACTCTTTTTGTGACAAGTATGTCATTTCTGCTCGGAGTTTCATCACCGCTTGGGTGATTATGCAGAAGTATTATGGATGATGCACCGTATTTTAATGCTTCCATAAATATTTCTCTCGGATTAACCAGTGATGCATTGACTGTGCCAACAGATATTATACAGTCTCTTATACGGCAGCATTTGTTATCAAGAAGAACGAGAATAAGATGCTCTTTATCAAGTCCTCTCAAATCCTGCATGTAATAACCTGCTATTGTCTCAGGCGAAGAAAAATCAAGCTTTACAGCTGCTGTCTTTTTTGCAATTCTTCTTGCCAGTTCACATATGCACTGTATCTGCACTGCCTTAACCCTGCCAACCCCCTTAATCTTCATAAGTTCCGGTATTGACAGATTCGCAAGACCGATTAGCGAATCATTATCATTAGTATCAAACCTGCCACATGTCTTTATGATTTCTTCTGCAAGTTTTGTGGCATCAATCCCTTTCGTTCCGGTTCTTAAAATCGCTGCAATAAGCTGTGCATCACTTAATGATGATGCACCCAGTGCCATACATCTCTCATATGGCCTATGCTCATTCTCTCCGGTATGGGAATTTAAAAAATAACCTGATTCGTACAATTTGTCATCCTTTCCGGACAAGCGGATAATCAGATGAATCTGTAAATCACAATGGCAGCTATCACGCCAATAATACTTGCCACTGTAATCTTAATCTGCAAAGCAAATGTAATAACCAATATTCCCAGATCAAGAACAAGTGGATTACCGTTACTGTTGATGCCAAACGTATTGCCGTATGAGAGCCATGAAAGTCCTGAAACTCCTGCTGTCACCTCGGATATAAGTCCGCCGATAACAATGCCAATCATAATAAATAAAAGTAAAAGCCATCCGTTTTTGTACTTAGAAATACTACTCATGTCACTCCATTTCCGCTAAAAAGCATATAAATTTACAAATTAAGCTAAATTATTATATCATACTTTTTTTATAATGTATATAAACTTTTTTATGATATTAAAGTCAAATTATCACCATTATTCGACAGTGATTAATCCTTCTTCATACATTTTCTGCATGCTCATTATAATTCCAAGTTTCGCATGATACCATGTGAGTCCACCCTGGAAATATGCTGCATATGGCTCTCTTAAAGGTCCATCAGCACTAAGTTCAATTGATGAACCCTGCACAAAAGCACCTGCTGCCATAATGACATCGTCATCATATCCAGGCATCGCCCATGGCTCAGGAGTAACAAAACTGTCAACAGGTGCAGCAGCCTGAATACCTTTGCAGAATGCAATAAGTCCTTTTGCTGAACGCAGTTCAACTGCCTGAATTATATCGTAACGTTCTTCTTTTCCGTCAGGAACAACTTTAAATCCAAGCTTTTCATAAGCATTTGCTGCAAATATAGCACCTTTTAATGCACCTGCAACTACAGTCGGAGCAAGGAAAAGTCCCTGATAAAACTCTTTGTTTACGCCACCGATTGTCGCACCTACTTCCTTTCCGAGTCCCGGTGAAGAAAGTCTGTATGCAGCCTGCTCAACACATTCTTTTGTTCCTGCAATATAACCGCCGCATGGTGCAAGTCCACCACCAGGATTTTTAATTAAAGAACCGACAATCATATCTGCACCAACTTCGGTAGGTTCGATACGCTCAACAAATTCACCATAGCAGTTATCTACCATGCAAATAACATCCGGTTTTATTTCTTTTATGAATGAAATAAGTTCGCCTATTCTTTCAACTGAAAGTGTAGGACGGCTTGCATATCCTTTTGAACGCTGGATAGTAACAAGTTTTGTCTTTTCATTTATTGCCTTTTTAATATTTTCGTAATCAAAGCTTCCGTCAGCAAGCAGGTCTACCTGTCTGTAAGAAACGCCATATTCTGCAAGACTTCCTTTGGAAGGTCTGATGCCTATTATTTCATCCATAGTATCATATGGCTTTCCTACAGGTGATAAGAGTTCATCACCAGGACGCAGATTTGATGAGAGTGCAATGTTCAGTGCATGTGTGCCACAGATAATCTGTGGCCTTACAAGTGCGGCTTCAGCCTTGAATATATCTGCATAAACCTGCTCAAGCGTATCTCTTCCGTCATCATTATAGCCATATCCGCTTGTACCATTTAAATGCATTTCAGCAACATGGTTTTTCTGCATTGCATTAATAACTTTCATCTGGTTATATTCTGCCGTCTCATCAATTTTCTCAAAGCGTTCCTTTAATCCTGCTATTATATTTTCACTGTAATCATATACTTTTTCGGATATTCCGAGCTGTTCACAGTACATTTTCTTAATATCGCTGTTCATTATATTTCTCCCTGTTTGTTTTTTATTATTTCAATCATTGCTTCAAGCATATCATCTTTTGAATGATTGTAATTTTCATAATTAATCCATGTGACATCTTTTTCACGGCGGAACCATGTCAGTTGTCTTTTTGCAAAATGTCTTGTATCCTGTTTTATCAATTCTTTGGCTGTATCAATATCATACATGCCGTCAAAATAATCAAACATTTCCTTATATCCGATACCCTGCATTGAAATATTTTCTCTTGTAAGCCCCGAATCAATAAGTCTCTTTACTTCCTGTTCAAGCCCTTCTTCAAACATCTCATCAACCCGTCTGTCGATTCGTTCATATAGAAGCTTTCTGTCATCGTTTAATACAAAATAGACAAAATTATATGGTGAAACATTCTGACTTTGCTCTTCGTTATGCTCTGAAATTTTTTTGCCTGTCTGGTGGAAATATTCCAAAGCCCTTATAACTCTTTTTACATTATTGGGATGAATGTCTTTCGCTGATTTTTCATCTACTTTTGCAAGCATGCCATGAAGCACTTCATTGCCCTCTTTATCAGCCATATCTTTAAGGTACTTCCTGTATTCGGATTCTTCATTTACATTATCAAAATTAATATCGTATAAGAGTGCCTGAATGTAAAATCCGGTACCACCTGCTATTATCGGAATATGTCCTGCATCATATATTTTTTCCATTGCATCTTTTGCCATTTTCTGGAATAATACAACATTAAAATCTTCATCCGGTTCAAGGCAGTCAATAAGATAATGTTTTACACCTTGCATCTCCTCCGGTCTGATTTTTGCTGTGCCTATATCCATTTTTTTGTAGACCTGCATGGAGTCGGCACTTATAATTTCGCCGTTTAAAGCTTTTGCAAGTCTTATTGAAAGTTCTGTTTTTCCGACAGCTGTCGGTCCTGTCAGTATTATCAATGGTTTCATAGAATACGTTTAAACTTCCTTTCGACTTCATATTTTGACATAACTATAAGTGTAGGTCTGCCATGAGGACAGTTGTATGGATTTTCAGCCTGCATAAGTTCTTCTATAAGTTCTTTTGCCTCTTCAAATGAAAGCTTATTGTTTCCTTTCACAGCAGCCTTACATGACATCGTTGCAACACGTTCTGTTATTATATCAAGGTCAGTGCTGTTATCATCTGTCAGACCATCTATCATATCTATAAGCATCTGTTTAAGATTGATATTTGGAAGTCCTGCCGGAAGCCCGTTGACTTTATACGCATTTCCACCAAATTCCTCAATCTCAAAGCCCAGCCTTGAAAATGCCTGTTTATTGCGTTTGTACGCATCTTCCTGCTGCATGTTAAGTTCAATAATGACAGGTGGCATTATCATCTGCGTATCCATGTCCTTTACTTTTAAGTGATTCATAAAACGCTCGTAAAGAATTTTCTCATGTGCGGCATGCTGGTCCATCATATAAAACTTATCTTCATATTCAATAAGCCAGTACGTCTCAAAAAGCTGGCCTATAATCCTGTAGTCAGCCTTTGCTTTCCCGCTCATAAGAGGAGTATCAAACATTGAAAGCTGTTCGGCTTCCTGCTTTTTTTCCGCTTCATATATCTTTTTATCTTCTTTTATCATTTCATCAGAACGCTTGATTTCAAATGGTTCCGGAAGACGTGTCGGCGGCATTTTTGTATAATCTGTTGTGTTTTTTATAAAACCTGCGGTTTGATTTTCATTTACAGCTTTTTGTTTAACAGAAGATTCTGTTGAATTATAAAAGCTCTCTCTTGGAGGCTCAATACGTGGTGCCTGATAAGGTTTTGAATCTGTATTTTCCTGTACGTAAGATTTTTCGGTCTGTTTTATATTTTCAGGCGATTTAGTAGATTGCTGCTGCTTTACCGGGTCGGGCAGCTTTACGCGTGCTGCAAGCTCTCTGTTTGCAAGACATTCCTTTACAGTTTCAAGCACAAATCTGTATACAAATTCATTTTTTGAAAAACGAAGTTCCATTTTCGTCGGATGTACATTAACATCCATTATCGACGGATTAATTTTAAAATGGATTGCCGTAAAAGGATAGTTATGTGGCATTATATAGCCTTTATATGCTTCCTCTATTGCTTTTGTAATTATTGAACTTTTAATATACCGCCCATTGATATAATAATTTTCATAGCCACGGTTTCCACGGCAGATAACAGGTTTTCCTATAAATCCTGTTATTTCAACATCCTGTGTCTTACCGGATATTTCCATAAGGTTTGATGTAATATCACGACCGTACACACCATAAATTATATCTTTAAGATTCATATTTCCGGATGTGTGGAGTTTATTCTGGTTATTATTTATAAAACGAAACGATATGTCCGGATGTGACAGGCTCAGATGTTCTATAAGTGCATTGACATATCCCGCTTCTGTTGCGGCAGTCTTTAAAAACTTACGGCGTACAGGAGTATTGTAGAACAGATTTCTCACAATAAATGTAGTTCCGTCAGGAGCACCTACTTCTTCAAGTGATATTTCATTACCCCCTTCAATAACATATCTGCTGCCTGTAAAATCATCTGCTGTCTTGGTGATAAGCTCGACCTGTGATACAGCAGCTATACTTGAAAGTGCCTCACCTCTGAATCCGAGAGATGAGACATTCATTAAATCTTCAATTGATTTGATTTTGCTTGTTGAGTGGCGTAAAAATGCCATAGGAATATCATCCTTTGAAATTCCGCTTCCGTTATCTGTTATTCTTATAAAAGATATTCCACCGTCTTTGATTTCTATTGTAACAGCGGTTGCACCGGCATCTATTGCATTTTCAACAAGTTCCTTTACAACTGATGACGGTCTTTCAATAACTTCTCCGGCAGCAATTTTATTGATTGTTTCCTGATCCAATACCTGAATTGACATTTTTCCCTCTCTTTCTGCAATTTACCAGCGGTTATTTATTTTTTCCTGAAGCTTGTATAATGTATTAAGTGCATCAATTGGTGTCATGTGTCCTATATCAAGATTTTTTATATCTGCAACTATGTCATTATCACTTACCGTATCAAAAAGTGACATCTGCTTTACTTCAAGTTCATCTACTTTCCGGTATTCTTTATTCAGCTTATCGAGCTTTTGGGAATATTGTGCAATATCTTTTGCTTTCTGTGAAATATCAGCATCGCTTAATTCCGTAACAAGCTCTTTTGCACGCTCAATTACAACATCAGGCACTCCGGCAAGCTTTGCAACCTGAATTCCGTAACTCTTATCAGCACCGCCTTTTATGATTTTACGTAAAAATACTATATCATCGCCTTTTTCTTTTACAGCTATACAGTAATTATTTACACCATCAAGCGTTCCTTCAAGTTCGGTAAGTTCATGGTAATGTGTGGCAAAAAGTGTTTTTGCACCTAAAAGCTTCGTATTTGCGATATGCTCAACCACAGCCCATGCTATGCTTAAACCGTCAAATGTACTTGTACCTCTTCCTATTTCATCAAGAATAAGAAGACTCTTAGGTGTTGCATTTCTTAGAATATTGGCAACTTCCGTCATCTCAACCATAAATGTTGACTGTCCCGAAGCAAGATCATCAGATGCACCTACTCTTGTAAATATTCTGTCTACAATACATATATTGGCACTGTCAGCCGGAACAAATGAACCGGTCTGTGCAAGAAGGACAATAAGTGCAGTCTGTCTCATATATGTTGATTTACCAGCCATATTGGGACCCGTTATAATTGAAACTCGGTCTGATGCATTATCAAGATAAGTATCATTGGCGATAAACATATCATTATTCATCATTTTTTCAACAACAGGATGCCTGCCGCCTTTTATGTCAATAACACCTTTTTCATTGATTTTTGGCTTGACATAATTATTCTGCATTGCCACAACTGAAAGTGAGGCAAATACATCTATCATTGCAATTGCTTTTGCAGTTGACTGGATTCTTACAACCTGCGTTGCAATGTGTTCTCTCACCTGGCTGAATAAATCATATTCAAGACTATTAAGCTTGTCTTCGGCACCAAGAATAACATCTTCAAGATGTTTTAACTCGTCTGTTGTATAACGCTCGGAATTAGTAAGTGTCTGTTTTCTAACCCAGCTGTCCGGAACCATTGATTTGAATGAATTTGTTACTTCAAGATAATAACCGAACACTTTGTTATATTTAACTTTCAGATTCTTGATTCCTGTATTGTTACGCTCACGTTCTTCAAGCTGTGCAAGCCATTCTTTTCCTTCTGTCTTTGCTCTTCGCAATTCATCAGCTTCCGCTGAAAATCCATCTTTAATCATTCCACCTTCACGCATTGATATAGGAGGTTCTTCAACAATAGCTGAAAGAATAAGATTATAGATATCCCTTAAATCATCCATATCTTCATGATATTTTTTAAATAAATCCGATTTGAAATTACCGATAATTTGTTTTATATACGGAAGCATTTCAAGTGAATTACGGAATGCAATCAAATCTCTTGGATTTGCCGACTTACAGCTTATCTTTGTCATAAGACGCTCCAGATCGTAAATAGGATTCATATATTCACGTAATTCTTCCCTGTCAATCTGGTTATTGCAAAGTTCTTCAACAACATTCTGTCTGTTTATTATTTCATCTTTATTAATAAGAGGCTGCTCAATCATAGAGCGGAGTGCTCTTGCACCCATAGCAGTTTTTGTCTTATCAAGAACCCAGATTAATGAGCCTCGTTTCTGTTTTTCACGGAGTGTCTCTACAAGTTCAAGATTTCTACGCGATGAACTGTCAATAAGCATATATTTTCCTGTTGTATAAGGAGTGAGCGTGATAATATGTGACATATCGCTTTTTTGTGTCTCATAAAGATATGTAAGAAGAGCACCTGCAGCAATGATACCTGTCGGATAATCTTTTACACCAAGACCGTCAAGTGCTGATATTTTAAAATGAGATAAGAGCTTTTTAATTGAACTGTCCTCATCGAAATACCAGTTTTCAAGTGTTGACATTGAAATATTCAGTTTTTCATTTACAGCTGTTAAATCAATACCACTCATGGCAAAGTATTCATTTACAATTATTTCGGACGGAACAAATTTATTTATCTCATCAATAAGCTCATTTTCCGATTTTAATTCTGTAACAAAATAATCACCTGTTGAGAAATCACATATCGAAACACCTATAACATCTCCTTGATAATATATACAAAAAAGATAATTGTTTTTAGTTTCATCCAAAGCCTGTGCATTAAGATTGGTTCCCGGAGTTACAACTTTTATTACTTCACGTTTTACAATGCCTTTTGCAAGCTTCGGGTCTTCCATCTGTTCACATATTGCAACTTTGTGTCCGTTAGATACAAGGCGGTTGATATATGTCTCGGCAGCATGGAAAGGAACGCCACACATAGGTGCACGTTCCTCCTGTCCGCAGTCTTTTCCTGTAAGTGTAAGTTCAAGTTCTTTGGATACAGTTATTGCATCATCAAAGAACATTTCATAGAAATCGCCAAGTCTGTAAAATAATATACAGTCATTATATTGTTTTTTTGTCGCAAGATAATGCTGCATCATTGGTGAAAATTCAGCCATTACAACATTTCTCCCATATAATAAAATCCCTTACATTCTGTAAGTTTTACATCAACTATATTGCCGATAAGTGATTCATCGCCCGGAAAATGTACAAGCATATTATTAGTGAGACGTCCTGTAACAAGGCTTGAATCATGGTCGTTGATACACTCAACGAGGGCTTTTGCACGCTGTCCTTCATATCTTGCACTGATTGTATGTGAAACTTCATTAATTGTTGCAAGAAGCCTGTTAAATCTGTCTTTTACAACATCTTCAGGTACCTGGTTTTCCATTTTGGCAGCAGGAGTTCCTGTTCTCTTTGAATATATAAAAGTATATGCACTGTCATATTTAACTTTTCTTACTACATCAAGTGTATCTTCAAAATCTTCTTCCGTCTCACCTGGAAATCCGACAATAATATCTGTTGTTATTGACACATCAGGAAGTCTGTCTCTTATCTTATCTACAAGTTCGAGGTAGTGTTCCTTTGTATATTTTCTGTTCATAAGCTTCAGAATGCGGCTGCTTCCTGACTGGAGAGGAAGATGGATATGATTGCAGACTTTCTTTGATGTTCTCATAACTTCAATGAGGTCATCCGAAAAATCTTTTGGATGAGGTGTCATAAATCTGATTCGCTCAAGCCCGTCAATTTTTTCTATTTCTCTTAAAAGTTGTGCAAATGAAAACGGTTCTTCAAATGTATTTCCATATGAATTAACATTCTGTCCAAGAAGCATGACTTCTTTTACACCATCGTCAACGAGACGTTCGATTTCACGTACAATCTCTTTAGGTTCACGGCTTTTTTCGCGTCCACGCACATAAGGAACTATACAATAGCTGCAAAAATTATTGCAGCCATACATAATATTTACACCTGATTTGAACGGGAATTTTCTTTGTGTAGGAAGTTCTTCCACAACATCTTTTGTGCTGTCCCAGATGTCAATTATCTGACCTGCCTGCTGCCAGTGTGTATAGAGAAGTTCTGCTATTTTAAATATATTAAATGTACCAAATATAACGTCAACGAATTTATATGATTTTCTGATTTTTTCTACAACATCCGGCTCCTGCATCATGCATCCGCAGAGTGCAATAACCATATGTGGATTCTTTTCTTTTATTTTACTTAACTGGCCGAGTCTTCCATATACACGTAAATTTGCATTTTCACGTACTGTACATGTATTGTATACAACAATATCGGCCTCTTCTGAATCTGTTGGAGTATATCCGATTTCTTCAAGGATTCCCAGAAGTTTTTCGGAATCTCTTGCATTCATCTGGCAGCCAAATGTCTGTGTGCAGCAAAGAAGAGGTCTGTTAAGTTCTTTCTTTAACTGTGCAACATGTTCTTTACATTTTTCTATAAAATACAGCTGTCTTTCAAGTGCATTTTCGGGTATTGCATTATTTATGCTTATATTACTCATTTATTGTTTTCCTCTTTCTTATCCTTTTCCGGTATTAGATTGTACATTAACATACAAAATTGTGTCAAGAAACATGTTATCAAGAAACACGTTAATTTCTGATGAATTTTGATTCAAATTCATCTGCCGGCATCGGTTTTCCATAATAATATCCCTGTATGCAGTCGGCACCCAATGCTTTAACGCACTCAAGCTCTTCGGCGGTCTCGACACCCTCCACGCACACTTTTATTCCAAGCTTGTGTGCCATATCGATAACATATTCTACCAGCGAATAATTTTCTGTATTACTGTCTATATTCTGGACAAACATTCTGTCAATTTTTATTATGCCAAATGTCATATCACGTATATATCGAAGATTAGAATATCCTGTGCCGAAATCATCAATCGCAAGTTTGAAGCCGAGAAGTTCAAATGAACGCAGAACATTACGCACCATAGGATTGTTTTCAAGCTCACCGCTTTCAGTAACTTCAAAAACAATATTTTTGTGACTTATATCTTCCTGGGTGATACATTCCATTGCATCACCTACAATATCACTTTTTATAACCTGTACAAATGAAAGATTGATATTGACTGTGAAATCCGGAATTATTTCGCACCATTTTTTACACTGCTGCACAGCCTGGGTTATAATCCATTTTCCAAGCGGAATAATAAGTGAACTTTCCTCAAGAAGCGGGATAAAATCAACCGGTGACATAAAACCGTATTTTTCGCTGTTCCATCTTATAAGTGCCTCGGCACCTTTTATAGCATTACATGAAGTATTGAATATTGGCTGATAATATACTTCAAAGCCATTAAAGCCATTTATAATACTGCTTCTTAAATGTTCCTGAATATCCATTTTATGAATATAAGTCTCATACTGTTCTTTTGAATATGCAACAAATGTATTCCTGCCTTTGAGTTTTGCTTCATGTAATGCAAAACGTGCATTCTGGATTACACTGTCAAATGAATCACGTCCCGATTCAAATATATCTGCACCGCCGGAGATTGTATAAAAAATGCTGTAATTACGCTCTTTTATCATATTGTCAACACGGACTCTTATGTATTTATAAAGCAGCTTTGCTTTTTCGACGATTTCTTCATCAGTACCCTGTCTTGTCATAAGAATTGCAAATTCGTCCCCTGAAAGACGGTACACGGACTTCGTATCACCTACACACTGAATTATACATCCTGCTATATCAGCAAGAACTTCATCACCTGTTTTAACTCCATATTTTTCATTGACTGCCTTAAAGTTATCTACACCGATAAGGAGCATGTAACCGCGTTTTTTTTCAGAATTATTGTCCATCATAAAATAATTTTTTTCAAGCATGCTTTCACTGTAAAGATTAGTTGTATTATCATACTTTCTTATGCTGCCAATTTCTTCAATTGCACCTACAAGATAAAGTACATCATTTTCTTTATCATATACAGCCTCACCACGGCAGTTAATCCATACAGGCTTTTTTTCTTTGTTGTACCATCTGTATTCAAGGTCATGTCTTCCTGATTTGTTTTGTTTAATACGATTAATGTCATTAGCCAGCATTTCTATATCATCCGGATATATTACTTCATTAAGTTTCTCAGCTGCATTATCAAATGACACACTGTCAAGAGCAAATATGTCCAAAGCTTTATGGCTTATCGTATAATAATCATTTGTTAAATCATATACATAAATACATCCTGACGTACATTCATCTAAAATATTAATCAAATTTTCGTAATTTAAAACACGCGATACGTTCTCATTGTTCCAATTCATCTTATGCCCCATTTCAAATCTTATACTGACATTTGTGCAATTATTATTTTCTGACCTGGCCGTTACCTAGTATTACATACTTGCCTGTCGTAAGAGCTGACAGCCCCATAGGTCCCCTTGCATGGATTTTCTGTGTGCTTATACCTATTTCTGCACCAAAGCCAAATTCAAATCCATCTGTAAATCTTGTAGATGCATTTACATAAACTGCGGCTGCATCAATCTCATCAAGGAATTTTCTAGATGCATTATAATCATTTGTTATAATTGATTCTGAATGCCCTGTATTATATTTATTAATATGTTCTATAGCTTCGTCAATCGTATCAACTGTTTTCAGTGATATAATATAATCAAGATATTCTGTTCCCCAGTCTTGCTGTGTTGCAGGAACAATGCGTGAATCAGCTTCACATGCTGTTTCATCTCCTCGTACTTCTACATTTTTTTCTTTGAGACGGTCAACGACAAGTGGAATGAATTCTTTTGCTATTTTTTTATTCACAACAAGAGATTCACACGCATTACACACACCAATCCGCTGTGTCTTTGCATTATAAATTATATCGCATGCCATTTTAAAATCTGCATCTTCATGGACATAAATATGGCAGTTTCCTGTTCCTGTTTCAATTACCGGAACTGTACTGTTATTTACTACATTTTTTATAAGACCGGCACCGCCTCTTGGAATGATTACATCTACATATTCATTCATCTTCATAAGTTCATTTACATATTTTCTGTCTGTATCAGAAATTAATATAACAGCATCTTCGCATACGCCGGCTCTGATAAGTGTATCTCTTATTATCTCAACAAGTTTTATATTGGAGTTAATGGAATCACTTCCTCCACGGAGTATAACTGCATTTCCTGACTTAAATGTCAGTCCGAAAGCATCAACTGTGACATTTGGCCGCGACTCATATATTATTGCGATTACACCAAGCGGAACTTTTTTATATCCTATCATAAGACCATTAGGACGCTGTTTCATTGAAGTAATCTCACCGACTGGATCTTCAAGTGCAACAAGCTGTCTTAATCCTTCAGCCATTCCTTCGATTCTGGCATCTGTGAGTGTAAGCCTGTCAATAAGTGCAGGTTTCATGCCATTTTTAACAGCTTCATCAACATCTGCCTTATTAGCTTTTTTGATTTCATCAGCTTTTTTAATAAGTTCATCTGCAACCATTTCAAGAACTTCGTTCTTTTTTGTGATTTTAAACTTTGCCATCTGTCTTGACGCTGCTTTTGCTCTTTTTCCCAATACATCTAATGATTCCATTTTTTCCTCCAAAAACACTTAAACTAGAAAACTCTGTCCTGTGTCACAATGATATCAGGGCATATATCAAATTCATCGGTCTCAAACTCTTTTGTTATCTGCATTTCAAATGCGGCAGCTACTGTAAATATATTATTATGGTCTTTAAGAAATCTGTCATAAAAACCGCCGCCGTAACCGGCTCTGTGATGTGATAAATCAAAAGCCATCCCGGGCATTACCATAAAAGCTTCATCGCTGTCTTCCCATACTGTACCGTCATCATCCGGTTCTGGTATTCCATATGCACCAGGAGTTAAATCGTGAAAAGAATTTATTTTTATAAATTTCATGTCTTTTCCATAAACTTTTGGTACATATACATTTTTATCCAAAGAAATACAATCATTTATAAAATCATGTGTATCGACTTCATTATTATAACTTACATAAACAAGAATATCATGATTTTTTTTAAATTCTGGCATTTCTTTTATTTTTTTAAATATAGCTGCACTATTATTCTTTATATAGGCTTCGCCAAGCATAGCTCTTTTTGCTTTTATTTCTTTGCGTATTTCATGTTTAGTCATATTATCACTCAAAAATCTTCCAACTTTACCCGACAAATATAAGCAGATCATCAAAATGCTTTATGCACCCTTTAAATTTGTCTCTTGTTTTATATATCGCATGATGCATATCCGGAAATCTGAATACCTCCACAAAATCATTTTCTTTCCTGAATATAGACATCTTCTTGACATGTTCACTTGTAACTATTATATCATCCTGAACATATTCGACGCAGACATCTGCCGGTAATTTATATTCTGTTTTCTGTGTGTTCAGGTTGATTATACGTGTTCCTTTATCACTCTCAAGGAAATTATAAGGAACCCCCGATATCACGCATATATTCTTAAAGTCTGCTGCCTCCGATATACGGCTGTTAAGCCGTACACGTTTGACTTTGTTATCATAATCATATATTACAACTTCTTCACTGTCTGCAGATACATCTCTCTTTGTATACAAGAGAGTATTGTTATATTTACGCATATGTGCAAGCTGCATTGTATCACTTGCATTGTCAAGAATGTCTATATAAGTAATCTTTTCAAGTCCAATTACCATATCAGATACAAACTGGTTGACATTTATTACTCCTATGGTTTTATTGCCTATTTTTATTCCGCACAGATTTCCGCTTAATGGAACAATCTTGTCAATTCCAAAACGACCAAGTTCTTCGTTTTGGAATTCAAGTTCTTTATTATTTTTTACATCTTTAAGCAAAAAACTATAGCTGTCTTTGTTGCCATACTCACCATTTTTTGTCTCAAAAACACAAAAATCCTGTGCCAGTACAAGGACTTTGAGATAATCCGGTTCTCTGAGTCTGTCTGTAGGAACAATCTGTGTATGTATGATAAATGTCTCCTGCAGTGAAATCTGATACCAGTAAAATGTAATCTGTGTTTCATGTTCATTTATCATTTTTGCTGATGTAAATACAAAATAATCTCTTTCCTCCGAGCCGTAATAAATCTTCGTAACATTGAACTTTGGCACTTCCGGAAGAATTTCAAAACGCTCATTATTTGCCGGATTAAATAAGAAAATATGTTTGCCGTTGAATTGCTCAAGTCTTCTGTTATCGTCAATTATCTGAAGGAGAATTTCCCTGTTCACAGGAATATACATGCCCTCTTCAAAATTCTTGACCAGTTTAATGTCCATAAAACCTCCGTTAAACCCCAAAACTATGTGTACGTATTCAACCTCTTAAATCAATTCAAGTATATTAAAATCATTATATTCGTGTTGCAGGAATAATGTTCCGGTATTTTCACCATTAATTATTCTGCTTATATTTGTAACATCATTTCCATTCGTAATAACCATGTCTGTGCCAGAATATGTTGCAATCTGTGCTGCAACAAGTTTGGCTGACATACCGCCTGTTCCTACTGAACTTCCTGATGAATTTTTGCCCATATTCATAAGCTGCTCATCTATTTTATCTACCACATTAATGAACCTGGCATCCGGATTCTTATTCGGGTCGTCTGTATAAAGACCATCTATATCAGATAAAAGAATAAGTAAATCTGCCTCTGTTATCGAAGCAACTAAAGCCGAAAGCTTATCATTATCTCCGAAACTCTGAACCTGTTCAATCTCATATGTTGATACAGTATCATTTTCATTTACAACAGGAATTGCTCCTATATGTAAAAGTTCTTTAAATGTATTTTCTGCATTAGTACGTGTAACCGGATTAAGCATTGTATATTTAGTAAGAAGTACCTGTGCTGCAATTGTTCCGTATTCTGCAAAAAGTTTCTGGTATACCATCATAAGTTTGGCCTGTCCGATAGCTGCACACGCCTGCTTTACAGGAAGCTCGTCAGGTCTTTCGTGAAGCCCTATGGCTGTTTTTCCAACTGCAATTGCACCTGATGAAACAAGTATTACTTCTTTTCCGGAATTTTTTATATCTACTAATGCTCTTACAAGACGCTCAATTTTTAACAAATCAAGTTTTCCTGTCTCGCTGTGCATAAGTGATGATGAACCAATCTTTACAACTATTCTTTTTTTATCTTTAAGAAAATCTCTTCCGTTACACATATAAGCTGTCCTTTTTCCAATTTAAAATATTTCTGTACTATTTTACACTATTTTGCTCAGATTGTCACCTTTTTTATATATTCCGATGCAATCCTTTCCGCAACTTTCATTCCATCAACTGCAGCAGATGTAATGCCTCCTGCGTATCCTGCACCTTCGCCACATGGAAACAGGCCTTTAATATCTGATTCACAGTTTTCGTTTCTTATAATTCTTACCGGACTTGATGTTCTGCTCTCAACACCTGAAAACACAGCATCTTCCATATCAAAACCTTTGATGTGTTTTGCAAAGCCTTTAACGCCTTCACTTATTGAATCACTTATTGTTGTGCCTAAGACATTTCTTAAATTGGCAAAGCTGTAACTGCCTTTAATGTTCGGTGTTACACTGCCAAATCCGGTTGAAATTCTGTCCTGTCTGAAGTCTCCAAGCAGCTGGACAGGAACATTACCATCACCGTATCTATATGCAAGCTTTTCAAGCTCTCGCTGATAATACATTCCTGCCAATGCACCATTATTTCCATAATCATCAGGTGTTACCGTGACAATTATTGCACTGTTTGCATTGCCTGAATTTCGTCCTGAATAGCTCATTCCATTGACAGCAAGCATATTTTTTTCAGAAGAGGCATTGACAACATAACCTCCGGGGCACATGCAGAATGAATAAACGCCTCTGCCCGCTTCTGTCTGGTATGTAACTTTATAATCTGCCGCAGGCATCTTGTATGCAGAATCACCATAAGCATTATAATTAATAAATGACTGTGGGTGTTCAAGTCTTAAACCGACAGCGAATGACTTTGCTGTCATATTTATATTTCTTTTTTCAAGCATCTCGAATGTATCTCTTGCACTGTGTCCTATTGCAAGACACAGATTGTCACATGCAAGTTCATATTCTTCACCATTTTTTACATTTTTGATTTTAATACCGGAGATTGCTCTGTATGAATTCTCTTCAATTGTTAAAATATCGGTTATTTTGCAGTTGAACCTTATTTCACCGCCAAGTTCAATAATATGTTTTCTTATTGAAGATACAACATTTCCAAGTACATCAGTTCCAATGTGCGGTTTATTTATGTATAATATTGACGGGTCAGCCCCGAATTCAACGAAAGTTTCAAGCATGCATCTGATTCTGCCGCTTGTATCTTTTATCATTGTATTTAGTTTTCCATCAGAAAATGTACCTGCACCGCCTTCGCCAAACTGTACATTTGATTCTGTGTCAAGTTCACCTGTATTCCAAAAATTTTCTACAGTTTTTCTTCTTTCATCCACAGGCTCTCCACGTTCGATTACAATTGGTTTAAGTCCTGCTTCGGCAAGTTTCAGTGCGGCAAATATTCCTGCAGGTCCGAATCCTGTAATTACAGGTCTTTTGTGTGAATCAAGGCTGTAATTAACGTCTTTAGCCGGAAAATCAAACTCATTAATACATGCCATTGAAGCATTTTTTATCTGCATTTTATGCTTTTGTTTTTTAATGATTTTTCCTTCAATAATGTCATTTAAAGCAGTATTTTTTCCAGATATTATAACATTGTATACATCAACACTGTATACATAATAAATATCAGGTTTATGTCTTGCATCAAGCGATTTTTTAAATATTTTCCATTCAATCTGTGCATCTGCAGGAAGCTTTAATGTATGTATAATCATATTTTTAAGCTTTTTTTCGGATTCATCCGGCTTTAATTTCAGCTGGCTTACACGTATCACGTTTTTCATAATTATCTCCGTTCTATATTTTTACTCCGGCTGCTCATAAGCCCGGCAAGATGTCCGCTGCTGAATGCCCATTGCAGATTGTATCCGCCGCATTTTCCGTCAACATCAACAATTTCACCGGCAAAATAAAGTCCTTTTGTGTTAAGAGACTCCATTGTATCAGGATTTATCTGTGAAAGTTCAATACCGCCCTGACATACCTGGGCATTTTCAAATCCTTTATATCCTGTTATATTAAAAATGAAGTTTTTTAACTGCTTTACAATCAGAAAACACATTTCTTTTCCAGCTTCACCAACAGACATATTAATATCTGCATTTATGCTTTTTGCTGCCGCAGACACAAGCTTTTTATTTACAATTCCAGCAAAAAACTGCTCAATTGTCTTTTGCGGTTCGCGTTTTATCCGCATTTCTATGTCACTTGCAATATCATCATATTCAATATCGCTAATCATATCTATGGCAGCAGTTACTTTTTTCTTTTCAAAAACGCCCCTGACTGCAAAACGGCTCACCTGAAACACAGGAATTCCGGAAATACCGTAATCAGTATACTGTATCTCTCCTGTATCACGCGAAATTTCTTCGCCGTCAATATATATTTTTACAGTTCCGGTGCTTCTTACGCCAGCCATTATTTTGCAGAATTTATTGTCACTTTTCAACTGCACAAGTGCCGGAAGAGGTCTTTTAACACGACATCCCATATCTAATGCAATTTTATATCCGCTTCCGTCAGAACCCGAAACAGGTAATGCATTTGAGCCGGCAGCCAGAATGACTGATTTTGTATTTACACGCCTGTTTTCATTATTATCATAACAATCAATTAAAAAATTCTCTTTTTTATATATGCTCTCTATATTACATTCAAGAAAAATTTCTATTCCCAGTCTTTTTATTTCCATGCATAAAGCATCACAGACTGAAGCTGCAGTTTCAGAATGTGGGTATACATAACCGTTTTTTTCTTTTGAATAAATGCCAAGCTGCCTGAAAAATCCGATGACCTCTTTTTCATTAAACTTATTAATGACATTCATAACAAAATCCTTATCTTCATTCTGGAAACATGTTGCATCCATCTTGTGATTTGTAAAATTGCATTTGCCATTACCTGTAGATAAAATCTTGCTTCCAAGCCTTTTTGTATGTTCTATTATGGCTGTTTTTGCTCCATTTTGTGCTGCTGTGACAGCCGCCATCATTCCGGATGCACCGCCACCGATAACAACACAGTCATATCTGTAAGATCTCACATTTTCCTCCATAAGTATTTTTATAAACATTCCAACAGGTATTTTATGAACTGTAAGCCTGTAAAAAATTATAAAGATTTTCTTCACCATCAATATAAAGTCCCAGTTTTAACTGTTCACGTATTTCTGCCGGAATTGAATTCATATTAATATCGGCATAATCATAGAATGTTCTGTCCGATTCTTTATATATAACAACTTTTCCGTCTTCATAGACAAGATAAAAACTTTCATTGATATCTTCATCTGCCGGATAGGTGCTGTCAGTTGCCTGTGTATAATTTTCGAGATTAATGTTATTTTTATTATGTTTCGTTTTATAATAACCTGTTATAAATATAACAAACCAGATTATTATTATCAAACCGACAACAATTCCCACAATATAACCATATATTTTTTTCATACATGTTTATCAGCCTGTATACAAGCTGCCTCCATGTGGTTATTATTGCCTTTTTCAATTCAATTATTCAGTTTTGATATCACATGCACCAAAACTGTGCGGTAAAAGCTCATCAAGCTTGAATTTTTTAATTAATCCATGATTTTCAAGGATTATAATTCCGTCACTGTTCATAAATTCCGACATAACCTGTCTGCATATTCCGCACGGCCATGTGAATTCATTGCTGTCTGATGCAATTGCAATCTTTTTTATTCTGGTTTTTTGGTCACTTACACATTTGAAAATTGCCGTTCTCTCAGCACAGTTTGTTGCACCATATGACGAATTTTCTATATTACAGCCTGTGTATACATAATTATCTTCTGATAAAACAGCTGAACCTACATGAAAATGTGAGTATGGCACATATGCTTTTTTTGCTGCTTCTTTTGCCATTGATATAAGTTGTTCATCACTTATTTCATCCATCATATTACTCCTTTATTGTGACTTCACTTGTGTTTTCAACGAGTGCAACATATGTTTTGCCTGGATTCATTACAATTTCTGTTCCGTCACCATAATAATACTTCGTTGCACCTTCGCTCTCACTTTCTTTTATCCATGTGACTTCACTGGCATATCCATTAGATACAAACAATCCTTTTCCCGAACCATATATTTTATAATTTGGTGTTCCGTTTTCATAATAAGCAGGCGTGACATATTTTATAAGAATATTATCAAAACTCAGCTGCTCACCGCTCTCGCGGTCTATTTGTGCTGCACCGAACTGATATCTTAAATATTTTCCTGTCTTTTCATCATATTCAAACCAAGGGTCATTATATGGATAATTCATGTCAAGTTTTTTACAAGAAGCACCATTTTCAGGCACTATTTTTTTGCTATCATCTGTATTAAATGTAAACGGTGGAACAAATCCGTCGGGATATGTAAGCTTATATCCTTTATACTCAGCACTTTCTGTTATTCCATCCCAGCTTGTGTATGCATTATGCGGTGCAACTCTGTCGCTGCTTCTGTAAAAATTACAGTAATTCATTCCATCAAGCGAATGAAATGATGCTCTCTGAAGATAGCCGGCTGCATATTCGGAATACCCGAAATGGACATAAACAGCTTCAAATTCTTTGGCAAACAGAAGAAAATATGTACGGCAGCTTCGCACAGGTCCTATTTTTTCAAGGTCTGTTTTATTTTCAAAAAGACAACACATACGTGTAATGCCGCCCTCGACCGGTGATTCAAAAACAACATCTGCCTGTCCGATATCAGACTGAGGCATGGCATCATATATATTACTGTACATTACCGCATAAGGAACATTCTGATAATCTTCTTTTGATACCCATTGACCGCTCAAAAGGCTTCTTACCATTCCTTCATGTGTATCTTTTATCTCTGTCATGTCAGCAGGCGTATCTTTTTGTGTAATTATTACAGAATTATCTATATTTACTTTTTTTCTTGTAAGCTTTCCCATAACAAGAATTACTGTCAATATTGAAACAGCTGCCACAAGTGAAAATATAACAAACTGGATTCCGGTTCTTCTTTTACGCCTTTTTTTCACTATTTACATCCTCCCCAGATATTATTCATCTTGTAATTCCAAGATTATCAAGTATTTGTCTTTGTTTAGACTCCATTACAGCAGCCTCATCAGGTTCCATATGGTCATAGCCAAAAAGATGCATCATGCTGTGTGCAACAAGAAACGCAAGCTCACGTTCCTGTGAATGTCCGTATTTTTCTGCCTGTTCAACAACCTTTTCTACCGATACAACTATATCACCAAGCATCAGTTCACCCGAATCAGGATTAAAATAATCTTCAACGTCATTTTCAAGTTCATCACTTATGCCGTCAAAATCTCCGGGTAATGCAAAATTAAGCATCGGAAATGATAATACATCAGTAGGATTGTTAATATTCCTATACTCAGCATTTATTTCTTTTATTTCATCATTGTCTGTAAGTGTAACATTAACTTCAGCTTCATATGGGCATTTTGCATAATCAACAGCTTCGTTTATAACACGGTTTATAATATTCTCGTAATCAAGCTTTAATTCTTTGTCCGTTTCGTATTCTATATTAATTGTCATTTTGTCTTCCTCTTCTTTTTGTTGTGTTTTCTTTTTTATTTTCGCTCTCTTTGTCTTTTACCAGACTTTTTGTTCGTCTGTTCTGACGGCTCTCATAATCTTCATATGCCTTTACAATCTTTTGGACAAGAGGATGCCTTACTACGTCCTGATTCGTAAGTTTGACAAAACCTATATCATCAACTTTTGATAATACTTTAATTGCAACATCAAGTCCTGATACAGTTCCGGCCGGAAGGTCTTTTTGTGACGAATCACCTGTAACTATTACTTTTGAACCAAATCCTATTCTTGTAAGAAACATCTTCATCTGTGCCGGAGTAGTATTTTGCGCTTCATCAAGAATGATAAAAGCATTATCAAGTGTCCGTCCTCGCATATATGCAAGTGGTGCTACTTCAATCAGCCCTTTTTCCATATTTGCAGCAAAACTTTCAGCTCCCATAATCTGATAGAGTGCATCATATAAAGGTCTTAGATATGGGTCAACTTTACTCTGGAGATCACCGGGCAGGAATCCCAGTTTTTCTCCGGCTTCTATTGCGGGACGTGTAAGAATTATTCTTCCGACTTCATTATTTTTAAATGCCTGTATAGCCATTGCCATTGCAAGATATGTCTTTCCTGTTCCGGCAGGACCAAGTCCGAATACAATCATTTTCTGTCTTATCTGTTCTACATAATACTTCTGTCCAAGTGTTTTGGGCTTAATCGGCTTTCCTGTTATTGTTCTGCATACAAGTTCATCATCTATTTCTAATACAGCATCTTCTTTCTCATCCATGCATAATGCAAGTGCATAGTCAACATTTTGTTCTGTTATTGTATTTCCACGTTTGGCAAGTTCCAAAAGATTTGCCAGTACCTTTCGTGCATGACCGGCACCGGATTCACTTCCAAGAATTTTTACCTGCGAATCTCTTGCTATTATTGTAACTTTTAATGTCTTTTCAATCTTTTTTACATATTCATCAAACTGTCCAAAAACCGAAACGCTGTAATCAGCCGGTATTTCTATATTTGTTTCAATAACACTCATCAATTGCTCTCTTTCTTTTCTCCATCCGATATTTTACTGTCAGGCATTGCAAGTTCATCTGCCGCAACATTTTCTTTTACTGTCTGCGGTGAAATAAGAATAAGTGCACCTTCACATGTATAAATATCATTATTTTTAAATATTTTAACACGTTCATCAGCTATTTGCACGCCCTTTTGATTCAACTGTGACAATAATCTTGCAAGTCTGCCATTTAATACAGCAGAAGCTTCCTCATCACTATATGTATATTCTTCCGGTTTATATTCATAATATGTTATTTTTCCAACTGACACCGGAAGATATAAGTCGTCATTAATTTTTAATGTCTTATAATCCTCTTTTTTATCGCATAACTTTAATCCAACAGATCCGGGTCCTATACTGATAATATATTTACCGGCTCTTATTACTGCATTCACCCTTGTTTTTCCTGTAAATACTTTATTTTCATATTTTTCAGACAGCTCATCACTGTAAATCATTTCTGTTTTTATTAATACATCTGCATCTGCCGTGACGCCTCTTTTTGCTATAACTTCACCAGAATCGTCACATATATTTACAACACCGGAAACAAGCACCTGTCCTTTTTCAACGTTGTCACCTTTTTTTACAAGCGGGGTGCCGCTTCTTGTTATTATTGACTCTATTGTTCCATCATCAGACGCAATTATATTTTCGGGAATCTCTGTGCTTTTTATTTCGCCCTCAAAGCTGTCATTTTCTTTTATTGAAATATAAAGATGATTACCTTTTACTGCCGCTGCGACCCATGTAATCTCATCAAAATCCTCTCTCATCCTCTTTTCTATATCATTACAGTCAATACAGGCAGTTCTGCATCCGTTTTTTACACCGATGCTTTCAAGATATCGTGTGAGAACAGGCGTTGTAAGATTGCTGTTGCCCGAAAATGTAATATTGAAAAGGAAAAGACTGCATATGTATATAAAAGCCATGCACAGTACAACTCCAGCAACAAACGAGTAATGCTTTCTATACCTGAAAGCTATAAACGGAATTCCTTTTTTCTTTTTTATGCGTATTTTATTTCCTGTTTTTTTTGCAATTTCACACGCCGTCCTGAAGTTCCTGGCAGATATCACAGCCTCCAGATATTCATCGCTAGAAATAACATGCTCAAGACATATTTTTCTGTGGTGGCACATATTAATAAATCTTTCTCTGCTGCCGGACATAACATGTATCGTTACACATCCATAAATAAATTTAAATCCAGCCATAAACTACGCCTCTTTTATTTCTGTCTGTTATGATTTTCATATTCCACAAGACATATTATCCCTTTTATCTGAATCTGGTCATCATCCAGATATTCAATTTCAAGGCACTTCCCTTTTATGCCAACACATCCTTTTTTTGTAGTCAGTCTCACTTCGGTTGTTTCATAGCTTACTATTGATTTGAAGTTCTGTACAACAACCTGCATATCTCCTGTAATATTTATAACAGGCATGCCAAAGACAACATCTTTTGGCAGTCCAAGCGACCTTGCAGTTTCAGCTTTATTCATAAATTACTCACATCGTCAGGCAGTATTATTATAATTAATATGCCAGACATCTGGTTTTTATTCATGATGCGGCATCATTTACAGACTCTGCATCTTTTTTGCCATTATATCTGTATAAAAAAAGATGAGCCCCGAAAGGCTCACCTTCAATAAAAGTCATTTAATATTAGTTGAACTTACGTTTTCTAGCTGCTTCAGACTTTTTCTTACGTCTTACGCTTGGCTTTTCGTAATGTTCTCTTTTACGAATTTCCTGCTGAATGCCTGCCTTAGCACAGTTTCTCTTGAATCTGCGTAATGCACTATCTAAAGACTCGTTCTCTTTAACGATGACATTTGACATATCTCTTCCTGACCACCCTTCTGTTGCAAATTGTGCTGTGCAATACATATTAGGGTATTTACTAATCGCACAATAGACATTATACCACATAATCTCATTGCGTCAATGATAAAATTGAATTTTTTGCACAATTTTTTATTTAATCTGTCCTTCAAGAACTTCTGGTACTTTTGCAAGTAATTCATCAATTCCTGCCGGATTCTTACCGCCGGCCTGTGCCATATTAGGACGACCACCGCCGCCACCGCCAACGATTGATGCAACAGCTTTGATAAGATTTCCTGCATGAGCACCTTTTGCAATAACATCGTCTGTTGCCATTGCAATCATATTAACCTTATCACCCTGGGCACTGACAATAAGTACAACACCTGAACCAATTTCACCTTTAAGCTTATCACCTAAGTTTCTTAATTCGTTCATATCTACGTTATCAACTTTGGCTGCAATATATTTAACGCCTTTTACTTCTTTAACATCATTAGAGACATCACCAAGTGCATTATTAGCAATCTGTGCCTTGAGTTTGTCATTTTCACTTGAAAGAGCTTTGATTTCTTCGTTCATTGCATTAATTCTTCTGATAAGCTGTGGACGCTCTGTTTTTGCAGCAACAGCGGCTTCATTTAATTCTTTTTCAAGTGATGCAAAATACTTCATAACTCCTTTATCTGTAAGAGCTTCAATTCTTCTTACACCGGCAGCTACACCAGACTCAGAAATAATCTTGAAAAGTCTGATATTGGCTGTATTTGCAACATGTGTACCACCACAGAATTCTTTAGAAAAATCTCCCATTGATACAACTCGTACTTTATCACCGTATTTTTCACCAAAGAGAGCCATAGCTCCTGTATTCTTGGCTTCTTCAATAGTCATAACCTGTGTGATTACAGGAATTGCTTCTGAAATCTTATCATTTACAATATCTTCAACTTTTGCAATTTCTTCTGCTGTCATGCTCTGGAAATGAGTAAAGTCAAATCTTAATCTCTCTGGATTAACAAATGAACCCTTCTGCTCAACATGATTGCCAAGAACTTCACGAAGTGCTCTCTGAAGAAGATGTGTTGCACTGTGGTTCTTGCTTGTGTCAGCTCTCCATGCACCATCAACTTTTAATGTGACTTCGTCGCCGGACTTAATCATGCCTTTTGTCATAACACCGACATGTCCGATTTTACCGCCTTTAAGGTGAATAGTTGTTTCTACCTTAAATTCGCCTTCACTGCCTGTAATTGTACCACAGTCGCCTTCCTGACCACCCATTGTGCCATAGAATACTGTCTCATCAACTATAATTGTTCCTTTATCACCCTCGGAAAGAGCCTCAACAACTTCTTCTTCAGTTGTAAGAACTGTTACATGTGAATGATTTTCAAGCTTGTCATAACCGACAAACTTACTTGTAATTGCAGGGTCAATATCATCATATACAGTAGCATCCGCTCCCATATAATTAGTTGTCTTTCTTGCTTTACGGGCTTTTTCACGCTGTTCGTTCATAGCCTTTGTAAAGCCTTCTTCATCAATTGTGATATTCTTTTCTTCGAGAATCTCTTTTGTGAGATCAAGTGGGAATCCATAAGTATCATAAAGCTTAAAAGCATCTTCACCGGCAAGTACGCTGCTGCCATTCTTTAATACTTCTGCTTCCATATCATTAAGAATACTTAATCCCTGGTCAATTGTCTTGTTAAACTTTTCTTCTTCTTCAGAAATAACTTTGGTAATGAATACTCGCTTTTCTTCAAGTTCAGGATAACCATCCTTTGAACCTTCGATTACTGTCTCACAAAGCTTAGACAGAAACTTACCTTCAATACCTAAGATACGTCCATGTCTTGCTGCACGACGGAGAAGTCTTCTTAAAACATAACCTCTTCCTTCGTTAGATGGCATAATACCATCACTTACCATAAATGTAACTGATCGGATATGGTCAGTGATAACACGGATAGAAACATCCTGCTTCTCATCATCTTTGTACTTAACGCCTGCCATCTCACAGACTTTGTCACGGAGTGCCTGTAATGTATCAACATCAAATATTGAATCAACATCCTGAACTACAACTGCAAGACGTTCAAGTCCCATACCTGTATCGATATTCTTCTGGATAAGGTCAGAATAATTACCTTTGCCATCATTATTAAACTGCGAAAATACATTGTTCCATACTTCCATATATCTGTCGCAGTCACAGCCTACTGTACAGCCCGGCTTGCCGCATCCGTACTTTTCGCCTCTGTCATAATAAATCTCTGAACATGGACCACATGGACCAGCACCATGTTCCCAGAAATTATCTTCTTTGCCAAATCTGAAAATTCTTTCAGGTGCAATCCCAATCTCTTTATTCCATATATCAAATGCTTCATCATCATCTACATAAATAGATGGGTAAAGTCTGTTGGCATCAAGTCCAACAACCTCTGTAAGGAATTCCCATGACCAGTGAATTGCTTCTCTCTTGAAGTAGTCACCGAATGAGAAGTTACCAAGCATCTCGAAAAATGTACCATGTCTTGCTGTCTTGCCTACGTTTTCAATATCACCTGTACGGATACACTTCTGACATGTTGTAACCCTGCGTCTTGGCGGAATCTCCTGTCCTGTAAAATACGGCTTTAACGGTGCCATACCTGAATTAATAATTAATAAACTGTTATCGTTATGTGGAACGAGCGAAAAGCTCTTCATCTTGAGATGTCCTTTGCTTTCAAAGAAATCCAAAAATAACTTTCTTAACTCGTTTACGCCTCTGTATTGCACTCTTCTTCCCTCCTGGCTTTTTTAGCATCTTTTTTCTTTCTAAGTGCACCGCCAATAAATACTGCGGCAACTAATAAACCAAGCATAATTACAAATTTTATGCTCTCATATAAAATCTCTCCGGCCAAAATACTTACCAAACCAACCATATTGCCTCCAATTCTGCATACATTTACTATGCAATCACATTGTTATATATTATCACAAAAAAAATCATTAATCAACCTTCCAGCTTCCACTCCTGATAAAATAGCCAGCCTGTGATTCTGCTGCATCAATTATATTTTTGTTGTACCCAATCACACCAAGCAGTTTTATGGCATTTCTTGTAACCGCAGGTCCTGTAAACAATCTGTAATTAAACTTTACATCATCATCTGTAACTTCTTCCTGAAAATGATAATTATCATAATATTTTTCAAGAAGATACGTAAGTTCAATATCATGCGTAGCCGCAAAAACAAGCACATTTTTATATCTGAGGCTTTTTAGTATCTCAGATGATGCAGCAATTCGTTCAACTGTGTTTGTTCCGCGAAGAACCTCGTCAACAAAACAGAGTACAGGTCTTTTATCATCTTTATCAACAGCATCAAGTATACGTTTTAATGATTTTATTTCAACAAGGTAATAACTGTTTTGTGCATTAAGGTCGTCACGAAGTGCCATTGAAGAATATATCCTGTAAAAAGGAGCATTATATTCTTTTGATGTACTTGTATAAATAGTCTGTGATAAAAGAGCATTTATTGCAATCGTCTTTAAAAATGTCGATTTACCCGATGCATTTGACCCTGTTACAAGAACATGTTTTGATGTTGTTATCGAATTTACAACTGGTTCTTTAATAAGCGGATGAAAAACCTCAGTCACCGACATGTTAGTCCCATGTGAAGATAACGCAGGTCTTGACCAGTATTCAAGCTGTTTTCTGAAAGAGGCTACGCATATACATGCTTCAATATATCCAAGTGTTTCCATAAGCTCATAAACCTTGTCCTCATGTGAATCAAGCTTTTTAAGCATATGATTAAACTTAATGAGGTCTATATGTGTGAGCATACGTACATAATCAAGTACCATCTCTGAAAGTGAACCTGTCACATTGCCTGATGTCAGAATTCCCGAATTTTTTACAACAGAAGAAAAATCTTTTTCAGCATCTTTAAAATATCTGTTATATTCCGAAAGTTCTTCTATATCTAATTTTTCAATATCATGTGCAGCCTGGACCATGCGTACAATCTGTGTTATACATATAAAATAAGGTTCAACGCCGGCTTTTAATTTGTAATAACTTATTACAGCAAAGCTTACAGCCACAATAACAAGCCCGATTCCCGCAACAGGATTCACAAAAATGCAGCATATAATCGCAGCTGCTATTAAAATTACTGACAGATAATGAATAAGATTGCCCGACGGCTTCAAATCCGAAAGCAGGCTTATATAATCACTTACCGATACACCCTTTGAAAATCCAAGCCAGCAGAAAATCCTCTGCACAGATTTTCTTTTTTCTTTATCGGATGCAAAAAACGAAGCAAGTCTGTCAGTCTCTTTTAACTTCTTTATATCCGACGGAATACGGAGCATTTTATACAAACTTTCCTGACCAACAGAAGAATTTGCTATATTCATTTTTTTGTAAATTCTATCCATATCGAGGTCATTCCACGTTATATCATCTATATATCCGCTATCGGCCCCGGAATTTTCTATGCTGTCCTCATAATAATGAGAAATAACTTTCATTTCATCATCTGTTATTTTCCTTGTTGACGGTTTTCCCCAGCTGGATTCAAGCTTTTTTTCAATACGTTCACGCCTTCGCCTGTTATTATCCACCCACAGATAAATCACCGCCACAATAAGTGCTGCAATAAACAAGATTACTTTTGAGTCCATGCTACCTCCAGTGCAAGTTTAATCATATCATTAAATCCTTCCTGCCTCTCACCGGCATCAAGTTTTTCTGATTTATACAAATGATCACTTATTGTAAGCATACACAATGCTTTTTTTGAAAGTGCCGCTGCATTAGCATAAAGAGCAGCTGCTTCCATATCCACGCACAAAACTCCCATACGTTTCCATGCATCATTGTCTAATGGGTCATAAGTATAAAATGAATCAGTAGAAAGGATATTGCCTACGCGGACATTAAGTCCAAGATCTTCTGCCTTTCCGGCAGCAGTCGAAATAAGATTATAATCACCAACCGGTGCAAATGTTCCCGGGAGCTTAAACTGTGACATATAATTGGAATCTGTACATGCAGCCTGTGCAATTACTATATCTTTAAGATTAATATCATCTTTAAAAGCTCCAGCCGAACCTACTCTTATTATATTGTCCACATCATACATTTTATACAATTCATAACTGTATATACCCATAGACGGCATTCCCATGCCGCTTCCCATAACAGATATTTTTCTGCCTTTATATGTTCCTGTATATCCAAGCATACCTCTTACTTTATTAAAACATACTGCATCTTCCATATAATTTTTTGCTATATATTCAACTCTTAACGGATCTCCGGGCATAAGAACCGTCTTTGCAATATCTCCCATCCGGGCATTATTATGTGGTGTTGCCATAAGTCAAGCTCCTTTTATAATAAAATTTAAAAAGGCTGCAAAAATCCGCATTATGCAGATTGTCAGCAGCCATAATATAATTAGTTACCTTCGTATTGGATTACAGCATCAATATCATATCCATTGAGCTTTTCTCTTCCTTTAAGTCCTTTGAGTTCCATAAGAAATACAACTTTTACAACTACGCCGCCAAGTTCTTCAACAAGCTTGATAATAGCTTCTGTTGTACCACCTGTAGCAATTAAATCATCAATAATTACGACTTTCTGACCAGGTTTGATTGAATCCTTGTGCATCTCGATAGTTGCTTTTCCATATTCAAGATCATAATCACACGAAATTGTCTCACATGGAAGTTTACCTTTCTTCCTTACAGGCACAAATGCTTTATGATTATTGTATGCAATCGGCACACCAAAAATAAATCCTCTCGATTCAGGACCTACAACAACATCATAGTCAATTCCTTCAAGACACTTATCCATCTCATTAATTGCAAGATGTAATCCGTCCGCATCCTGAAGTACACTTGTAACATCTCTGAATATAATTCCTTTTTCAGGAAAATCAGGAATACTTCTTACATATTCTTCCAATTTCTTCATCTCGTATCCTCCAAATAGATATCTTTATTCTTTGTTAATAATAACACATTTTCATATTATTGTACAAGTTTATTTATACAATAAGGCATACAAGTCCTGTGTTTTCATTCATCACCTTTTCAAGTGTGCCGCTGATTTTCTCCATGCTTTCAGGCGTAATATTATGTGTTTTTTCTTTTATTCCGTCACTTACAATCTGTTCAACAGTTTTTCCAAAAATATTAGTTTCCCAGATTCCCTGTGGATTATCCTTTGTATTATCTTTTATATATTCAATCAGGTCATCAGCCTGATTTTTATTGCCGACTATCGGTGCAATCTCAACATTGATATTTGTCTTTAACATATTAATTGATGGAACCTGGGCTTTTATGCGTACACCATATTTATTTCCGTTTTTTATAACAGCCGGTTCATCAAGCACAATATCTTTAACTGAAGGAGTTACAACACCGAATCCACTGATTCCGACGTCCGTAAGTGCCTCTTTGACAGAATCAAATTCCTGTTTCTTTGATGCAAGTTCTTTTATTGTATTTATCAGTTCATATTCATTTTTTATCTGCGTTTTTGTAAGTTCACTAAGTACATCATAGTAAACATCAGGTTTCATTTTTATATCAACTGAGACATTTCCGTCTGCCATATTAATATTTCTGAATGACATATCCTGAATGTGACTCTCCCCATCTGTCTTCATTATCATATCAAAAATATTATTATTTCTTGTATCTTTCATATATGTAGCACTGTCGAGGATTTTGGCAGCCGCATCAGTTATTTCTTTTTTTAGCCAGTGGTCACACGATAACATCTCAAGCCACTGTGGACCGAAAAATCCTATGCAGCGTATAGGAAATTCCATCAAAACACTCTCTAAAATCTGCTTTACATCTTCTTTTTTAAGCTGGTCGCAGTTTACAGGAGTTACCGCTACGTTATATTTTTGTGACATTTCTTCAGCAAGTGCTTTTGTTTCTTTGGCATAAGGTTTGCTGCTGTTTAAAATAACAACAAATGGTTTACCTATAGTTTTTAATTCACGTATGGTACGCTCTTCAGGCTCGACGTATGATTCTCTCGGAATTTCCGTAAAAGAACCGTCAGTTGTTACAACAATTCCAATCGTTGAATGTTCCGAAATAACTTTACCGGTTCCTATTTCTGCCGCACGACTGAATGGAATTGGACTGTCAGACCACGGAGTTTTTACAAGACGCTCCTTATCATTTTCATACACACCAAGAGCACCCTTCACCATAAATCCAACACAGTCAATAAGACGCACTTTTACATTTACACCGTCAACAGGGCATATTACAGGAGCAACTCCCGGAATAAATTTCGGTTCGGTTGTCGTTATTGTGCTGCCTGAACCACTTTGCGGAAGTTCATCTATAGTACGTTTCCTGACATTTTCATTTTCAATTGCGGGTATGACCCAAAGATCCATAAACCGTTTTATAAATGTTGATTTTCCTGTTCTTACAGGACCTACAACTCCCAGAAAAATCTCACCACTGGTTCTCATCTGTATATCTTTGTAGATATCAAATTTGAAAGCACTATCCATAAATCACCCTCCGAAATACACTTGTAAATATTAATAATTATATAATTATATTATATTGGTAAATGTATATGCGGATAGCAATCATATTTATTCGTCAAAAGATGCAATTACATAATATCCTCTCGCCGTCTCACCAACTTCTTTGACAATGCCTTTTCTTGACTTTAAACGCTCCGGTGTCGTGTAATTGCCTGACATTGCGACAGCCGGTTCTATTGTATAATAATAACTGCTTGGAAGTTTTCCTTCTGTAATTTCAACTTCCTGTCCCGGCTCAACAAGACCGGGACGGCTCATTGTAAATTCCATATCTCTCATAAAACAATCTCCTCTTTTCATCAATATTCAGATGTTGAGCTTTTCAAGGCACTTAACTGTATATTCCGACACTTTTTCTGCCAGATATCTGTTTTCTTCAAGTTCAAGTTCCGGGTCTTTGTCAAGTACTTCTCCTGCTGCTTCTGACGCACTTTTTAAAACTTTTGCATCCGTATAAATATCTGCTATTCCAAAATCAAAATCTCCGCTTTGTCTTACTCCGAAAAAATCTCCCGGACCACGCAGCTTCAAGTCTTCTTCTGCAATTTTAAATCCATCATTTGTCTTATTAAGAATCTCAAGTCTGTCTTTTGTTTTCTTTGATTTATTACCTGACACAAATATGCAATACGACTGAAAACCGCCTCGTCCGACACGGCCTCTTAACTGATGCAGCTGTGCAAGTCCGAATCTTTCTGCATTTTCAACCATCATAACTGTTGCATTTGGCACGTTTACGCCAACTTCAATTACAGTTGTTGAAACAAGCACATTTATTTCATTTTTTGAAAACTTCTCCATTATCTCATTTTTCTGTGAAGCTTTCATTTTTCCGTGAAGATATTCAACTTTTATATCATCAGGAAGCTCACCTGATAATTTTTTTGCATAATCAATAACATTTTCAGCCTCAATATTCTCGCTGTCCTCTACCATCGGACATATAACATATGCCTGTCTTCCGGCATGGACCTGATTTTCAATAAATTTATACGCATTTGGCCTGTAACTTTCATCGACAACACAGTTTTTAATCGGAAGCCTCTCTGCCGGAAGTTCATCTATAACAGATATGTCCAAATCGCCATATACAATTATTGCAAGCGTCCTTGGAATAGGTGTCGCACTCATTACAAGAATATGCGGATTATTTCCTTTATCTGACAAGTCCCGCCTCTGATTTACGCCAAATCTGTGCTGTTCGTCTGTAATTACAAGTGCAAGATTTTTAAATATCACTTTTTCCTGTATTACAGCATGTGTTCCAATTACTATATCGGTGCGTCCGTTTTCTATATCTTCATATACCTTTCTTTTTGCGGCAGCTGTCATTGAACCGACAAGTAATGAAACATTAAGTTCAACGCCCATATTATTAAACATTTTTGTTATTGAATCGTACTGCTGTTTTGCAAGAACTTCCGTCGGTACCATCATTGCTGCCTGATAACCGGCATATGCTGTATTCATAAGTGCAAGCACTGCTATAATTGTTTTTCCAGAACCAACATCGCCCTGGATAAGCCTGCTCATAAGACCTTTTCCTGACATATTCTTTTTAACTTCCGTCCACGCACTCTTTTGTCCATTTGTAAGCGAAAATGGAAGCTTTTCTATAAAATCATCCGTCCGTGAATCATTTTGTATAATGTATCCATTAGGAATTCTTTCGTTAGAATTTCTAAGACTTCTTACAGCAAGAACAAATAAAAAGAATTCCTCGAAAGCCAGCCTTTTTCGTGCCTGAATATAGTCCTCCATCGATTTTGGAAAATGAATATTTACAACTGCATAGTTATGCTCAGCAAGTTCGTTTTTTTGTCTCACATAACCTGGAATGTATTCTTTCTCCAATCCGGCATCAAACTTTTCAAGTGCCTGATGTACAGCGTTGGCAACCGTTTTATTAGACAATCCTTTTGTAAGCGGATATATCGGCTGCATGGTTCCTTCAATCTCAGAATATTGCGATCGTGTATACATTTGCGGCTGCTCAAGTATTTTTATTCCATTTTTTATAACAAACCTGCCTCTGAATATATAACGCATTCCAAGCTTTAATGACGATTTTAAAAATGGCATATTAAACCATGTACATTTTATTCTGTCACCATTTTCATCATTGATAAATGTACTTATAACTGCAAGTTTTCCCGTATGATAGACATCAATTTTTTTTGATACAACACCGTCTATTACAACATTATTATTCTCATAATCTGGCGACAGTGTGCTAATAAAAGCAGGCTCCTGATACAGTTCATAATCCCGTGGGTACAAACCCACGAGATCTTCAACTGTATATACAGAAAGCCTGCCAAGCAGCTGTGCATATTTTTCGCCTATACCTTTTAACTCTGTTATTTTCATAGGCTTATTACATCATTGATGCTAAAACTTCATTTACAAGTTTGCCATCTGCCTTACCCTTAACTTTAGGCATAAGTGTTTTCATAATGGCACCTTTATCTTTAGGTGTTGGCTTTTCGATTGAAAGTTCAGCAAGTGTTTCTTTGATTACTTTTTCAATTGCATCTTTATCCATCATCTCAGGTGCATAATTCTGCAATACACTTATTGAAAAATTACATTCGTTAATAATATCTGTTCTGTCCGCAGGTGTAAGTGACAAAGTTTCTTTAAGCTGTTTAATCTGTTTTAAAACAACCTGTGCAGCTGCTTCATCTGTAAGCTCAACTCTGTTATTAATCTCATAATTTTTAAGATCAGCAAGAAGCATTGAAAGAACTTCTTTCTTTTCTTTTTCCTTTGCCTTCATTGCAGCTACCATATCTGCTCTTACAACATCTATCATACTCATGACCAAACATCCTCCTGTTTAACATAAATCATTCTACTGATACAAGATAATAATAAATTGGCTGGCCACCCGGCTGTAATTCAACATCTGTATCAGGATATTTTTCTTCTATCTTGGCAACAACTGCTTCAGCATCCTCTTCTGTCACATCTTCACCATAGTATACGCTGATAAGTTCTGCTTCATCATTTTCTTTCATCATCTCATCAAGCATTTCAATAAGAGTTGAATCTATATCTTTGCCGACTGCAAGAAGTCCCGAATCGCCAATACCCATAATATCACCATTTTTAATCTCTTTGCCGTCAATTGAAGTGTCGCGGACTGCATATGTAAGCTGTCCTGTTGCAACTGTAGAAAGTGATTCGACCATTGCATCTTCATTTTCTTTTGCACTTCTTGTCGCCTCGAAATTAATCATAGCTGTGATACCCTGTGGAATTGTCTTTGTAGGTATAACAACAATCTTCTTGCCTTCAACAATCGAAGCTGCCTGCTGTGCGGCAAGAATAATATTCTTATTATTAGGAAGAACAAATACAACATCAGCATTGACACTGTCTGCCGCATTGAGGATGTCTTCTGTACTCGGATTCATTGTCTGACCACCTTCAATTACGCTGTCAACGCCAAGTCCTTTAAAAATCTCAGCAAGACCTTCACCTGCTGCAATTGTAACAAATCCAAAGTCTTTCTTAGGCTGGTTTGATGCAATCGGCTTGCCGTTCTTTTTCTGTGCCTCTGAAGCAACAGCAGCCTGCACCTCTGCCTGTTCGACAACTTTCTGGTTATGCTCTTCTCTCATATTGTCAACTTTCATTTTTGTAAGCTGGCCATATTCAAGTGCTTTTTCAAATGCCTGACCAGGATGATTTGTATGAACATGTACTTTTACAATATCATCTAATGCAACGCATACAATCGAATCACCAATTGATGATAAAAATGCCTTAAATTCCTGTTCTGTCTTTTCATTAAACTCTTTATCAAGCATAATAATGAACTCTGTACAATATCCAAATTTGATATCAACATTATCAATAGCTGCACCTTTAGCCTGTGTCTTCTCTGATATATCTGCCTTTGGTTCTGAAATATCAAATTCTGTAACCTTTCCTGTGAGTGCATCATACATTCCTCTGAGGACTACAACAAGTCCCTGTCCGCCTGAATCCACAACACCGGCTTCTTTTAATACAGGAAGCAGATCAGGTGTTGTTGAAAGAACATATTCAGCATGTTCAATTATAGTAAGAAGAGCTTCTTCCAGATTTTCTGTCTGCGATGCAACTTCAGCTGCCTTTTCAGAAATTCCTCTTGCAACAGTAAGAATTGTACCTTCCTTTGGCTTCATGACAGCCTTGTAAGCTGTCTCTGTTGCACGCTGTGTTGCAGCTGCAAGATTCTCAACAGTAATCTCTTTAAGTGATGACATTTCCTTTGTAAATCCTCTTAAAAGCTGTGAGAGAATAACACCTGAATTTCCTCTAGCACCTCTTAATGAACCTGTAGAAATTGCCTTTGCGAGATTCTCCATAGTAGGATTGGCAATTGAACTTACTTCTTTGGCTGCCGACATAATTGTCATTGTCATATTAGTACCTGTATCACCATCCGGTACAGGAAATACGTTAAGGTCATTTATCCATTCTTTTTTTGATTCAAGATTCTTGGCACCTGCAAGAAACATCTTCTGGACAAGTGCTGCATCTATTGTATTGGTTGCCACAATTTTCCTCCATTCCGCCGATACAACGGCAAATGACAAACTTTACGTCTGTCTGCAATAATCAATATATATGAATCAATATATATATATGTGCCAGTTAATCTATTACTCTGACACCTTCAACAAATATGTTAATTTTTTTAATCTCAAGACCTGTGAATTCACAAACCTTATACTTGACATTTTCAATAAGATTATCAGCAACTGTAAGAATACTTACACCATATGAAACTATAACATGGAAATCTATTGTAATCTTATTATCTTCATCAATATCAACTTTGATTCCTCTTGTGAGGCTGTCACCCTTTAAAAGCTTGACAAGTCCGTCTTTCATGCTGACAGCTGCCATTCCGACGATGCCGAAACATTCCACCGCAGTAGAACCTGCATATCTGGCAATCACCTCTGAATCAATGGAAATCATCCCCAGTTCACCATCCAAATAACCTTTCATATATACCTCCATTCACAGATGTAATAAAACACCTGAATTTATATTCTACTTCATTGATGTTATTATACATTGCTTTGACCAAAAAATAAACCCTTTTTCTTCTATTAAGAAGCACAATGCTCATTCTCAGTTTAATATCCGTTTAAAAAGAAAAAAGTGGGTCGCTGACAGCAATCCACTTTTTACTGTTATAAATTTTCGAAAATTAATAGCAGATGCTTACTGAATGAAATTAAGCACGTTCAACTAATCCAGAACGTAAGCATGAAGTACAAACGTACATCTTCTTAGCTGCTCCATTAACATTAACTCTTACAGACTTAACATTAGAATTCCACTTCTTATTAGTTCTTCTATGAGAATGGCTCACAGCTATACCGAAATGAGCACCTTTTTCGCAAATTGCACATTTTGCCATTGATTTACACCTCCTTACGGCTGGGTTATTTTTACCCACAACAACAGACATTGTATCAGACAACAAGACAAAATGCAATACTTTTTTAAAAAAAGTTTGTCGAATGTTTGATATCATCATAATTTACTTATGTATTTTTACTGCTCTGCTTTTTTCCAGCTTTTATATATCATTTGCAAAACATATTATATCCAAGCAATATGAGTGCAATAATAACACATATGCAAAAAAACATATTTTCAGCAAGAAAAAGTGCAATTATCATTCCGATTGCAATCCAGAAAAGTATAAAACCAATCATTCTGCAACACATATCATTCTCCTAAAATGCACATTTCCCTGCTTTATTATATGCACACAGTTTATCTGTTATTCAAATATATTTATTAAAATCTGTTATTCAAATTCCTTTGCAACTCCGTCAATAGCATCATTAATGTCATCATCAGTTGTCACATTACCTGATTTACCTGTGAATTTATCAATAATATCAGGAACCATATCAAGAATTTTTGTGACAGTATCCTGATTCTTGATATTTACAAGCTTAGTTGCACCATTCTGTATAACAAGAACAGCACTTGGTGACATTTTCCCTGTCATTGCACCACCGGCATTATTCTTCTTTTCACCTGCAAATGCACCGGCACCAACACCAAATGAAACATCAACAAGCGGAAGAATGATTGTATCATTTACCGTCACAGCATCACCCACTACCGTCTTGGCTGATACAAATGAATCCATCCCTTTAAAAAGTGATGCCACAGTAGCATCAAAGTTATTCTTATTTTCTGCCATAATATCCTCCTTTATTTTAACTATTATCCAACTTTGATAAAATATTAATTTTTCTTTAAAATTATCTTTTTGAATAATTCGTTAGTATATACCCTTAAAGCTATAACTACTATTCCAAACAGCTGTACGCTGCCTTTTAAATATACCTCTCCTTCGAGAATCTCATTCTCAAAATCAGGAATTATATCAAAATCAAGTCCCAGAAAGCCATACAGGACAGCTGCATACATTGCAGCCCTGCCTGTTATATCAGGCTCCTCAAACCCAAAACGGATATACCCCTTAAACTTTGAAGGCTTAACCTTTGCAATAACAAGCTTTGTCTGTTCCCATAGGAAGCCGGCAAGCTTTCTGTTATTTTCATCTGTTATTTTACTATTAAAATTTCTGATTTTATCAGCTAAATTTTCCTGTTTGTTTTTTATATTTTTAAAAGTGGCTTTTATTTTTACTGCAATACTTTTTATTTTATCAAAAATGTCCGAAATTTTCTGCATGATTCCTGTTTTTTTACATGTCTCAGAATAAGAATCTTTCTTCTCAATCATTTTTTGTGACACATTTTCAGGCTTTTTTAATTCATCAACAGAAACTTCCTGCTGGTACGGGCCTTCCTGTTTATCTTGAAGTTCATCTTTATCAGGCAGATCGTCAAAAACATTCTTTTCATGTCTTTTATGTTCTGTTTGTCCTTTTTTTTCAGTTTTTTTCTCATGGCTTTTTTTCACTGCATTATCATCTGCATCTGTCTTTTTGTTTTTAGGATAAAGTGTAAAAAATAAAATTTTCACTTTCATCAGGAAACCGTCATTTTTGTTATATAGGCCATTAATCCTGAAAAGATGCAAAAGCCATGAAACATTAAACTTAACATCAGGCTTATTATCATAATATTCTGCCGTAAGATTATATCTTACGGGAACAAAAAGCACTGCCATAATAACCGCAATAGCCGCAAGCAGGATAACAAGAAGAATAATCCCTATTATTTTTAAAACCAGAAGCAATATATGAATCATTCTCTATTTCTCCCAACCCCGAAATGCAGATATCCGGCTATGTCAAAACCTTTGGTATTTGAATACACTTCATCAATTATATCTCTTACAAGATATAAAGCCTCTTCTCTTCCTTTTGCAAGCCCCACAACATATATTTTATCAAGATTTATTTTCTTCTTGAAATATGGCTGTAATAAAAAATTTGCTGATGTTATATCAAGCAGATTTTCCTCAGAGGAAGGAAGTGTTATAAGAAATGTATCCGATGTAAATCTCCCTTTTCGTATTCTACCAAATACTTTATATTTTGCTTTTTTAGCATTATCACCCAGATACAGGTTTCTATACCATCTCATTATATATCACAGTCCCATCTATGAATTAATTATAAGCTTCAAAACCTCAACCGTAGCTGCTGCTTCGGCTTCATCAGTACATTGCATAAGTGAAACATTGATGTAATTCTGAATTTCATCAGTATTATTAAAAAATACAGGAAGCTGTGATAACAAAGTTGCCATCACTGCTCTTCTGACCGGAACGCTTGCACTTTCAAAAAATGTTTTCAAATCATCAATAAGCGATTCGCACACCTCATCTGCATATGAATCCTGTGGAACTTCTTCACTTGATTTATCTTTTTCAAGCTCAACAAAATCGCTTCCGGACTGTAAAAGTGAAACCTTTTTAAGTGCTTCGTATACTGTAAGAAGATTGCATTTTTCTGCCTTCTCTTTATACTCATCAATCACCATATCAACAGCATAATCGCACTGGCTTATAACACTTAAAATTCTTTCCTGTTTACCCTCAAACCGGGTAAAATCTTCAAGAATGTCCTCACTAAGTTCATCTTTTCCATTATGTGCCATAACAATCTGCTCTATAATAGAAAATGCAAGATTTGTTTCCTCTACCTCACCGACAGTATATCCGCCTGTGAGTAGTATTGTATACAAATCATTAACCATCTGTGCCAGAAGTACAAAATAATCTGCAAGATCTGTTACTTTTTCAGCACCAATCTGTAATGCATCATGAAGTTTCTTGTACTCGTCTTTGTCAAGGGATGTGTAATCTGCATTTTCAAGTAAACCAACAAGTTCATGCATTTCAGGCATAATTTCATCAAAGCCTTCCGGCTTATGTATTGTGGCTGTTGTCTTTAAAGAATAGGCAAAATCATCAATTGTGCCTTTCTGGGCACCATGATACAAAGAGAATGCATCTCTTAAATATTCATAAAACTTATTTCTTGACAATCTCATAGGAAGCTGGCCTACAACCTCTGCTATCTTACTGTGAATAACCACATTATCCTTATCAGATAATATATAATGCATCAAATCATTTGTAAGATACGTATTATAATATTCTTTATCAAACTTATCATCCCTGAATCTGTATTCAATTCTGTTTAATGCATGCTCATATATTCTTAATCTGTCAACAAAAGAAGTTACACTTTCCATAATTCCCGTAATCTTATTTCTTAAATCATCAACAGTTTTAATGTCAATATCTTCTTTTGCTGCAATCTTTGCAACAAGGCTATTAAATTCTTCGAAACATTCATTAAAAAGAGGTTCTTTTACAGGCTGTTCATTATACATATCATATACTGTATAGTAATTCATTGCCAGCTTTATACATGCGAGGGTATTGTAAAAAGAACACATACCCGTCGCATATTTTTCAAGATTAATATCAAGATTTTTACCTTTGCTTATTTCGCCTGCAATATATTTTAAATCTTTCATTATCAAGTTCCTTAATTTTTATTTTAAAATTGAGATTATCCGGATTAACTATTTTATTTAAGATTAAGCTTATCCAATGCATCGCTGAAATCAAATGTTGCAAAATAATCCTTTGGAGTCTCTGCTCTTCTTATCATCTGGACATCACCATTTTCTTTTAAGAGAAGCTCTGCTGAACGAAGCTTACCATTATAGTTATATCCCATTGAGAATCCGTGTGCTCCTGTATCATGAATAATGAGATAATCTCCCATATCAATCTTTGGAAGCTTTCTGTCTATGGCAAATTTGTCATTATTTTCACAAAGTGAACCTGTTACATCATAAACATGGTCGCAAGGTGCATTTTCCTTTCCGGCAACAGTGATATGATGATATGCGCCATAAATAGCCGGTCTCATAAGATTTACCGCACATGCATCAACACCAATATACTCTTTGTGAGTATGCTTTTCATGTATTGCTTTAGTCACAAGGCATCCGTAAGGTGCAAGCATGAAACGTCCAAGCTCTGTATAAATTGCAATATCGTCCATTCCGGCCGGCTTTAATACTTCATCATATACCTTGTGTACATTGGCACCGATAATTGAAATATCATTCTTTTCCTGCTCTGGCTTGTAATCAACGCCGATACCGCCTGAAAGATTGATAAACTTGATATCTGCTCCTGTTTTTTCTTTAAGTTCAACAGCAAGCTCAAATAAAATCTTGGCAAGTGTAGGATAATATTCATTAGTTACAGTATTGCTTGCAAGGAATGAATGAATACCAAAATGCTTAACGCCTTTTGACTTGAGAATCTTGAATGCCTCAATTATCTGTTCATGAGTCATACCATACTTGGCATCTCCCGGATTATCCATAATTGAAGTACCAAGCTTAAAAAATCCACCCGGATTATAACGGCAGCTCATTGTCTCCGGGAACTTTCCGTCAAGTATCTTATCAAGAAAATCAATATGTGTTATATCATCAAGGTTGATTGTTGCACCAATCTTTGCTGCATATTCATATTCTTCTGCCGGTGTATCATTAGAAGAAAACATAATCTCTTCCGGTTTGTAATCTAATGCATATGCCATCATAAGTTCAGTCATCGATGCACAGTCAACTCCACAGCCGTAATCTTTTAAGATTTTAAGTATGTATGGATTTGGAGTAGCTTTAATTGCGAAATATTCTCTGTATCCTTTATTCCATGAAAATGCTTCTTTAAGTTTCTTTGCATTCTCGCGGATGCCCTTTTCATCATAAAGATGATATGGTGTAGGATATGTCTTATCAATCTCCTTCAACTGTTCCAATGTTACAAATGTCTTTTTCTCTGCCATTTTACAAGCTCCTTCCTCATCAATTCCATATAAATCTTTTGTATAAAACTCTGCGTAAAATTTTAGCCTACATGACTATATTTGTCAAACAAAATAGTTTAATAGCTGTATTTTTTCCTGTTTTTTACAAGAAACATCACACTTATTACAACAGAAAGAACTTCTGCTGCAATCACCGCAGTCCATATTCCGCTGATTCCCAGAACGACCGGAAGGAAAAGAATCATGACAATCTGGAATACAAACATTCTCATAAATGAAATAACAGCTGAAACAACGCCATTATTTAAAGCAGTAAAAAATGATGATGCAAATATATTTATACCGCTTATAAGATATGAAACAGCATATATTCTTATCGCCTCAGTTGTCAGCTCAAGCAGATTATTGTCATAACTTACAAATATTCCTGCAAGATAACCAGCAATAATTTCAGCAATAAGTGTCATGACAACAGAACTTACAATTATTATAGTAAGACTTCTTTTGAAAAGATTTTTAAGTTCATCTTTATTACCTGCACCGTAATGATAACTTATAACAGGAGCAGAACCAACAGCGTATCCCATATATGTTCCCACAAATATAAATCCCACATACATAATTATTCCGTATGCAACAACTCCATTAGTACCTATATATTTCATAAGCTGCATATTATACAGAATATTTACAAGAGACATTGACATATTGGTGACCATTTCTGATGAACCGTTAATACATGTCTTTATAATTATATCTTTGTTAAAACGGCATTTTGTCAGTTTAAGTACATTATTTTTACCACCGGCAAAATATATAATCGGAATTACAGAACCGACAAACTGGCTTATTCCTGTTGCAAGTGCCGCACCAAAAACGCCAAACCGTAATACATATACAAATAAAAAGTCCAGAAACATATTAGTAAATCCGGCAAGTAGCGTTACAAACAGTCCAAGCTTGGGCTTTTCGGCAACAACAAGAAAACTCTGGAATGCATTTTGCAAAAACAAGCCCGTAAGCATAAAAAACACAGTTCTGCCATATGTCACACAGTCTTTTGCTATACTTCCCTTAGCACCGAGTAAAACAGCAATCGGTTCTGTAAATATTATACCTATAACAGACAATATTACGCCTGATACAACACACAGATATACAAGCATTGAAAAATACTCGTTAGCCTTTTCTTTCTTGCCTTCTCCCAGTGTCTTTGATACAATGGCACTCCCTCCTGTTCCTATCATAAATCCGACAGAACCAAGTATCATAATTATAGGCATAATCAGATTAACAGCCGCAAAAGCATCACTTCCGACACAGTTTGAAACAAAGACACCATCTACAACACCATAAATTGATGTAAATATCATCATTGCTATTGTTGGAAGTGTAAATTTTATAAGTTTGCTATATGAAAAATGATCTGATAACTGAATTTTCATTCATCTTCTCCTTTACTATTGTCACTTATTTTACCAACTAACTTTTCAAGTTGTTTTACATGTTCAAAAGAGAGCCTGAACATCTTTTTTAATTCCTGTATATCAAATGCATCAAACTTATTATTTCTCTGAATTAAGTATTCTTAATCAAGCTCCTGCGGTTCATCCAGAACTGTAACATTAGTGAGCTTACGATTAATCGCTCTTGTACGGACTCCGATAAGCTTCTCAAGTTCTTCGTCAGCCTGTCTTAATCTGCTGCGTGTTTTGTTAAGTACATCCTCAAATGTCTCAAATTCTTTCTTGGCAGATTCAAGTATTTTCCAGACTTCCCCACTTTTTTTCTGTATTGCAAGTGTTCTGAATCCCATCTGAAGGCTGTTAAGCATTGCCGCCATGGTAGATGGTCCTGCAATATTTACTTTGTAATTTTTCTGTAAATCTTCCACAAGCCCCATATTTACAACTTCTGCATAAAGTCCCTCAAAAGGAAGAAACATTATTGCAAAATCAGTTGTATATGGCGGAATAATATATTTATCATGTATGCTTTTTGCACATTTTTTTATCTCATTTACAAGAAGAATTCTCTTTTGCTTTATATCATCTACATCGCCATTTTCATAGGCCGACATAAGATTGGCATATGTATCACCCGGAAATTTTGAATCAATAGGAAGATATACTGTTTTGTCAGCAGATGCCCCCGGAAGTTTTACGGCAAAATCAACTTTTTCATTTTTACCCGGAACAAGCACAACCTGCTCTGCGAACTGTTCAGGTGCAAGTATCTCACCTAATATTGATGCAAGCTGAATCTCTCCCATAATTCCTCTTGTCTTTACATTTGAAAGTACATTTTTAAGATCGGTAACTCCCGATGCAACTTTTTTCATCTCACCGAGGCCTTCGTAAACTTCAGCCAGACGCTTATTTACAGCTTCAAACGACTGTGAAATCTTATCATCAAGTGTTTTTTGCAGTTTTTCATTTACAGTATCATTAATTTTATCAAGACTCTTCTGATTATCATTCCTTAACTGTTCAAGGCTTTCCCAGTTGGATTTTCTCATGCTGTCAAGTGTACCCAATGTGTCTTCACGGATTTTATCAAGAATCTCCCTGTTTTCTTTTCTTAATTCTTTCATTTCATTCTGCACATTTACAAGCTGCTCTTTCGCCCTGCCCTGCTGTGTTTCCTGTGACTCTCTTAACTCCCTGCCAAGTGCTGTTATATTATTAACCATAAGGTTATTCTGACGGTTAAGCTGGTCATAAAGTGTAGAAATCTGTGCTGCAAACGTCTGTGACATCATATCAAGCTGCTGATTAACTCTTTTATATTCATCAGTATTTTTATTTTTCATGCTTACTGTTAAACATAAAACCGAAATTATTATGCTTACAACACAGCACATGAGAATAATAAATTGCATATCTTTAATCCTTTCTTTATTACTGCATGCTGTATGTCACGCGGCTTAACGTATTGATTCAATTATGCCTTCAGCATCCGCTTTTGCCAATGCATCAAGTTTATCATTAGTGCAAAGAAAATTCCTGTAATCATTTTCATTACTTAAAAAAGCATGTTCAATAATTATCGTTGGAAGTCCGGCTTCGGTTCCGCAATAAAGAAGTGTATAATAATCAGCCTGTGAGCCATCGGGATATGTCGCACCTACGGTATTTACCCTCTGCAGAATTCCCTGTGTATTTTCTGTATTCCAGTCATTTGCTATTGGTAACCCAAGCCGGTTAAGCTTTGAAATCACAGACAATGCCATTCCTCTTTCTGTGTCATAAAGACTTCCGACTTTTGTATTTGCAGGCTGATATCTGCTGCAGCTCATAAGAACCATACATCCATGCGAATTTACTTCGTCAGTGCTTCTGCTGTTTACATGGACTGATATAAAATAATCTGCTTCATTTGCAACAGCATAATCAATCCTCTGAATAAGGCCAAGCCCCTGATTTTCATTTCTTGTAAGTATAACTTTGATTCCGTCATACTGCTCAAGATAAGACTTTAAACTTGTCGCAATCCTGTAATTTAAGTCTTTTTCCATAACAAGCTTTCCGTCATAAGTTTCTTTTGTGCCCTCATCGTTATCTCCGCCATGTCCGGGGTCTATACATATTATTATCGGTCTGCTTTCCCCTGGAGTCTCATCGTTTCGTGATTCTTCCTCATATTCCTCATAATATGTATCATCTGAATCTTCTACTGTTGAATCTTCATCAACTTCTTCCTGTATATCGACATTTTCTTCACTTGATTCTTCTGTCATATTTTCACTTTCTGTTTCTTTTATACTTTCAGTTTCAGTTTGTTTTTCTGTCAGTGCAATATCGGAAGCTGTTGTTTCGACTACATTCTGTGTATTTAATTCTGCCTGCTTTTTACTTCCACAACCGGCAGTCACGATTAATAAAGTCAAAATTAAAATATAACTAAAAATTCTATTTTTCACAATATAACTACTCCCCTATTTTTCCTCTATATTGTAATCTAAAACCTGTTTTAACAGGTAATTGCTCATATTGAGCATTTTTATATTAAAATCTTCTTCATCAAAAAGCAATGATACTGCAAAAAGATTCGCTTCATATTCAACATTTTTAAAAGCATTTTTACTTGTAACTGCGAAATTGTTGACCGCATCTGAATGAAGAAGTGCATGCCCCAGCTCATGTGCACAAAGCACCATCTGACTTTTATACTCATATCTGCCGTTGACAATTATAATTGTAGGATAATTATCTGATTTTATTGTATACGCCTTTTTATCCGCCGGAAGCACTTTGCTTATAAGCACTTTTATGCCAAACTTATCCGCCAGTTCAAATGGATTTCTCGTATTGTAATTTTCTCGTAAATCCTCTGCGAGATTTTTTATTTCTTTTGCTCTCATTTTTCCACCTACCTGTATTTGTAACTCACAAGTTGTAACTGCTGTAAAATTTCATTTGCAAATGCCACCATTGTCTCGTCATCCATCTTTGACGGATCATATCCGCCATAAGCCGCCACTGTCGGCAGCTTCAAAAGAAATTCCATAGCATCTTTTGGATTATCAAAATTCACAGGTAAATCATTACCGCTTTTTATATCAACTGTTTTTTCAGGAACATTTCCCATCATTTGTGCCGGTGTTGTTCCCAGAATATCACACATTTTTTCAAAAGTTGATACAGGAATCTTTAATATGCTTGAATCCTCATATCTGTAAACGGTTGACACTGAAATCCCCAATTCTTTTGCAAGATATTCGGCAGATATATTTTTTTCTTTTCTTTTTGCTTTCAATCTTTTCCCTAAATCCATAATAAATCTCCTGCTGCATTTTTCTATTAAAATCATACACCTATTTTTGCATTTTCGCAATTATTTTTTGCGTTTTTGCATATTATCATTGACATTTTAGCATAAATGCATTATATTGCAAATTATAAATTCGCATTTATGCAAACTTCAGGAGGTTAAATATGCTTGAAATAACAGACTTAAAATATGCTTCATCAAATATGCCTGTAATTAAAGTTATAGGTGTCGGCGGCTGTGGCAACAACGCTGTAAACAGGCTTTCTCACGAAACCCCTTTTCCAATTCAGTTTATTGCCATAAACACCGACCAGATGGTTCTTGACAAATCAAATGCCGATATCTGTCTTACAATCGGTAAAAAATTGACAAATGGATTCGGTGCAGGAGGAAATCCTGAGATTGCATATGCCGCTGCCGAAGAAAGTACCGATGAAATCAAGGAACTTGTAAACGATGCAAATATGGTTATCCTGACTGCAGGAATGGGTGGCGGGACAGGTACCGGTGCACTTCCCTACATTTCTAAAATATGTAAAGATATGGGAATACTTACAGTAGCTGTTGTCACAACTCCTTTCAATTTTGAAAATCCTAATCGTACAAACATTGCAAATGCCGGAATTGAAAATCTCGAAAAATGCATTGACACACTGCTTGTAATTTCCAACGACAAACTTCTTTCGTGCAATGAAAAAATTGTTACTATGTCCGCAGCTTTTTCTCTTGCAGATTCTGTGCTTAAAAATGCCATTGACACAATAACAAATATTGTATTCAACTGTGGTACTGTCAATCTTGACTTTAATGATTTAAAAACAGTTCTTGGTGACAAAGGTTACGGACATCTGGGAATCGGCTATGCAGACGAAAATACATCAATAACAGATGCGGTAAAACAGGCAGTAAATTCGCCGCTCCTTAACACTAATCTTACAAATGCCAAATATGTAATGATTAATTCATCCGGAGACGTCAATCTTATAGAATTAAACAATGCAATCCAGTACATCCAGGAAATTGCAGGAAAAGATGCAAAAATAATGTGGGGAACTGTCTCAAGTGAAGAACAGTTAAACGATAATAAAAATTCTGTTATTACAATTATTGCAACCGGACTTGAAAATGTATCTGCCTCAAAATCCGATTCAAATATGGCTTACGACAAGGCTTACGTTCCGAAACATGACACGAAAAACATTTATACCAGCAATTCTGATATTCCTGTATTTGACACGCTTAAAAACAATGCACACAAAAAAGAAACTGAACTTGTAATACCGGCATTTTTACAGTCAAGAATGCGATAAAAACGATAACAGCCGCGATTTTTAATTTAATCACGGCTGTTACTACAGAACATATATTTATATATAATAACATACATACTGATTTCATACAAACTCACCCCAAAACCGCCTCTCAGTTTTGCGTCATTACACAAACTCTTTACAGCATCATCACGCAAGCTCTCTCACCACTTTTTTAACTTCATCATCCGGTGTGAGCGACTCACATATTTTTCTTATTGCTTTTTTGTATGAAACATTATCAAGTTTCATATTTTCTTTATCCGTAAGATAACGCCATGTATCTAACGGAAATGTAACAAAACACTCTGCTAGAAGCCATCCTGCCGCCATCTGAGTATAATATCCGTTTGAAGAAAAATCACGGTTCACAAGTAAAAGAATTTTATCTATGTACATTCCCTGCTCTTCTTTTTTATTATTTTCACCACACATGCCTATATCTTCAAGCATAACTTTTTTCATTCTCGGCTTTTTATTGCCGTCGGCATCAACCTTAATATAATGGTCAAGAAGCATTATAAGTCCGGCTCTTGCCTCAAATTCATCTTCCGACAATATACATTTTTCCAAAAACGGCAGAAATTCCTGTCTGTATTTATCCATAATTCTGAATTCCACACAAAATCCATCATTAACAGCCCAATTATCAATAAGCGGAATAAATTTCTTTAAATCTTCAAGAGCTTTGTCAAAATCTTTTTCTTTCGCGGTACCCATTCCTATGATATAACCTCTTAGAAGGGTTTCCTCATAGTATAAATCAGGCTCCGTAAGAAGTTTTCTAAAATCCTCATTTTCTTTCACAAGCTGTTTTGCATATTTTTTCAGTGCCGGCTGACGCACACCGATAATATTATTACACCCCGGAATGAGTGAAGATGTAAATGTTTGATAATTTCCTTTATCTGTCATTGATACCAGTTCATCACGTATATATTTAAGCATAATTTCTCCGAATTTCAATCAATATTAATCTGGCACATTTTCATTGCATCCAATGCTATTTTATGCGATTCGGGTGTTACACAGGCACATGCATCTGCCTTAACTGTAATTACAGCTTCAGGCAAAGCTGCCTTCAACAGCATTGCATTACTGATAACACAAATCCCCGTACACACACCCACAAGAACAATTTCAAGATTATCCTGCTTATTTTCATATTCCGTTTTTATATCTTCTGCAAGTTTGAGGGAACCAAAAACAGGCTTATCTATAATGCAAAAATTATTGTCGCTGACAGCTTTCATAATCTCTTCTCTAATCTGCCAGCCAATTGTTCCCTCTATGCAATGTTCAACTGGTAAATTCCGTCCCTCTTGAGTTTCAAGATAATTTTTTTGATGTGTATCCCTTGTAAGAAAAATCTTATCATAATTATCCTCATTTATAACTTCTACAACCTTTGAAACCGCTTCTTCGCACTCATTATTCCCCAATACTCCTGATGTAAAATCATTCTGCATATCTACAATAACTAAAATTTTCATAACTGTTCTCCTTAAATCATTGTCCTTTATATTTATAACCAGCTGCTTTTTTTCCGCCTTTTATCATAGATGTAATTTTACAATCTGTTGATATTAATTTAGATTTTATATTTGCATTAAAATTCGATTTATACAATTCTTTCCCCAGAATCACTTCATACACCCTTTTAACATCTGGGAGTGTAAATTCTTCAGGTAGCAGATTAAAAGCAATATCACTATATAAAATTTTATTTTTTAATCTTAATAATCCTTCTAATATTATTTCATTATGGTCAAATGCCAATTTTTCATCTGTTATGCTTTCCTGCGTGTACCCTGTCGTATCCACCACACCATTTTTAAATATTTTTTTATGCAGACAATATTTTATATTAATATTTTCTTCTTCATTTTTAAGTTCCAAAATATCATCATGCAAACTAATATCAAACCATAGTGATTTTTTCGCATCATCTCCTGCCAGCACTGGCTGTTCTCTCATCAATGTTATATATGCTACATCTATAACACGCATTCTTGGGTCTCTGTCAGGATTACTCATTGTATACAACTGCTCTAGATATGTATTTGTTACTAATCCTGTCTCTTCCTGTAATTCCCTGCAAGCCGCATCATAAGTTGATTCATGAATTCCTACAAATCCTCCCGCCAAAGCCCAGCAGTTAATATATGGATGATTTTTTCTCTGAATTAATAATACTTTCAGATTATCAAGATATCTGCTCATACACAAAATCAGCATATCAACCGTAACACTTGGTCTTTCATACTTTGACGGCTTGTATTGTTTTAAAAATTCTTCCTCTGTCAATCCATCTTTATTTCTTATTTCTCCCATAAATGCTGCCCTCCATGCAAAGGTATTATTTCACTACTTTTAAAAAAAAGAGTATCACTAATCTTAATCCAGGTCAATATATTATCTGATGCATCAGAAATTTATATCTTATTTTTGTAATATTGCAATATATTCACAAATGTATTATAATTTGATAATCAAATATTTGGAGGCTAAAATAAACATGTCCACTACAAATAAAAAATCTTTAATTATAAGCATTGTTTTAAAATCCATCTCACTTGTTGCATCGTTATATGGATTAATATTTACAATTGATAACATTATGTCTTTTACATTTTTTACAACATTGTCAAATGTCGCATTGGACATAATTCTTATAATATTTATTGTGTTAGATATTATTCTGCTTAAAACAGGCAAAGATTACAAAAATAACAAATTATATATATTAAAATTTCTTATGACACTTTCAATCACACTTACATTTCTTGTTTACATGTTGATTCTTGGTCCCACATCTGAAGATGGACTTATCGGTGCATATTTTCGCAATCATGCCGGAAGTTTCGGTGTACATTTTGTAGGTCCACTATTCGCTATAGCTGATTTTCTTCTATTTGATAAAGGATTCAAATCAAAAAAAATATACGCCATATATGCCGTCATTCCACCTCTTTGCTATGTCGGATTCGTATACATCCTTGCTTTAACCGGCGTACGTTGGTATCAAACAATGACAGCACCATATAATTTTCTTAATTATAATGCTCCTACCGGATGGTTCGGATGGGATTTAAGCCGGATGAGTACTGAAACACTTGGAATAGGCGTTGCATACATGATAATATTGCTTTTATTAATTTTCATAGGCATAGGACTTTTATACCTTACAATTAACAAACAAAAAAAGAATTGAATATGATAACTTTATAGATAAAAACGTCATTTGTCATCAAGCCTATGACGTTTTTAATTCATATTCTATTTCTTTCATCATTGCAATAAACAATTCATCAGGTGTGGCGTAATCACCTATATAATATGTTTGTCCGTCGTCAGCCATATATATTTTAGCTTTTTCCTCATTATCAGCAAATTCTATCACAAGCAAATCACTTGTCACAATATCCACATGAATAGCCTCTTTATTTGGCAGAATAAACCATCTCATACTATTAATACTACGTTCTTCATATATTTCTGCCAATCTGTTACTTGCATATTCAGCTAGCACTCTTACCTTAGTCATTTTTTATATCCATTCTATTCATATTATTAATCCAATCGCCTCTTTATATTTCAATACTAACATAACTTATCTATAATTGCAAGTATTAATATTATTTATTTATTTTAAATATTACTTGCATACTTTTAAAACATATGTTATAAGTA